>WRBL01000333.1 GCA_009784565.1 Streptosporangiales bacterium | reverse complement strand
CAGGCCCCACGGCGCCGCCTCGATACCCGAGCCGATGACGTCCATCGGGTGGCGGTACAGGCTGATGAACCGGGCCCCCGGCCAGATCGCGCGCAGCAGCCGCGAATGCAGGGCGGCGCCGAGGCTCTTGTCGCAGAAGCGCCGCTTCCCCGACCGCTCGAGGGCCGAGGCGATCATGGGATCGAAGCTGCGGTGCAGGCCCTCGATCACCGGTTCGGGGAACTCGGGGCCGCCGCCCGGCGTCTCGCCTCCCAGCGGCACCGCCTCGATGACCGACCAGGCCTGCGACACCTGCGTGCACAGCCACGGGATCCGGGTCTCCGGCGGGCAGGTCAGCTCGGGATGGCTGTCCAGCAGGAACCGGAGCAGCGTCGAACCGGACCGGCCCGCGCACAGGACGAACACCGGGTCCCGGCCCTCCACGGAGGTCAGGACGTCTCGACCGGCCGGGACGGGTCGGTGACCCATTCCGACCAGGACCCGGCGTACAGGGCGGCCGGGATCCCGGCCAGCGACAGCGCGAGCACCTCATGGGCGGCCGTGACGCCGGAGCCGCAGTACGCGCCGACCTCGGACGCGCCGCCGGCCCCGAGGGCCTTGAACCGGGCGAGGAGTTTCTTCTTCGGCAGGAACGTCCCGTCCTCGGCGACGTTCTCCGTGGTGGGCGCGCTGACCGCGCCGGGAATGTGCCCCGCCACCGGGTCAACCGGCTCGGTCTCGCCGCGGTACCGCTCCCCCGCGCGGGCGTCCAGCAGCACTCCCGACCTGGCCAGGGCGGCGGCGCCCCCGGCGTCCAGCAGCGGCAGGTGCCCGGGACGGGCGGTGAAGTCTCCGGGCCCGGCGGCGGAGCCGGAACCTTCCTCAGCCGGAAGCCCGGCCTGCTCCCAGGCCCGGTAACCGCCGTCCAGCACCCGGACGTCGGTGTGCCCGAAGTAGCGCAGCAGCCACCAGGCCCGCGCGGCGGCGGTGGAGGCGGCGCCGTCGTAGACGACCACCGGACGGCCGTCGCTCACGCCGAGACGGCGCATGGACGCCTCGAAGTCGGCGACGGCGGGCATCGGATGCCGGCCGCCCTCGCCGGGCGGGGCGGCCAGGTCCGTGTTCATGTCGGTGAACACCGCCCCGGGGACGTGGCCGGCCCGGTAGTCCTCGATGCCGGGCGGCCCGCCCAGGCTCCACCGGACGTCCAGCACGGCCGGGACCGGCGGCCCCGGCTCCAGCAGCGCGGACAGGTCGGAAACAGTGATCAGCGGGGACTTGGCGGGCATCGCGGACTCTTCTCAGGGGGAGGCGAAGGACAGAAAGGGCACCAGCTGCTCGGCCGCGGTCAGGGAGCCGTGCATGCCGATCAGCTTAGATTCCAGCGGCTCGGCCTCAGTGGCGACCACCGCCGTGTTCCCCGTGGCGGCCGCGACCACGTCCCCGATCCGGCCGGCCATCGCCGGGTCCACGGAGCCGAACCAGCCGCCGGAAACCGCCTCGTCCCGGGACACCACCCAGGCCCGGTCGCCGAGAACCTCCTGCCACCGGGCCAGCACGTCGGCGGCCGCGCCGGGCTCGGCGTACACGTGCCGGGCCCGCGCTTCGCCGGCGAGCAGCCGCACGCCGTCGGACAGCTCCGGGATCGTGTCGAAATCGACCTTGTCCTCCTCCGCCACGTCGACCATGCCGTGGTCGGCGGTGATATACAGCATCGACTCCGGCGGCAGGGAACCCGCGATGTGCTCGGCGATCCGGTCCACGTGGGACAGCTGGAAGGCCCAGGCATCCGACGCGGTCCCGTACTGGTGACCCGTGCCGTCAAGCTGGTCGTGATAGGCGGTCACCATGATCCGTTCGGAGTCGTGAAGGGCGCTGACGGCCTCGGCGGCCAGCGCGCCCGGCGACCGCGCCCCGCGGAACCCGGGGGCGCGCACCGCGGCCCGCGAAAGCCCGGTATCGCGCAGACGAGGCTCGGCGACGTGGACCGCGTCGATCCCGGCCCCGGCCGCCCGCTCGTACACCGTGGGGCCGGGCTGCCACGCGGCCGGGTCCACGTCATCGGGCCAGCGCAGGCCGTTGAGCAGCCGGTTCTCGCCCGGGATCCCCACCTGGTAGCCGAGCATGCCGTGCTGGCCCGGCGGCACGCCCGTGCCGAGCGACGACAGGCTCGTCACCGTGGTCGCGGGAAACCCGCAGGTCAGCGGGGTTGAGTTGAACGCGAGCTCGGACAGGAACGGTGCCGCCGCCTGATGGGCCCGCAGCAGTTCCCAGCCCAGGCCGTCCACGATGAGCAGGCAGGCCCGGGGCACCGGCGGCAGCCCCAGCACGTTGCCGCCCGTGTCCGGCGCGAGCGAGGCCAGCAGGGACGCCGCCAGGTCGGCGAGCGTGCTCTCGCCGTAGGACGGGACGATCGGGCTGATTTTCGGCTCGCGCGTCGTCATGGAGAATCCTCGCTCGTCGGTGCGCCTGCTGCCCTCGTTCTGCTGTGTAAGGGAACTCTAACGGGTTAGCCGGCCGCGCGGGCGGTGGCGTCCGACAGGGCCGTGGCGAACTGCATCAGCTGACGGACCGCGTCCTGCCCGTCGGCCGCCTCGCTGACCCGCAGGGTCAGGTCGTCCGCCGTGACCGTGCCGAGGTACCCGTGATCGGCCTCGCAGCTCTCGTCGCCGCAGTGCGCGGGCTCCAGTTCCAGGTGGGACAGGACGTTCCAGCCGATCGTCAGCATCACCTCGGCGGGCACGGTGACGCCCGGCACGTAGGACGCCGGGTCCTGCACCACCCGGGTCAGCGCCACCGACGACACCCGCGAGAAGCGGATCGCCTCGGTGCTGGTCTCCGCGCGCGGGCGGGTGCCCGGCTCGTCCGCCGGGTGCTCGTCAGTGTGCGAGTAGACCAGCCGGGTCGGGGTCAGCGCCAGCACGCTCATGTGCCGGCGCACCTCCATCCCGGGGTCGAAGATCGCGTCATGATGCACGAAGAAGGCAGTGACTGGCTCCGCGCCCAGCGCGAAGTGGACCGCGTCGGTCACCAGTCCGGGGTAGTACCCGCTGCGCTCGATAGCGAGCCGCAGGTCTTCGGTCATGACTCGAGTTTCCGTCATGACTCCATCCTGCACCGTCGGCCGCGATGCTTCACCCCCGAGCGGCGGATTGTCTACCTGACGGCCACTTCGGAGGGTGATGCCACCGGTTGCCCAGGGAAACAGGAGTATCGCGTGGCACGGAATTGCGGCCCGGGCGGAAGGCCGTTACGGTCACGGCATGGCAGCAGACGGGCGACGGCATGTCCTGGCCGTCGGGGGTGGCATGCTCATGCCTCAGAGTGATGTCCCATTGCAGGTGCGTTACACACTGGAACTGGCCGGGGGTCCCCGGCCCCGGGTGTGCGTGATGAATACCGCCACCGGAGACGACCCGGCCGGGTACGTCCGGTTCTATGACCGGCTCGCGGACGCGGCGGCGGAAGTACGGCACCTGGCCCTGTTCCCGATGCCGAACGTCTCCGACCCCGAGGACCTCCTCCTGTCCCAGGACGTGATCTTCGTGGGCGGCGGGAGCGTCGCCAACATGATGGCGGTGTGGCGGGTCCACGGCATCGACGACATCCTCCGCAAGGCCTGGCATGCGGGGATCATCCTGGCGGGCTCGTCCGCGGGGGGAATCTGCTGGTTCTCCGGGGGGACCACCGACTCGTTCGGGACCCGGCTGCGGCCGTTCACCGACGGGATGGGGATGCTTCCCGGAAGCTTCTGCCCCCACTATCACTCCGAGCCGGAACGGCGGCCCCTGTACCGGCGGCTGGTCGCCGACGGTTCCCT
Source organism: Streptosporangiales bacterium (assembly GCA_009784565.1). Classification (GTDB taxonomy): domain Bacteria; phylum Actinomycetota; class Actinomycetes; order Streptosporangiales; family Streptosporangiaceae; genus Trebonia. The sequence continues at coordinate 3,014 of WRBL01000333.1, read as the reverse complement.
GGAGGCCGGAATCGCCTGCGACGACGGGGTCGCCGCGCATTTCGTCGACGACGAGGCGGCCGAGTTCGTCTCCGACCGGCCGGACGGGAAGGCCTACCGGGTGACGGCCTCGTCGGAGACGCCGGCGGCCACGCGGTTCCTCGGCGCGGACTAGGCGCACGGATTCTCCGGGTACGCGGGCCCGCCGGGCGGCCCCGCGTACCCTTTAGGGCGTGCAAGCGTTCTATGCCTGGCTTCGGCGCTGGCCGGTCCTGGTGGACAGCACGCTGGCGGTGCTCCTCGGCGGGGCCGGCCTGGGCATGCTCAACCTCATCGCGCCCCGGTACACGGCTCAGTTCGCGGCGTTCACCGTCGGCCTGGTGATCCCGGTCGCCCTGCGCCGCCGGTACCCGGCAGGCGCGTTCGCCGCCGTCATCGTGATCGGCGGCCTCCAGGTGCTGCTGCTGCCGAGGCCGATCTTCGCGGACCTGGCCGTCGTGGTGATGCTCTACACCCTGGCGGTCTACCGGCCCCGGCGGCTGTCCTTCGCCGGGCTGGGCGTCTGCCTGCTCGGGTCCGCCGCCGCCATCGCGGTCTGGTCCCCGGTGCACGACATCGACTCGGGGTACACGCTGGGGGAGATCTCGGCCGTGTTCGCGGGGCCCGCCCTGAGCGCGTGGCTGCTCGGCGACCTGATGCGCTGGCGGCGCGGCTACTACCAGGCCCTGGAGGAGCGCGCGGCGCGCCTGGAACGGGAACGGGACGCGCAGGCCCAGATCGCGGCGGCGGCCGAGCGGGCCCGGATCGCCCGGGAACTGCACGACGTCGTCGCGCACAACGTGAGCGTCATGGTCGTGCAGGCCGACGGGGCCGGGTACGCGCTGGATTCCGCACCGGACCGCGCGCGGGAAGCCCTGGAAACGATCGCGAGCACCGGCCGCCAGGCGCTGCAGGAGATGCGCGGCCTGCTCGGCGTGCTGCGGTCGTCGGACTCCGGTCCTGACTCCCGGGCCGAACTGGCGCCGCAGCCCGGTATCGAACAGGTGGCCGGCCTCCTGGAGCAGACAAGGGCGGCCGGGCTGCCGGTGTCGTTCGCCGTCGAGGGGGTGCCGCGCGAGCTGGCCGCCGGGCCCGCGCTCGCCGCCTACCGGATCGTGCAGGAGTCCCTCACCAACGCCCGCAAGCACGGCGGGCCCGCCGCCACCGCCTCGGTGCGCCTGAGGTTCCGCGAGGACGTGCTGGTGGTCGAGGTGACCGACGACGGACGCGGCTCCAGGCCCGGTTCCGGCACCGACGGGGCCGGGCACGGACTGCTGGGGATGCGGGAGCGGGTGGAGACCTACGGCGGCACGGTGGCCGCGGGCGGGCGGCCCGGCGGCGGGTGGCGCGTGACGGCGTCCCTGCCGGTGGCCTCCGCCCGGGCGGAGGCCACATGATCCGGGTCGCGCTGGCCGATGACCAGGAACTGGTGCGGGCCGGGTTCAAAATGGTGCTGGACTCCCAGCCCGACATGACGGTCACCGGGGAGGCCTCCGACGGCCGCGCCGCCGTCGAGCTCGCTCGCCGGGGCGAGGCCGACGTGCTCGTGATGGACGTGCGGATGCCGCGGCTGGACGGTGTCGCGGCGGCCCGGCAGATCTGCGCCGCCGGGCCGCGGCCCCGGGTGCTCATGCTCACCACCTTCGACCTCGACGAGTACGCGTACGCCGCGCTCAAGGCGGGGGCCAGCGGGTTCCTGCTCAAGGACGTGCCGCCGACCGAGCTGCTGTTCGCTATCCGGGCCGTTGACGCCGGGGATTCCGTCGTCGCCCCGTCGACCACGAAACGACTGCTGGACCGGTTCGTGCCGCTGCTCGTCCCGGGAGAAGCCCCCGCGCCCCCGGCCGGCCGGGCCGCGGCCGGAGAGGCGGCCGCCGTTCCCGGGAGCCCGGAGCAGCTCTCGGAGCTGACCGAGCGGGAACTCGAAGTCCTGGTCCAGATCGCGGCCGGACGGTCGAACGCGGAGATCGCGCAGCGCCTGTTCGTCTCCGAGGCGACGGTCAAGACCCACGTCGGGCGCATCCTGGGCAAGCTCGGGCTGCGCGACCGGGTGCAGGCGGTGGTGCTGGCCTACGAGACGGGTCTTGTGCGCGCACAGAATTTATGCTCGTATTTGTTGACATGGGGCAACCTTGGGGGCTTTCTGGCCCGCAGTTTCTCTGGGTCTACCTCGCCGCGATGGCCATCGCGGCCCTGATCCCGCTTGGCCTGTCCAAGGCGCTCGCCCGGGAGCCGCGGCCTCGCGGGACCAGACGTGACCTCGGCCCCTTCCAGGCCGCGTATCTCAAGGGCGGCCCGGACCGGGTCGCCCTGGTCGCGCTCACCGAACTGGCCACGTCCGGGGCGCTTCGGGTCTCCAGTTCCCAGTTCGCCTCGGTCAGCGACCGCGATGCCTGGGCCGCTACGCAGACGGCGAAGGTACTCGGGATCACGGCGAAGGACTTCCCCACCTCCGGCACGGTCCTCGGCGGCGCAAGGCGGATCGCGCAGTCGCCCGGGGTCCGGCGGCTGCGCCAGAAGCTGGAGTCCGAAGGCCTCGTCGGCCCGGCCGTCTGGGAATCCGTGCCGCGCGCCGTCACCGTCATCCTCGTGGTCGCGCTGCTCGGGCTCGGCATCGCGCGGCTCGTCGAGGGGCTCAGCAACGGACGGCCCACCGGGAACCTGATCGGTTTCCTCATCGTCGCGCTCATGGAAGGCATCGTGCTGGTGAGAAAGGTCCCGGACCGTGTCGTCCGGCCGACCGCACGCGGTGCCGCGGCCCTGAAACCGGTACCAGGCCGCGCGGCGGAAGATAAGAAATCACCGGACGCCTCCGTGGCCATGACCGGGGCCCTGCTCGGAGTCGCGGTCAGCGGGCTGAGTGCCGTTCCCGAGGACGTCCTGCGCCACGTGCTGAGAGAGGCGCTGTCACCGGCCGCCCGGCGTTCCGGAGGCGGGGGCGGGAGCGGCCTCCTCGGAGGCATCGGCGGCATGGGCGGTGGCGGTGGTGGCGGCAT
>WRBL01000332.1 GCA_009784565.1 Streptosporangiales bacterium | reverse complement strand
TCGGTGGTGCGTGATGGATCGGTGGTGCGGTGGGCGGCCGCCGAGGCGGCCTCCCGGGTCAGTGCGTCGTAGGCCCGCTCCACGAGGTCCGCGAGGTCGGCGGCGGCCGTTTTCCCCGTGTCCGGGCGGTTCGGGCGGTTCGGGCCGGCGGAGCCGTCCGCGCTGTTCGGGCCGTCCCGGTCGTCCGGGCCGCGGGCCCAGACGCGCAGCGCGGCGGTCAGCACGCCCGCCGCCGCCTCCACGACGACGGCCGGGCGCAGGTCCCTGAGGTCGTCGGTGCCGAGGCGGTCGGCGATGATCCGGATCGACTCGTCCTGGGCGTCGACGCGGATGCGCTCGTAGGCGGCGAACAGGGTGGGCTCCCGGTCGAGGAGGCCGATGATCCGCCGCATCTGCGGGCGCAGGTGCCGGGCGGGGGAGTCGCGGTCGGCCAGCCAGGCGCGGACCGCCCGCCGGTAGGCCAGCAGCGGCGGTTCGCCCGCCGGCCGGGCGCGCAGCGCTGCGTTGATCCGCTCGCCGTCGTCGCGGACGAAGCCGAGGGCGGCGTCCTCCTTGCCGGTGAAGTACCGGCTGAAGGTGCGCCGGGTGACGTCCGCGCGTTCGGCGACGGCCTCCACCGTGGTGGCGGCCAGGCCCCGTTCCAGGATCAGGTCGACCGCGGCGGTGGCCAGCGCCTCACGGGTGCGGTGCGCCCGCAGCAGCCGCCGGTCCGCAACGGCGGAGCCGCCCGGTTCAGGTTCGTCGGCGTCCATGTCTTCGACGGTACGCCTCGATGTCCCGGGGGGACATATTTCCCGGTGAGACATATGTCCCATCGGGACATGAGTGCCTCGCGTTGCCGGGACAGGCTTCGCGGCGCTCAGGCGGGTGGGCCGGCCGTCGTGCGGCAGCGGGCGGGCTCAGGCGGGCGGGTCCTCGTGCAGGGCCGGGGCGTAGGAGATCCCGACGATCAGGCCGTCCGAGGTGAGGACCCTGGCCACCGTCTGCCCCCAGGGCTCGGTGCGGGCCGGGTGCAGCAGGCCGAAGCCCGCGTCCCGCAGTTCGGCGGCGGCAGCCTCGACGGCCGCGGCGTCGGCCACTTCGAACTCGATCGACGCCTGCGGGACCACGCGGTCGGCCGGCCATCGGGGCGTGCCGAAGCACGCCTCCGCGGCCTGCGAGAGCGGCCACAGGCCGAAGTGCTTGCTGCCGGGGATGTGCCCGCTGGACCAGTAGCCGTCGCCCTCGCCCTCCAGGGGCAGGCCGAGCAGGTCGACGAACAGCCTGCGGCTCCGCGGCGGGTCGGCGACGACCGCGGCCACGCTCGTGACGAAGAGGACATCCATGGTGCTCGCTGCTCCGCTGCTGTGACCGACGCCGTGGTTGCGGGACGGCCGCGAGGTGGCCACCCTCCCGCCGCCGGGAGGGTGGTCACGCTAGCGCCGGCATCCGCCGTGATCGGGTCACCACGCCGGAACGTGCCGCGCCGCTCCTGACGGGGTCTCTGCCGGGAGGGTGAAGGCTGTGGTGCCGGCGGGTGATCAGGGCGGGGGCCGCGTGCCCGGGGCGGGTGTCCGGGCTAGGAAACCGGGGCCGATCGAGTCGATGTGAGGGGCTGGCCCGACCATGTTCAAGACCGCGCTGCGGATCGCATCCGCTGCCTCGCTTGTCGTCGCTTCGCTGACGTTCGCCTCGTCGGCGGGCGCGACGACGGAGCCTTTGCCGGGGACCCCGGAGCAGATCCGTGACACCGGGCCGTGCGGCCCGACGGGCGGCTACCGGTCGTCGGAGTGGACGCAGACGACGACGAACCGCGCGCTGCGGCCGCAGGTCGATCTGGCCGCGCTGCGCGAGGGCTGGTACTGGCGCCACGACGTGAACACGCTGTGGCGGGGCGACACCCGGCCGGACCCGCAGGCGATCTTCCGGAGCGGCTTCACGCCGCTGGGGACGGACCTGACGCCGCTGAACAAGTGGATCATCGGTGGCGGCGGCCAGAACTCGGCGCATGTGAGCACGAGTTGCGACCGGTGGGTCGCGCAGGGCTTCGCCACCGGCGGCGGGAAGGACGGCTGGGTGTACGCGATCCAGGCGCCGGGCGGGATCGACGTGAACGCCACCGCGCGGATGACCGGCATCCAGTCGCAGTACCTGTGGAACAAGGAGATCGACTTCCCCGGCGGCGTGCAGGGCCGCTTCATCGAGGGCGCGTGCCAGTACCACTGGGCCGGCCAGGACCCGCAGACGAACGTGAACATCTACCAGAACCTGGGCTGCGTCACGAACAGCGCCTTCCGCCCCGTCGACGACCGGGTGAAGACCCCGGCCCTGCCGTCCCGCTGAACGCCCGATGCCGCGGGGGCGAACTCGCCCCGCGCCCGGCAACAGCCCCCGGGCGATGCCGATCCATCGGAGGTATTGCCCTCCTTGGGCTGGGTTTCCCCTCCCGTAGCCCCAGGCTGCGGGAGGTCTCATGCCCGCACATGTGAACGCCCACAGCGCCGACTTCTTGCCCGAACCCTTTTCCGTCCCAGCAACGAGTATTGACGTGCTCACGGCGTCCTGTTAGGAAGTCATCGGACCTCTGCCTCCCCCCGGACCTACGACGGAGAGGACTTCCTCCATGACCCGATACGACGTCACCAGGCGCGGGTTCCTCCACCGGACCGGCGCGATCGGCGCGGGCGCCGCGCTCGCCTCGTTCGCGGGACGGCAGACCGCCTCCGCATCGACCGCCGCCTCCGCGACCCCGTTGCTCCAGGCGCCCGGTCCCTATGTCGCGACCTCCGCGTCCCTGGCGGCGCACACCGCACCCGCGTGGTACCGCGACGCGAAGTTCGGCGTCTTCATCCACTGGGGCGTCTACTCCGTCCCGGCCTGGGGCGCCGACGCCGCCTACCACTCGGCGGAGTGGTACTCGTACGCGATGCACATCAGCTCGCCGGACCAGACGTACCAGCACCATCTGCAGACCTACGGCGCCGACTTCGACTACGACCGCTTCATCCCGCAGTTCCGGGCCGAGCACTACGACGCGCGGGCCTGGATCGACCTCATCGAGCGCGCCGGCGCACGCTACTTCGTGCTCACCTCCAAGCACCACGACGGCTTCCAGCTCTTCCCCAACTCCGCGTCCGACCGGAACTCGGTCATGATGGGGCCGGGGCGCGACCTGGTCGGGGAACTGTTCCAGGCCGCACGCACCAGCCACCTCAAGCGCGGGATCTACCACTCGCTCGGCGAGTTCTTCAACCCCGCGCTGCAGACGCCGCCGTGGAACCCGTACACCAAGGCGCCGATCCCCTACACCGGGTACAAGCCGGTCCAGAACTACGTCGACGAGTACCTGCACGTGATGCTGAAGACGCTCGTCGAACGCTACGACCCGGACCTGCTGTGGGCCGACGGCGAGCACTGGCACGCCGATCTCGGCGCCGGCCCGGCGTTCAAGCCGCAGGACATGGACTGGCGCGGCAACGAGATCCTCGCCTACTACTACAACCAGGCCCTGTCGCGGCCGAATCCGAAGGAGGTGCTCGTCAACGACCGCTTCGAGGCCAGTCACCGGGACTACGCCACCCTGGAGGGCGACAAGTCGAGCTACTCGCTGCGGGCGGACAAGTGGGAGGCGTGCCTGACGCTGGGCCGCTCCTGGGGCTACGACACCAACGAGGACCCGGCGTCCATCAAGTCCTCGCCGCAGATCGTGCGGCTGCTCGTCGACATCGTCAGCAAGAACGGCAACCTGCTCCTCAACATCGGCCCGAAGGCCGACGGGACGATCGCCTCCTGGCAGTCCGAGCGGCTGCTGGCCGTCGGGGCGTGGCTCGACACCAACGGCTCGGCCGTCTTCGACACCGTTCCCTGGAGCCGCGCCGCGGACGGCGACCTGCGCTACACCGTCTCCGACGGCTCGTTCAACGTCCTGGGCCTGAACTGGCCCGGCGCGCTGCTCACCGTGCCGGCGGACCTGCCGATCGACGCCCACTCGCAGATCAGGCTGCTGGGCGCGGAAGGACACAAGCTGCCCTTCCGGCTCACCGGTTCCGGGGTGGAGATCGACCTTCCCGACCGCAACCCGAACGGCGACGACTTCCCGTTCGCCCTCCGGATCACCAACAGCTGAGAGCGGCCGGGCGGCCCCGGAGGGAACTCCCCTGCGGGGCCGCCCCGGTGGGGCGGACGGCGTCAGTGGCCGGCGGTGAGTTCGCCGCTGAGGGTCGCGTGCATCCGGGCGCTGTGCTGGTCGAGGCCGACGATCTCCACGGTCTTGCCGCGGGCGGCGTACCGGGTGGTGACCGCGTCGAGGGCCGCGACGGAGGAGGCGTCCCAGACGCCCGCGTCGGTGAGGTCGATGACGACCTTCGGCGGGTCGCCGGCGTAGTCGAACCGGTGGACCAGGTCGTTGGCGGAGGCGAAGAACAGCTCTCCGGTGACGGCGTAGACGACCTGGCCGCCGTCGGGGTCGGTGACGGCGGTGACCTGGGTCAGGTGGGCGACCCGGCGCGCGAAGACGACCATCGCGGTGAGCGTGCCGACGACGACGCCGACGGACAGGTTGCCGGTGGCCACGACCACGGCGACGGTGACGGCCATCACCACGGTCTCGCCGACCGGCATCCGCTTCAGGGTCGCGGGCCTGACGGAGTGCCAGTCGAAGGTGCCGACGGACACCAGCACCATGACGGCGACCAGCGCGGCCATCGGGATGTGGGAGACGACCGGCCCCAGGACGATGCACAGGACCAGCAGGAAGAACCCGGCCAGGAACGTCGACAGCCGGGTGCGGGCCCCGCTCTTGACGTTGATCATCGTCTGGCCGATCATCCCGCAGCCGCCCATGCCGCCGAAGAACCCGGTGACGATGTTGGCGATGCCCTGCCCGACGGACTCGCGGGTCTTGTCGGAGGGGGTGTCGGTGAGGTCGTCGACGAGCTTGGCGGTCATCAGCGACTCCATCAGCCCGACCAGCGCCATCGCCAGCGCGTACGGCGCGATGACGGTCAGCGTGTGGACGGTGAAGGGCACGTCCGGCAGCCCCGGCACCGGCAGCGAGGAGGGCAGCTCGCCCTTGTCGCCGACGGTCGGCACCGCGATGCCGGCCGCCACGGTGACCACGGTCAGCACGACGATCGCGACCAGGGGCGCCGGCACGGCCTTGGTCAGGCGCGGGAAGAGCACCATCAACGCCAGGCCCGCCACGACCAGGGGGTACACCGCCCAGGGAACGTCGTGCAGGTTGGGGATCTGCGCGGTGAACAGCAGGATGCCCAGCGCGTTGACGAAGCCGACCATCACCGAACGCGGCACGAACCGCATCAGCTTGGCCACCCCGAGCGAGCCGAGCACCACCTGGAAGACGCCGGCCAGGATCACGGTGGCGATCAGATAGCCCAGACCGTGCTGGCGGGCGACGGGGGCCACGACCAGGGCGACGGCTCCGGTGGAGGCCGAGATCATCGCCGGGCGCCCGCCGGCGAAGGCGATGACCATCGCCATCGTGCACGCGGCGAACAGCCCGATCTTCGGGTCGACGCCGGCGATGACGGAGAAGGAGATCGCCTCGGGGATCAGCGCCAGGCCCACCACGAGGCCGGCCAGCGCCTCGGTGCGGAGCACCTTCGGGGCCGGCCAGGGCGGCCTGGGGGAGTGGCGCAGGCGAGCGGGCAGCCAGGCGGGCATACGGGCAGCAGAGGATGAGGAGGATGTCTGCAAGACCAGGGGACCTTGTCGTGCTCGGGCACGGCCGGGGGAAGGCCCCGACACGGCAACGGGCGGGCGCCGATGCCCGCACAATGTCGGAGGAAGGCAGGGCCGCCCTCGACGCCGGCAACTCTACCCTAACGTTAGGGTAGGGTTCGGCGGGCCGGGCGCGGCATCCCAGAGTCGGGAAGGGGCCCGGACGCGGCCATGGACAGCAGGCACATGCAGATCGGCGAGGTCGCGGAACGGACCGAGCTGTCCTTGCGGACGATCCGGCACTACGAGGAGACCGGCCTGGTCACGCCCTCCGCCCGGTCCCAGGGCGGCTTCCGCCTCTACACCGAGTCCGACGTCGCCCGGCTCATGGTCATCCGGCGGATGAAGCCGCTCGGCTTCACCCTGGACGAGATGCGCGACCTCCTGTCCCTCACCGACCGTCTCGACGCACCGGACACCACCCCGGCCGAACGCGACGCCCTCCTGGAACGGGTGCGGGCCTACGAGCACGCCGCCGCGAAGAAGATCGAGGAACTGCGGGTCCAACTCGCCCGTGCCGAGGACTTCGCCGCGACCCTCCGCGGCCGCCTCGGCCCCACCGACGCCTCCTGAGACCGCCGCACGGACACGCGGCGCGGCGGCGGTCCGTCGCGGGGAGGGCGGGGGAGATCAGAATGCGTCGTATGGAAGCTGACGTGCGGGACTACGTCGACGGGATCGCCGCCGAGCACCGCCCGCTGTTCGACCGGGTGCACCGGCTGATCCTGGAGGCGTACCCCGAGGCGGGCCTCACGCTGTCCTACGGGATGCCGACGTACCGGGTCGGCGACCGGAAGCTGCATGTCGGGGTGTGGCAGCACGGGGTGTCGATCTACGGGTGGGACAGGGAGCGGAGTGCGGGATTCACCTCCCGGCACCCGGACTTCCTCAGCGGGAAGGCCACCATCAGGCTGCCCTCCCGGGAAGCGGGCGACCTCACCGACGCCGAACTGAGCGACTTCCTTCGCGGCTCGCTGGACGCCTGACGCGCGTCGCCGGGCGACATGGCGTTCTGCGCCAACGGCCTTGCGCCCAGGGCCAACGACATTCCCGCGGAGTACGGGAAGAGTCCGCCTACTGACCACCCGCGGCCAGGCCCGCCTGCCGGTGCACGGCGACGGCGACCACCAGGTCCTCCCAGCCCATCCCGGACGTCTTGACGACGACCGGCCGGCCGGCGGGCAGCGCGGCCT
>WRBL01000331.1 GCA_009784565.1 Streptosporangiales bacterium | reverse complement strand
GCTTCACCGAGACCGTCGAGAAGCACAACCCGGCGCTGACCGCCACCGGCCTGGCCGTCTGGGGCTGGATCATCCGGGTCGTCATCGCGGTCTCGGTCTTCATCCTGCCGTTCGTGATCAACTCGATGACCCCGCTGGTCACCTACGGCACGCAGGTCGCGACGATCTCGCAGAAGTACGCGCCGGAACTGGCCACGCTCAAGGCGGTCGACGCCGGCAGCCTGGCCGCGCTGCAGGCCAACCCGGCCGACACCGCCGCCGCGACCAAGGCCATCGGCGAGATCGCGACCGCGTTCAAGGTCAGCCCGACCGTCGCGACGGGCCGGCTCAAGGCGACCGCCACGATCCCGAAGTCCGACCTGGCCTACCTGACCGCGCACGGCCCGGCCGTGGAGTCGGCGGCGGCGGAGGCCCCGGGCCAGTGGAAGGAATGGTGGTGGGTCTGCGTCGCGGGCATGGTGGTCTTCCTGCCGTTCATCCTCACCATGGCCGGCCGCTGGAGCCCCCGCAAGGCGCGGCAGGACGCCGAGGAACACGAGCGCCAGGTTCAGGAGGAACTGAAGTCCCTCGCGAAGTGAGCCACTCTTTATCCGATTCTTTACCGAAATGGATCGCCGGAACGGTTGCCCCGACAGCCGTTCCGGCGATTGCATTTATCCCCAGGCCCGGGGTAGTGGGTTTCAAACGACTGAAAGCGGATTTAATGCGACAAATGTTGTGGAGACGTCATCTCGCGGATTATCCGGACACGTCAACCCGCGCGGCCTACCTGACCCTCGTCGTGCTGGCGGCGGTCATTGTCTTCTACGAGTTCTACGTGGCCGCGGCGGTGGCCCCCGCCATTATCGCCGGGCTCGGCATGACCTTCCGGTTCTACGTGTATACCGTCGCCGTGGCGTGCGCGGCCGGGGCTCTCGGCTCGCTGGCCGCGGGCGTGGCCGACCGGTGGGGACGGGCCAACCTGATCGCCTACGGCCTGATGGCCAACGGCGTGCTCACCCTGTTCGGGATCACCAACGCCACCGGCAAGTGGTCGTTCGCGATCGTCTTCGGCGTCATCGGCTACATCGGCGGCGTGATCCTCGTGGCCACCCCGGCCCTGGTCCGGGACTTCGCGCAGCGGCTCGGCCGGGCATCGGCGATGGGCCTGTGGGCACTCGGCCCGGTGGCCGGCAGCCTGGTGGTGGCCGTGGTTTCCAGCCTGACCCTGGGCCACCTGCACCCGTGGCGGGATCAGTTCGTCATCGCCGGGATCGCGGGCCTGGTCGCCGGGCTCCTCTCGGTGCTGTTCCTGAAGGAATTCTCCCCGGGGCTGCGGGAACGGATGAAGAAGGCGCTGCGGGAGCGGACGGTGGCCGAGGCACGGGCCCGGGGCCTCGACCCGGAGGACGCCGGAGACCATCCGTGGCGGCGGGTGCTGCGCCCGGACGTGATCGTCCCGGCGTTCGGGTGCGCGGTGCTGCTGCTCGTCTACTACACCGCGGTGGTGTTCTTCCCCTCGTACTTCGCCACGGTGCGCGGCTTCTCGCTGGCGTCCGCGAACAGCCTGGGCGTCTGGCTCTGGGCGTTCGCCGGGGCCGCCCTGCTGCTGGCCGGGATCGCCTCGGACGCGACCGGGGTCCGCAAGCCGTTCATGGTGGCCGGGGCCGTCGGCGCGATCGCGTCGACGGTGGTGCTGGCGGACCTCGGGCGGGCGACGCCGTACGGGATGTACGCGCTGATGGTCAGCCTGCTGGCGGTCTGCCTCGGGGTGGCGTTCGGGCCGTGGATGGCCGCCTTCACCGAGACCGTCGAGCGGCGGAACCCGGAACTGACCGGGACCGGCCTCGCCGTGTGGAGCTGGATCGTCTGGGCGGCGGTGGTGATCTTCCTGCTGATCGTGCCGGTCGTGGTGCCGTCCCTGGCGTCGGTGACCGACGGCCAGCGGCGGGACTGGCTGTGGGCATGCGCCACCGGGCAGGTCGTGTTCCTGCCCACGGTGTGGCTCCTGTCCGGCCGCTGGAACCCCCGCAAGGCCCGCCGGGACGCCGAAGCCCACGAACTCCGAGTCCAGGCCGAACTCCAGTCCCTCGGCGCCGACTCCTGACGCTCTGCCGTTAATTCGTGACATAAATCCATAGCGTCCGCGTGCGGTTTCCGGGACTCTTGATTTCCTATGAAGAAAAACGGGGAAAGCGGGAGACTCTGGCCGTACGCGGCGCTGCTGGTGATCACGGTCGGCGCCGCGGTCGCCGACGCCTGGGGCATCACGAGTGACGGCCTGGAAGCGTTCTACGCGGCGGGCGTGCGCAGCATGGCGGGGAACTGGCACGACTTCCTGTACGGCAGCTTCGATCCGAACGGTCTGATCACCCTGGATAAGCTGCCCGGGCCGTTCTGGGCGCAGGCCCTGTCGGTGCGGGCATTCGGGCTGTCAGTCTGGGCAATGATCCTGCCGCAGGTTGTCTGGTCGGTACTGGCCGTCGTCGTGCTGTTCTTCTCGGTGCGCCGCGTGGCCGGGCCCGTCGCGGGCCTGGTTGCCGCCGGGCTCTTCGCGATCAGCCCGGTTGTCATCACGTCGGCGCACAGCAACCTGGGCGACCCGCTGTTCGTGCTGCTCGCGGTCCTGATGGCGGACGCGGCCCTGCGGGCCATCGATACCGGGCGACTGCGCTGGCTGCTGCTGGCCGCGCTGTGGGCCGGTATCGCCTTCCAGGTCAAGATGGCCGAGGCGTGGCTGCTGGCCGGGATCTTCGCGCTGGTGTACCTGGCGTGCGGTCCCCGAGGACTGTGGTCCCGGGCGGGCCGGCTGGCCCTGGCCGCACCGGTATTGGCGGTCGTCTCGCTGGCCTGGATGGTCTTCGTCGCGCTGACCCCCGCCACGAGCCGCCCGTACGCCGACGGCAGCACGCACAACTCGGTGTTCGAGCAGGTCTTCGTCTACAACGGGCTGATCCGGTTCGGCAGCGGGGCCGCCCAGCTCTTCGGGCTGCACTACCTGGCGAAGCCGTCGGCCGCGTCTCTGGCCTACCTGCGGCGGTCCCAGGTCGCCTTCACGTCGCCGGTGTCCCAGTCGCACCCGTCCTGGGACCGGCTGCTGACCGCGCCCGTCGCGCAGCTCACCGGATGGCTGCTGCTGCCCGCGCTCGCGGTCGCGGTCGTCGCCGTGGTCTCCGCGGCCCGGACCCGGGGCCAGGAGCGGCGCCGGGGGCTCGCCCCGCTTCTGGCCTGGGGCCTGTGGCTGCTGGTGATGGCGGTCGTGTTCAGCGTCAGCCGGTACGTGCAGGCGTACTACTTCGCGATCCTTTCCCCGGCTATCGCGGCGCTGTGCGCGCTGGGCCTGGCCCGGCTGCGGGGCAGGCCGCTGGCGCTCGCCGCCGGCGTCTCCGTGGCGGCGCTGGCCTCGGCTTGTGTGCTGACCGAGGCCGCCCCGCCCTGGCGCTGGGCGGGGGCCGCCGCCGGCGGAGTCGCGCTGGTCGCCGGCGGTGCCGCCGTGGCCCTGGCCGTGCTCGCCCGCCGGGCCGAGTCCGGGCCGGGGCGGGCCGGGACCATGACGGCCCGGGTCCTGCTCATGCTGACGGCGGCGGCGGGACTGGCCGGACCGGTTATCGCGGACGGCTGGGCGTTCGCGCGCCACGCCGGACCGTTCGACCCGCTGCTGACTTCGGCCGGGACGTTCGCCGAGCCGTCACGGGCGTCCCTGGCCGCGCGTCTGGAATACCCCGGGTACGGGGGCACGATCGTCCCGAGGATGACGCCAGCCCTGTGGAAGCGCCTTCAGCAGGACGGGCGGGAGCAGAACGGCCAGGTGCCGCCGGGCCAGAAGGTGGCGGTGTACAGCAGCGCGGCCGCCAGCAATCTGGTGGTCGGCGGGACCAGGCGCGTGCTGCCCATCGGGGGTTTCACTGGAGTGGCTCCCTGGCCGACCGCGGCGCAGGTGACCAAGGCGGTGGTTCAAGGAAAGATCACGTACGCGCTGGTCCCGGGGCCGGACGACCCGCGCGGCGATGACCCGAGGGTGCGGGCCATCAGGAGCCACTGCCTTGAGGACCCGTTCGCCGAGAAGGTCAGCACCAGGGTGGAGCAGGTCTGGTTCTGCGGGAAATTCCCGCCCCGGATCAGGTCCGGGCGATGAGGAGGTCCTCGCCGGTGGACGGGCGCAGGCCGTCGCTCCGGCCGGCGAAGTAACGGTCGGCGAGCGTCATGCCGGACACGTGCTCGGCGGTCCGGAACCCGCACTCGACCGCCAGGGACGTGACCTCGTCCGGGGTGAAGAAGCTGACGAACGGGGTGCCGGACGCCGCCGCGCCCTTCGAGGACATCTCCAGGCCGGGCCGGTCGGCCGGGTCGAGAAGCTCGGCCGGGAGCAGGAACGACATGGCGAAGACCGAACCGGGGGCCAGCTTCGCGGCCTGCCGCAGTGTGATCGCGTTCGCCTCCTTCGACAGGTACATGGACACGCCGGTGGAGACGATCACGGCGGGCCGGGCCGGGTCGAACCCGGCGGCGGCGAGCTGTCGCAGCCAGGCGTCATCGGTCTCGAAGTTGGTCGGCACCAGCCGCAGCCAGTCCGGGACGCCGTAGCCGAGGTCCTCCAGCCGACGGCGCTTCCAGGCCTGGGTCTCGGGCTGGTCGACCTCGAAGACGGTCACCTTCTCGCCGGCCTCGGGGTGCCGCTGGGCGAACGTGTCCAGGCCCGCCCCGAGGATGACGTACTGCCGGGTGCCGTGAGCGGCCTCGGCCAGGACCAGGTCCTCGATGAACCGGGCCCGCGCGACGATCGAGGCCCGGAACCCGGCCGTGCCGCGGGGGTGCATGTCGCCCCGGTCCCGCCACCCGGCGGGCGGGTCCGCCAGCCGCAGCCCGACCGTGTCGTCCAGGACCGGCGGCGCCTTATCCACCTCGGTGTGCAGCGCCCGCCACAGCGCTGTCCGGACGGCGGTGTTGTCGGGTACGTCCGGCTGCGTGCTGGTCACTGCGGCCTCCCTGGTCTCGCGGTCCCCGGTGATCGGCATCATAACCGGGGGCCGCGGGCGGCCGGGTCGGCCGGGTCAGCCGTCGGCCAGCGCGTCCCGGACGATCTCCAGCGGATGGCGGGCGTCGCGCCCGGTGCCGTGGGCGATCTGCTGGCGGCAGGACACGCCGGTGGCCGCGACGAGCGTCCCGGCGTCCTCGGCCCGGACGGCGGGGAAGAGCCGCAGCCCGCCGATGCGCATGGACAGGTCGTAGTGCTCGGCCTCGTAGCCGAACGACCCGGCCATCCCGCAGCATCCCGCGTCCACCTCGGAGACCTCGGCGCCCGGAATGGCCCGCAGCAGGGACACCGTCGCGCCGGTGCCGGCGAGGGCCTTCTGGTGGCAGTGGCCGTGGAACAGCACCCGGCGGCCGCTGACCGGATTGTCGTCCGGCAGGGCCAGCCGCCCGTCGGCGATCGCGTCGAGCAGGAGTTCCTCCGGCAGTCGCGTGGCGTCCGCGACGGCCCGGGCCCGGGGATCGCCGGGCAGCAGGGACAGGTACTCGTCCCGGAGGGTCATCAGGCACGACGGTTCCACGGCGACGATCGGCACCCCCTGCCCGGCCGCGCCGGCCAGGCGGGAGACCATGTCCTCGGCGTTCTTCCGGGCACTCTCCACCAGCCCCTTGGACAGGCTGGCCCGCCCGCAGCATCCGGTGCCGAAGAACCGGACCCGGTGTCCGGCGCGCTCCAGCAGTTCGATGGCGGCCCGTCCGGCGGACGGCTCGGTGAACGTGGTGAAGGAGTCGGCCAGGAAGATCACCTCGCCGGCGGGAGCCCCGGCCGCGACGGGCGGCGTGCGCCGTTTCGCCCAGCGGCGCAGGTCCTCGGCGGCGAACCGGGGTAGCGGCCGGGCAGCGGTGATGCCCGCCCAGCGCTCCGCGGCCCGCCGGGCCGGGCGCAGGCCGGAGACCAGGTTCGCCAGCGGGGCGACGGCCGCGCCGAGCCGGTTCAGCGTCCGGATCGAGCCGAACGCCCGGGAGCGCAGCGGGACGCCGTACCGCTCGTGGCGGGCGGCCAGCGCCTCGGTCTTCAGCGACGCCATGTCGACGCCGAGCGGGCACTCGCTCTTGCAGGCCTTGCACTCCAGGCACAGGTCGAGGATGCCGTGCAGCCGGTCGTCCGCGAGCGCGGCGCGCGGGTCGGGTGCCGACAGGGCACGCTGCAGGGCGTTGGCCCGGCCCCGGGTGGAGTGCTCCTCCTCCCGGGTGGCCATGTAGGACGGGCACATCACGCCGGAGGAGGACTTGCGGCACAGCCCGATGTTCATGCAGCGGTCGGCGGCGCCGAACATCCCGCGCTGGCCGGCGAACGAGAGCCGGGTCGCGTGCGGAGGCGGGGCGCCGACGCCCGCGTCCCGCAGGTGCTCGGTCATCGACGGCGCGTCCACGATCTTCCCCGGGTTCATCCGGCCGTCCGGGTCGAACACCCGCTTGGTCTCCCGCATCGCCTCGTACAGTTCGTCGCCGAAGACCCGCTGGTTGAACTCGCTGCGGGCGAGCCCGTCGCCGTGCTCGCTGGAGTTGGCGCCGCCGAACTCGGTGACCAGTTCGCGGACCTCCTCGGCCACGGACCGCATCACCTCCGCCTGCCCGTCCACGCTGAGGTCGATGAACGGGCGGATGTGCAGGCAGCCGACCGAGCAGTGCCCGTAGAAGCCGGCGGTCAGGCCGCGGGCGTCCAGGATCCGCCGGAGCCGGGCCGTGTACTCGGCCAGGCGGGACGGGTCGACGGCGGTGTCCTCGATGAAGGCCAGCGGCCGTCGGGCGCCGCTGCTCGCCGCCATGAGCAGGCCCAGCCCGGACTCGCGGACCTTCAGCAGCGCGGCCTGCGCGGCCCCGGTGACGGCCCGCAGGGTGTGGTAGCCGTGGCCGTGCGCCCGCCAGCGCGCCTCCAGCCGGTCCAGCGCGGCCTCGGACTCGGCCGCGGTATCACCGTAGAAGGTCACGAACAGCAGCGC
>WRBL01000330.1 GCA_009784565.1 Streptosporangiales bacterium | reverse complement strand
CGCAGCCGCAGCAGTGCCGCAGGCGCAGCCGTTAGTACGAGCGCGGCAGGCCGAGGACGTGCTCGCTGACGTAGTTGAGCACCATCTCCTGCGGCACCGGCGCGATCTGCATCAGCCGCGACTCCAGGAAGTAGCGTCCCACGTTGTACTCGCGGGCATACGCGAACCCGCCGTGCGTCTGCATCGCCCGGTCGGCGGCGAAGAACCCGGCCTCCGACGCCAGGAACTTCGCCAT
Source organism: Streptosporangiales bacterium (assembly GCA_009784565.1). Taxonomy (GTDB): domain Bacteria; phylum Actinomycetota; class Actinomycetes; order Streptosporangiales; family Streptosporangiaceae; genus Trebonia. The sequence goes on along the minus strand of WRBL01000330.1, from coordinate 6,719 downwards.
GTTGGCGTGCTCCCCGCACGGCAGGCCCTGGTCGTAGCGCCACGACGCCTCGCGGATGATCAGCTCGGCGGAGTGCAGCTTCATGTGGGCCTCGGCCAGGGGGAAGGCGATGCCCTGGTTCTTGCCGATCGGGCGGTCGAACACGGTGCGGTCGTTGGCGTAGTTCACCGCGGTCCGCAGCGCGGCCTTGCCGATCCCGAGGGCCTCGGAGGCGATGAGGATCCGCTCCGGGTTCAGCCCGTCCAGGAGGTACTTGAACCCCTTGCCCTCCTCGCCGACCCGGTCGGTGACCGGGACGCGCAGGCCGTCGTAGCGGACTTCGCAGGACGAGACCGCGTTGCGGGCGATCTTGTCGATGGGGGAGATCGACACCCCCTCGCCGCGGATGTCGGCGAACAGCAGGGTCAGCCCGTCCGTCCGCTTCTTCACCTGCTCCAGGGGCGTGGTGCGGACCAGGAGCAGGACCCGGTCGGCGTCCAGGGCCTTGGTCGTCCACACCTTCTGGCCCGTCACGACGTAGGAATCCCCGTCGCGGACGGCCCGGGTGGTGATGGACGAGGTGTCGAGGCCGGCGTTCGGCTCGGTGACGCCGAACGCCGCGTGCAGCGTCCCGTTCGCCACCGCCGGCAGGTACGCCGACCGCTGCTCCGGCGTCCCGTATTTCACCACCGGGTTGAGGCCGAAGATCGACAGGTGGATCGCGCTGGCCCCGTTCATCGCGGCGCCGGAGGCGGCGACCTCCTCGACGACGACGGAGGCCTCGGTGATGCCAGCGCCCCCGCCGCCGTACTCCTCGGGGATCGCGATGCCGACCCAGCCGCCCTTGGCGAGAGCGTCGTAGAAGTCCCACGGGAACTCGTGCCGGTCGTCCCGGTCCCGCCAGTACGCCTCGTCGAAATCAGCGCATATTTCCCGGACCGCGTGCCGGATGGATGTCAGGTGCTCTGGCTCGTTGAAGTCCATAGGACGCCTCTTCCCTCACGTCTGCCCGGCCCGATAATATGCGCATGTTTGGCCGGACGCTAGAGTCGCCGCGAACGATGGCGAGGAGGACGAGGTCATGGTGAACCAGGTTTCCGTCGCGCGCGCGTTCCGTGACGTCGAGCCGGGTGCGCGGATCCTGGCCGCGGCGTACTGCGGAACCCCCGAGACGCTGCTGACCGAGCTCGGCCGGCGGGCTGAGCGGACGGACGGGCTGGTGCTGACCACGGGAATGACGTTCGGGTCGTTCCCGTTCGAGCCCGCGGTCCGGTCCGGGCGGCTGAAGTACCGGACCTGGCACCCGTACGGCCCCGGCCGCGCCCTCGTCAACGAGGGCCTGGCCGAGTACATCCCGCTGCGCGCTTCCGACGTGCGGCGCACGATCGCCGGCAACGTGGACGTGCTGCTGCTGCGGGTCTCCCCGCCGGACCGCGACGGCTGGTGCTCCACCGGCCCGACCGCGTCCTTCACGCCAGCCGCCGTCGAGACCGCGAAGATGGTAGTCGCGGAGGTCGATCCCGACCTTCCTCGCACGGCCGGGGACTCCCGGGTACACCTGCGCGACATCACCTACCTCGTCGACTCCGACGAGCCGACACCGTACTACCCGGGGCCGTCGCGGTCCGATCCGCGCGTCGAGGTCATCGCCGGGCACGTCGCGGAACTGATCCCGCAGGGCGCCACGGTCCAGCTCGGGTTCGGTGCCGTGACGGAGGCAGTCGGCGAGCTACTGGGCAGCAGCGATGATCCGTTCCGTATCAGGGTCCTGGGCATGGTCACCGACCAGATGATCGCCCTGGCCGATGCCTCGAACGGCACCGTGCTCGCCGTCGAGCTGATGGGCGGGCCCGAGCTCATGAAGTGGGCGAACCGCAATTCACGTATCGAGATGACCTCCTCGGACCGGGTGCATGATCCGGTGTTCCTGAGCAGGACCGACAAGTTCATCTCCGTGAACTCCGCCGCGTCGGTCGACCTCACCGGGCAGGTCGTCTCCGACTCGATCGGCGGCCGGGTCGTGTCGGGCATCGGCGGCAGCGCCGACTTCTTCGAGGGCGCGCACCTCTCGGACGGCGGCCTGCGGATCCTGGCGCTGGCCTCGACCACGGCCAGGGGACTGCCCACGATCGTCGAAGAACATCCCGCCGGGACCCAGGTCACCATTCCCCGGCACAGCGTGGACGTCGTGGTGACCGAGCACGGAGTCGCCTGGCTGCGCGGCCGCACCGCCGGCGAGCGGCGCGAGGCGATGGCGGCCATAGCAGGAGGAGAGAAGTAGATGACCGACCGCCGTATGGGCATGTGGTTCGAGGAGCTCACCGTCGGGACGGTGGTGGAGCACGCGATCACGCGGACGGTGACCGAGACCGACAACGTGATGTTCACGACCATGTCGATGAACCCGCAGCCCCTGCACCTGGACGCTGACTTTTCCGCCAAGACCCAGTTCGGGAAGCCGCTGTTCAACTCGCTGTTCACGCTCGCGATCGCCGTCGGGATCTCCGTGCCGGAGCTGACTCTCGGCACTACGGTGGCCAACCTGGGCTTCTCGCAGATCACTTTTCCGAACCCGGTGTTCGCCGGGGACACCCTCCACGTGACCAGCGAGGTGACCGCGGCCCGGTTGTCGTCGTCCAGGCCCGGCGTCGGCATCGTGACCTTCGTGCACGTGGCCCGCAACCAGGACGACAAGATCGTGTGCCAGGCCGAGCGGCAGGCCATGATGCACTGCCGTCCGAAGGACGACAAGCCGGCGGAGGAGAAGTAATGAGCCAGCCGGTCCGCCTGCGGTCCGCCCTGTTCGCGCCGGCCAACCGGCCCGACCTGGCGGCCAAGATGCCGCGCAGCGACCCGGACGCGGTGATCCTCGACCTGGAGGACGGCACCCCGCCGTCGGCCAAGGCCGAGGCACGCGGGCTGGCGACGGAGGCGGCGGCCGGGCTGCGCGACGGCGACTACCGGGGCCTCGTCCTCCTGCGCGTCAACGCCCCCGACTCCGGCTTGTTCGCCGGCGACCTGGCCGCCTACGCCCCGGGCCCGTTCGACGGCGTCGTCGTGCCCAAGACCGAGACGGCGGCCCAGGTGCTCGGGGTCGAGGCCCAGCTGACCGAGCTCGGAGTCCCCGAACGGATCATCATCTGGGGCATCGAGTCCGTCCGCGGGGTCGTGGAGGCGGTACCCGCGCTGGCGGCCAGCACGCAGGGCGCGGCGGCCTACTTCGGGGCCGAGGACTACATCGCCGACCTCGGCGGCCGCCGTACGCGGCGGGGCGAGGAGACGTTCTACGCCCGGACCCAGGTCTCGATGGCCTGCCGGCTCGCGGGGCTGACCGCGATCGACCAGGTGGTCACCGCGATCAAGGACGACGAGCAGTTCCGGGCCGACGCCCGGTTCGCGCTGGACGTCGGCTTCGGCGGGAAGATGTGCGTCCACCCGTCCCAGGTCGCGATCTGCCACGACCTGTTCACCCCGCCGGCCGATGCGGTCGACCGGGCGCGCCGCCTGCTGGAATGCTACGACGAGGCGCTGAAGGCGGGCCGGGCCACGGCCAACTTCGAGGGCCAGATGATCGACGGCCCTCTCGTGGCCCAGGCCCGCCAGGTTCTCGACCGCGCGGGGGAGTAGCGGACGGGATTACGCCGGCGCGGACCGCACCCGGTCGGTGCCCTTGTAGATGATCTGCGTCTGCAGGTCGGCGCAGGCGTCGATGCCGGCGCGGCCGCCGCTGCGGCCGATGCCGGAGTCCTTGACGCCGCCGAACGGGATGTCCGGGGCGACCTCGGTGTGGCTGTTGACCCAGGCGGTGCCGCACTCCAGGCGCGCGGCCAGTTCCTGGCCGTGCGCGATGTCGGAGGTCCACACCGACCCGCACAGCCCGTAGGGGGTGGCGTTGGCCTGCGCGATGGCGTCCTCGACGTCGTCGAAACCGATCACCGGCAGCACGGGGCCGAACTGCTCCTCGTCCACCACCCGGACCCCGGCTCCCGCGCCGGTGAGGATGGTCGGCGGAAAGAAGAACCCGTCCCCGCCGGCGGCCGCGCCGCCCGCCACGGCCGAGGCGCCGCCCGCCAGGGCGTCCCGCACCAGTTCCGTCACCCGCTCGTACTGCGGCCGGGTGACCAGCGGCCCGATGTGGGCGCCGTCCGCTTCCGGGCCGGGTGTCATGAGCCGGGCGTAGCCCGCGAGGTTCTCCACCATGTCGTCGTAGACCGACCGGTGGACGTACACCCGCTTGATCGCCGCGCAGGTCTGCCCGCTCATCAGGAACGCCGAGCTGAACAGCTTCTGGGCCACCAGCGGGACGTCCACGTCGGGCAGCACGATCGCGGCGTCGTTGCCGCCGAGTTCGAGGACCACGTTCTTCATGAGCCGCCCGGCGGAGGAGGCGATCTTCTTGCCCGCCGCGACCGACCCGGTGAACGAGACCAGGTTGGTGCCGGGGTGGGACACCATGGCCTTGCCGATGTCGTCGCCGCCGGCCACGATGTTGAGCACGCCCGGGGGCAGCAGGTCCTTCCAGATCTCGCCCATCTTCAGGGTGCCCAGGGGCGTGAACGGCGACGGCTTGAGCACGACGGTGTTGCCGATCGCGAGGGAGGAGAACACCTTCTCGGCCGCGATCAGGTACGGGGCGTTCCACGGGGTGATGGCGGCGACCACGCCGACCGGCTTGCGCACGACCCGCACGAGGCGGTCGTCGGTGTCCTCGATGACGTCGACCGGGATCTCCGTGTCCGCGGCGTGGTCGGCGTAGACCTGAGCCATGTACAGCTCGATGGCGGCCATCTCGACGCCCTTTTCCAGGCCCGCCAGTTCCTCGATCTCGGCGTAGCGCTCGATGACCGCGGCGCCGAGCTTCCGGATGGTCTCCCGGCGCTCCGCCTCCGGGGTCGCCTTCCAGGCGGGCAGGGCCGCCCGGGCCGCGGCCACCGCCTCGTCCAGGAGTCCGGGGGAGGCGTCCGGGCACGCCGCCGCCACTTGCCCGGTGGCCGGGTTGACCACGTCGAACGTGCCGGCGCCCCGCACCACCTTTCCGTTGACCAGGTGACCGAGACCGGCCAGGCTCTCTTCGACGCTCATCGGGACTACCCCTTCGTCGTACGCAGATAATATTTTATATGTTCTCGTTAGAACTAGGTTCTAGTCAACGGGCGCGGAGATGCGGGACCGGGGCGCGGGGATGCCGGCCGGGAGGGGAGCGGGCTACGCGAACGGCGCCCGGAAGGCGAGCCGGACGGTCCGGTCCAGGCGCTCGTACACGCCGCTGATCGGGAAAAGGCCGGTGACGTACCCGCGCAGCGATTCCGCCAGCACCGAGCTCACCACGCTGACGATGTCATCGCGGTAGGGCTCGGGCACATCGGCCACCGCCTCGGCGAACGCGTCCAGCTGCCGCCCGGAGAACGCCCAGAACTCGTCCCGCGCGTACCGGTCGGCGCTCACCTGCAACTGCATGATCGCGCCGTACACGCGGGGCGCCTTCTCGAATGCCTGGGCCGCGGTATGCACCACGGCCCGCATCCGCTCCTCCGGGGTCCCGTCCGGGTGCGCCCGGGCCGCCGGGGCGGAGCCCGGCCCCGTCTCCGCCCGCGCCCAGTCGGTCAGGGCGCAGGCGAACAGATGGTCCTTGGAGCTGAAGTACCGGTACAGCGTGCCGAGAGAGACGCCTCCGCCCTCCGCGACGTCCTTGACCTGGATCTTGCCGTAGTCCTCGGTGACCATCAGCCGCCCGGCCGCCTCGATGACGCGCTGGCGCCGGGCGCGCTGGTCGCCGGGGAGAGCGGCGGCCTCGGGGATGTCGCGCTCCGGGGCGCTGCGAGGGCGGGTGGAATGACGGACCATGGCTGAACGGGATTCTACGCCCCTGTCCGGACCGGCAGGCTGGTCATGCGACGGGCGTTGAAATGCATCGGGTCGAAGGTGATCTCCCCGGCCACTTCCGCCGTGTCCCCGAACCGCCGGATGAACTCCTCCATCATCAGCTGCCCCTGGACCTTGACCAGGTTGAGCCCGATGCACAGGTGCGGGCCGGCGCCGAACACGATGTTGCCGGCGAGGTCCCGGGTGATGTCGAACTCCCGGGCCGAGGGGCCCCACTTCGCCGGGTCGATCATGGCCGGCGCGAACAGGGCCATGACCCATTCGCCCTTGCCCAGCTTCTGCCCGCCGAATTCCATGTCCTCGTACGGGAACCGGGGGATCCCGCCGAACTTGCCGATGCCCGAGGACCGCAGGACCTCCAGCACCGCGGCCTCGCCCAGTTCGGGCCGGGACCGCAGGATTTCCCGCTGGGACGGGTTCTCGATCAGCGCCTTGACCGCGTAGGCGTGCAGGTCGACGGCGGTGTCGGCGCCCGCGGTGACCAGCGCGCTGATGACGGACACGATCTCGGCGTCGGTCAGCCGGTCGCCGTCCTCGGAGTAGGTGACCAGCGTGCCGATGAAGTCATCGCCCGGGTCCTTCGACGCGCGCCGCTCGTTGACCATGTCCAGCAGGTACTGCAGCCCGGGCAGCGAGCCCTGGATGTACTCCTCCCGCTCCTCCAGGGGGTACAGCGGGTTCCCGGCGCGGACCAGGTTCCAGCCCATGCTGTGCTCGAACAGTTCCCCCGCCTCCGCCGGCACGCCGACCATGTCCGCGATGGACCGCACCGGCACCTTGGCGGCGATGTCGGTGGCCGCGTCGAACGCGCGCGGGTCAGGTATCTCGTCGAAGATCGCGGTGATCGAGTCCTTGAT
>WRBL01000329.1 GCA_009784565.1 Streptosporangiales bacterium | reverse complement strand
CTGGCGAACCGGACCGCCGCCGTCATCGCGGCCCGCTGGGGCATTCAGGACCCCGGTCATCTCAGCCGCGCCCTGCGCGCCGAATACGGCCAGAGCGCCGCCGAGATCCGTGCTTCAGCCAGGTCATCTCCGGCAGTTCAGTGACACGCAGTTCATCTGGAACCCGAATGTTACGGAGACGCCGAACCCCGATGAGGCGACAGCAGGCCCGTCGGGGGGATCGCCGGCGGCCGAGATGCCCGGAGTGTAGTCGGCGTCCTCGGCCTGGTAGACGGGGCTCGCTGTTCCCTCGCCCACCTCGCCGATGGTGGGGTTCGCGCGCCATATGACATCCGCCGCGTTCGTTACCCAGGGATCGGGTCCCGGGTCCACGATCGGTTCCAGGTTGCCGGCCGAAGAGCTCCTGTAGGAACCGTCATTGGAAGTCCCCGCGGTTCCGGAGCCGAATTCGGAAGAGTCGAGACGGACGACTGGTTTCCCGGTCTTCAGGGCGGACTCATGGTCGGACAGGACAACGCCGTTGAATGTCTGCCGGAATCCGTTGCTCGACTTGAGTGACCCCTGAACGCAGCTGTTCATTTCCGGGAAGGTCCCCGCGATGTTCCGTACCCCGGTGGGGAACTCGTAGTTTTGCCACAGGTATCCGCCGGTGACGCTGCCCATATGGAAGAGGCTGGCCGCCGGCAGGCGGACTGCCGGGAACACGATCAGCGTCCCGGCGGCGGAAACGGTGCCGGGGCTGGGCGGCCCGCAGCCGCTCCAGCCCGGCGGAGCATTCGTCGCCCTCAGCGAGCGAGCGTTGGCCGCCGTCAGTCGCCGCCCCTGGGGAGAATCCGCGGGATAGCCCTGCAGGGTAATGGGCTTCCCAGCCGGCTTGGTGTACGTAGTCGAGACCACCCTGCCGGCCATGGTGAGGGTGACGACCCTGCCTGGCTGCGGCGTGATAGTGAGCTGATTCGTCTTCGCGTCGAAAGAACTCTTCACGGAGGCGACTCCGCGCACGGTGACGCCCGGAACAGTGGCGATGACCGCGAGGACGATGACCACGATCACCGGGACTATCAGTGCGCGGGATGGCAGGTTCAGGCGATCGGGCCAGCGCATCGTCCAACCTTGCCAGCCCTGAAGATCATTAGGGCGGATCCCCGGAATTCCGGAGCACCCGGGTGGCGTCCCCGCTTGTAACACCATCGCGTAACTTGCTGGTATGACATGTAACGTGGCCGTCAGCCTGGAACTGGCCGGTAGGCAGCGCCGGAACCAGCCCGTCACCGAACGGCTCGCGTGACTCCTCCTCGTGTAAAACCCGGGCGTAACCCGTTCGCGGGTCTGCCGCGCGAGGCGGCGATCCTCGCCGCCGTGTCGTTCACCGTGGCGCTCGGCTACGGAATCGTGGCGCCGGTCATTCCCGCCTTCGCCCGGCAGTTCGGCGTCAGCACCGCCGAAGCGGCCAGCGTCATCAGCGCCTTCGCCCTGATGCGGATCGCGTTCGCCCTGCCGGCCGGACGGCTGATGGACCGGTTCGGCGCACGACCGGTGATGGCGATCGGTATCGCCGTCGTCGCGGTCAGCAGCATTCTGGCCGGTTTCTCCGGCTCGTTCGCCGAACTGCTGGTCCTGCGCGGCGTGGGCGGGCTCGGCTCGGCCATGTTTTCGGTGAGTGCCCAGGCACTGCTGCTCGCCAGCGTGCCCAGCAGCCAGCGGGGCCGGGCTAGCGGCCTCTACACCGGCGGATTCCTGCTCGGCGGGATCAGCGGCCCGGCGCTCGGCGGCGTGATCGCCGCCTGGTCACTGCGCGCGCCGTTCTTCCTGTACGGTGGCCTGCTCGCCGTCCCGGTGCTGGTCGCCGCGATCGCATTGCGCCCGGTGGCCCGGCCGGTAACGGAGCGAGCGGCCGTAACGACGAGGGAAAGCCTGGCCGTACTGATCGGAGCGCTGCGCAGCCGGGCCTACCAGACGGTCTCGATAGTGAACTTCGCCGACAATTTCGCGTCGATCGGCATCCGCGGCGCGATCATCCCGCTGTTCGTCCGCGACTCCCTGCACCGTTCGGCTACCTGGACCGGCATCGGCTTCCTGGTCTTCGCGGCCCTGAACGCCGCGGCCCTCATGCCCGCCGGCCGGGTGGCGGACACGCTCGGCCGCCGGCCCGTCATGGTGGCCGGCTGCGCGACCTCGGGAGCCGGCATCCTGCTTCTCGCCATCCTGCCGGGCCCGTGGGCCTACCTGGGCGCCCTCGCCGTGGCCGGCGCGGGCTCCGGCCTGCTCGACGTCGCTCCGTCGGCGATGCTCGGCGACCTGCTGAGCGCGCAGGCTCGCCAGGGCGGCATTCTGGTCGCGTTTTTCCAGATGTCCGGCGACGCCGGCACGGTCCTCGGCCCGATCGCCGCCGGCCTCCTTGTCGACAGCGTGTCCTACCCGGCGGCCTTCATCCTCGCCGCCGCCCTCCTGGCCGCCGCCGCTCTCATCGCCGCCGCCACCCCCGAACCCCGAACCGGGCAGCCGGCCAGGCCGTCTACAGCCTGACCGGAGTCCTCAGCGCGGTGGTGAAACGACGATCCGTTCGGTATGGCGGGGGTGGGTCGCGGCCGTCTGGCTATTTCACGGATACCCAGAGGCGGCGCAGGCGGTCGTTGGCGTCGTCGGGGGAGAAGGCGGCCGGATCGAACGCGGCCGGGTCCTCGATGCCGAGCCAGTCCAGCAGGTCCTCGTGTTCCTCGTGGGACGGGTCCGCCAGCACCTGCTTCAGTTCCTTGTAGCCCCAGCTGCCGCCGCAGTCCTCGGGCGGGCACTGGCCCTTGCCCGCCAGGCACTCCGGCACCGGCCGGGAAGCGGCCGCAGTACCAGGCGCGATGATTTTCTCGAGCTTGATCTGGTGGGCCCAGTCGTCGCCGAAGTCGTAGGTGTACAGGACGTCTTCCCCGACGTCGGACATCAGGTCGGCCAGCTCGAACTCGGTCTCGTCGGCGTGGTAGAGATCACCGTCGGGCACGCCGAACTCCGTGATGCCGTCGGTGAACTCGTGCATGTGCCCGCCGACCCAGCCCATCGCGCGCAGCACCACGTCGCTCAGCTCGTCGAGGGAAATATCGGCCCGGACGACGACGCGGCGCCATACCGGCGGCTTCGACACGCCCCTCAGCGTGATCTTGAGCTGGTACAGGGTTCCTTCGGGGACGTCGTTGTCGTAGACGTGGCCCAGGCCGTCCTCGTCGTCCTCGTCGTAGGGGAGAGCGAATGCCGGGCCTCCGCCCAGCATCTCGGCCAGGAGACCCATCGCGCCGGCGGCCCCGCCGCCAGGCTGGGAGCCCAGCAGCCCGGCCACCTCGGCCGCGGACGGATGGCCGCACTCCCGGACCGAGGTCAGGACGTCATCCGCCTCGTCCTCGCTCATCTGGGCCAGCGTCTGCCCGAACACGGCGGCCACCACCGGAAGCGGGGTCGTGTCGCTGGCCTGCACGATCGAGTCCACGAGCAGCCAGGCCTCGTCCCGGTCGTCGGTCTCGACCGAATCACCCTGAGACTCCAGCCACTGCCGTGCGTACGCGCCGAAGCCGGGACGCTCCGCCAGCTCCCGCCACGCCGCGCGCCCGGCTTCGCCCTGAGCCTGCGCGAGAGCCAGGGCGGTCCGGCGCGGTTCGCCGGACGCGGCCTCGGCGGCGCCGAGCAACTGCCGCACCGCCTCCTTCGGCTGCCGGGCGCCCAGCCAGGACTCCGAAGCGACCAGGGCCAGGCCCGTGGGCAGCCCCTCGACATGCTCCGCCAGCTGGCCCGCGCTGATGCCCGGATCCGCGGCCAGGGCCGTCATGACACGGTCGGCCAGCATCCGGCCCAGCTCGGTGAGCGCGACGCTGCCGCCCGGGTCAGACCCGGGGCGGGTCACTGCGGCCCCGAACAACATCAGGGAATCCACGGATTCCTCCGCGTGACCGGACGCTTCGAAGAGGCTGATCTCGTCCAGGTATCCGCCCGGCCCTCCCAGCGGACCGGTCCCGTGGTCCTGGCCGCAGTGCGGGCAGAAGCCGTCGTCGTCCTCGCCGTCGCCGGGACCGTCCAGCGGGATCGGGCCTTTCATCGCCTCCAGGACCGCGGCGATGAGACGGGTCATCTCCACCGGTTTGCCGGTGAGGCTCAGTTCGTGAAGCACGGTCAGGCACAGCGGGCAGGGGTCTTCCGGAAGCCCGAGAGGGATGCCCGCGCTGCTGAGCCAGGCGGCCACCACCCGTTCGGCCAGTTCGGGAGGGACAGCCCCGTCCGGGGAGTCCTGGGCCGCGCGGACCGCCGCGGCGAGGGCGGCCGCGTCGCCCGCCGCGCTCACGCGCTTCGAGGTGACCGCCACCAGCCCGGCGGCGGTCGCCACCTCCCAGGCCTGCTGCAGTTCCGGCACGTCCTTGGCGCTGCGGAGGCTGCCGTTCCCGGGCCGCTCGATGTTCAGGTCGCGGCAGGCCTCGGCGGCGACGGCCGGGCGGAGCACTCCGCTGGAGGTGAGGTCGCGGCTGTCACCGATCCAATCGGCGAGCCGGCAGGCGAGAGCCAGCGCCGGAGCGGCGATCGCGTCGTCGGCGAGACGGGTGAGGGGGAGACTGCGGCTGGTCACGTCCCTACGGTATTGCGCGGCCCGGCGGTAGGTCCCTTCGCTCGCGAGATTCCCCGGAATCTCGCGGCCGGTCGCGCTCCCGATGGCGATATCCGTCCGGGCAGCAGCTATCAACCACGTCCTTGCTATACCCCCAGCAGGTATCTATGATCAGGCGGGTACCCGGAGCCAATGTGGTGTCCACGACGGGCGGGAGATTCCATGTTCGAGTTCACCGAGACCATCTCCATCCACGCGGAACCGTCCACGGTGTGGGACGTGATGCACGACCTGGAGAAGTGGTGGCCGGCCTCCAACCCGGAGCACGAGAGCCTCGAACGGCTCGATGACCGGGGCATCGAACCCGGCGCGCGGCTACGGATCCGGGAGAAGATCGTCGGCGTCCCCGGTGAAGCGGTCGGCACCATCACCCGGGTCGAGCCGGGCGCCGAGGTGACCTGGGACGCGCCGGAAGCCCGGTACTGGTGGCTCGGCATGGGCCTCACCGTCGGTGAAGGAGTCACCTGGAGTCTCGATCCCGGCTCCGGCGCCGACACCCGGGTCATCGCCCACGTGTGGGCGACCTTCGCGCCCGGGCGGGCCGGCCACCTCACCGAGTGGCTCTTCAAGAACGTCCTCGACGGCGAGCGCAAAGACCGGGAGCACGCGCGCACCGAACTTCGGTACCTGAAGCGCGTCATCGAGGAGGCAGGTCGGCCGCCGGCGGTCCAGGACGACTGATCCGGCTGCGTGGCTCAGGTGGGCATACAACCGAATTGGGACGGCCGGGGTGGGCGGATGGCTGATGGACATGGCTGAGGTGATTGCCCGGGGTGCCGGCGGGTGCCGCCTCGGCGAACAGGCCGGGCGCGGTGTGGGTCGCGAAATGCGACTCGCCCTTGAGGACAGCGCGCGTGGCGGTCGCCGGAAGAGCGGCCATCAGCTTTCGAGGCGGTCGGCTGGCTTGTCGGGTTCGGCCTGGAGTCCTTATCGTGGCGCTGGTGGGACGGGTCATCTTCATGTGCGGGCCGGCCGGGTCGGGGAAGACGACCGTGGCGCGGAGATACGAGCGCGAGGGCATGACCCGGCTGTCCTTCGACCAGGAGGCGTGGGCGCGGGGGATCGCCACCATGCCGATGCCGCCAGAAGTTCACCGGGACATAGAGCGCGTGCTCCGGGAACGGCTGGCGGAACTGGTGCGCACCGGGACGGACGTGGTGCTCGACTTCTCGTTCTGGTCGCGCGACATGCGGGAGTCGTACCGGGAGTTCCTGCGACCGCTCGGGGTGGTGCCGGAGACCGTGTACCTGGCGACCGACCGGGAGACTGCGCTCCGGCGGGTCCGGGAACGGAGCACGCGGGACGGGGACGACTTCCGGGTCAGCGAGGAACTCGCCGCGCTGTACTTCGATCACTTCGAGGTCCCGACGGAGGCCGAGGGGCCGCTGACCGTTATCGGGGACATGACCGCCTTGAGCCCGCCCGCTACCGCGTTATGAGTTCTCGGTCGGCTCCGGTGCTATGGACCGAGCCTTCGGGGCCGGGCGCAGGATGCGGACGGAGAGGAGGGCCCAGACGATGATCAGGAACAGCCAGATCAGGAGGCCGGGCCAGCCGGACAGGCCCAGGCGCACCGGGGAACCGGACTGGAAAGTGGTCTGCAGCGGGGCGTAGGCGTACCAGCCGAAATGAGCTGGGGTGGCCAGGTCGGGAAGGGAGGCGCCGATCGCCGCGAAGGCCAGGCCCAGGGCGGCGACGACCACGATCCTCTGCGGCAGGCTCAGCCGGTCGGTCAGGCGCATGATCCAACTGTGCCAGGACTGAAGATCATTCGGGTGATCTCGTTCGAAACCACCCGGGGCAAGGGCCGCGCCGCTTCTTCAAGCCCGCGGAATGTCGGCTCCCCCGTACCTTATGAAAGTGGCCAATACACCTGACAGCGAGGTTGGCCGCGTGGCTGACGCGCTCGGCCCGGAGGCAAAGGAAGCATTCATGACCACGGCAGACATGATTGAGGCTCGGGGCAGGACCGAAGGAGAGGCTCGCATGCTGATCAAGGTCCTGACCGGCAAGTTCGGCCCTCTTCCCGACACCATGTCCGCGAAGGTGAAGGAGGCCTCCGTCGCTGATCTGGAGACGTGGGCCACGCGTGCCGGGACCGCCACGACGCTGGACGAGGTCTTCGCCTGACCCGGGGCCTTGGCGACGGCCAGGGCTGACGATCATTCGCGCGGATCCCCGTAATGACGCCGGCGCTATCATCGGGCTGAGGCTTGTGGCGGGGAGGTGTGTGTTGCCCGTCTGGAATATCGCCGAGCAGCCGGTAAGGGACCAGTTCGAGTACTGGCACGACGTGATCTGCGACGTCTTTATCCCCATGACGCCGAAGCGGGCGATGCCCGG
>WRBL01000328.1 GCA_009784565.1 Streptosporangiales bacterium | reverse complement strand
CTCCCCGTGGCCCAGATGATGCACACCCTGCCGATCGGCTGGGTCGAGGCCGAGGACATCTCCAACGCCGTCCTGTTCCTGGTCTCCGACGAATCCCGCTTCATCACTGGCGTCCCCCTCCCGGTCGACGGCGGCTCCCTGCTGAAGTAACCGCCGCTCCGGCAAACCGCGCTGCGGCCCGCCGTCTCTCCGGCGGCGGGCGCGGCGCCCCCGGTCTGACCCAGCCGCGATGCCGGGGGTCAGCGGCGAAGCAGCGTTATTGTCCGGCCGCCGGGGCTGATGACAGTCTCGGTGCCGGACCGTTCCTCGACCGGGGCCCGGTTCTCGCGCTGGTCGAAGATGATGAGGGTGCCGGCATCGAGGCGGAACCGGGCGAGGTACCTGTCGAGCTGGGGCAGGGCCTTGGCCAGGGGGTCGGTGCCCGTCTTCCAGACCTTGAGCTCGAAGGCGGCGACCTGGACCTTGCCCTCGTCGCCGTAGCGGCGGCGGAGAAGGATGTCAGCACGGCCGGAGCCGATGGCGAACTCGCGGTCGATAAACCCGTCGCCGCGGACCATCTGGTGCAGGAAGGCCATGAAGACGATCTGGGCGCCGGCCTCGTTGTAGCCGGTCTTACTGGCCATCCACTCGCCGTTCTCCAGCCAGAAGCCGGTGAACGCCTCCAGCATGCCCTCGATGTCGAGCTGGTCATCGGGCCCGATGAGGGAGTACGGGTCCACGGGGATGGAGTCCTGGACGCGGCTGCCGAGGGACCGGGCGATGACTTCGGCGTAGAGATCGTTGGCGATGCGCAGCGGCGCGTCCGGGGCGATGAGGCCGAGGTCGCGGACGTAGGAGACGTCATCGTCGTAGGCGTCGCCGAACCGGGGGAAGGTACCGGCGATGACCGGCTCGATGACGGACCGGACCCGGGGTTCCGCCAGCCGGGCGGCAAGGGAATCCATATGCACGGGGCGGCCCGCGATGAGCTGCTCGCGGGCGATCTCGACGTGCTCGGGGGTGACGGGCACCGACACAGGGATCCGCATCTTGTCGGTGAGCTCGGCGGCCAGGGCGTTGACCAGCCAGGGCTGCCCCTTGGTGCAGTCGTAGACCAGGGCCATGGCCTCGGGGGTGAACACTCGGCCGGTCTCAGCGGTGTGCTGGGCATACAGGGCGGCGACTTCGGGCTCGGTGAAGTCCGCGAGCCGGTAGGTCACCGCGTTGTAAAACGGGCTGCCCCGCCCGGATCGCACCGGCTCGGTACTGCCGGACGCAATCTTGTAGTCGCGCAGGTGCCGCATCCCGCACAGCGCGATGGACACCGGAAACGCCCGGCCACGCCGGCTGAACCCGTTTCGGATCTGGCACAGCACCGAGTTGAGCGCGTCCCCGGCGAGGGAGTCGATCTCGTCGAAGAACAGCACCAGCGGCAGCGGACACTTCATCGCCCAAGCCTGCAGGCCGTTGATGATACGCCGCCCGGATACCGCCTCCGGCCACGGGTCCGGCGGCAGCCACTGCTCAGGAAAGCCCCGCCCGGTCGCCGCGGCCCGGATCTCGTCCAGAATCCGCAGCTCGGTCGTCTCAATGTCGTCAGGTCCAGGCTCCCCTGATTCACAGGAAAAGCAGAGCGCGACGTGCGTGCCCGCCGCCATGGTCTCCTCGGCCAGCGCCGCCAGCGTGGTCGACTTCCCGGTCTGCCGGGGAGCGTGGATGACGAAGTACTCCTGGCGCTCGATCAGCCTCCGGGCGTCAGGCATCCGCGCCGCGGCCGGCAGCGTGTAATGGCGGGACTTGTCGCACTCGCCCCGGGTGTTGA
Source organism: Streptosporangiales bacterium (assembly GCA_009784565.1). GTDB lineage: Bacteria > Actinomycetota > Actinomycetes > Streptosporangiales > Streptosporangiaceae > Trebonia. The sequence continues at coordinate 5,294 of WRBL01000328.1, read as the reverse complement.
AGTAGCGCACGGCTGAAGAGTACCGCAAATAAACGCTCGGGAACCGTCGACTGCCAGAGCACCCCGCTCACATGCATGTCACCCAGAACCAGTCCTCAAGTGACATTCTGTGCTTGGGTAGCACGATGACACGGACCACGCCGCCACGGGCGGTTAACGTCGCCGAGGTCCTGCCGGACCTCGCGCCGCTCGCGCGGCAGGCGACGCGACTGCATCCCCGGCCGGGGTCGCCGACGATCCGGGACAGTTCCGTCGGCGGGCCGCTGCTGTGGCCCGCCGACGAGCCGTGGCCGCACTGCGACGGGCCCCACATCGAGCCCGACCGGACCGGACGACGGCCACGACCGCCGGTAGCGCCGAAGGACGTGCTGGTCCAGAGACGTGTCCAGGCAGCGGAGGCACGTCGGCCGCGCAGCGATCCCCGGGTCCCCGAGTACACGGAGGAAGAACGAGACGTCCTCAAACGGGCCGGCGCTGGCGTCCCGTGGCCCAAGGACCCGGTGCCCATGCTGCCCATCGCTCAGGTGTACCTACGCGATGTTCCGATGCCGTGTCTTCCGGGGCCGGGAAACCTTCTCCAGGTGCTCTGGTGCCCCTTCGACCATGACCCGGCGAAGCCGGAGCCGAAAACCAAGGTAATCTGGCGGCCCGACACCGAAATTGACGACGTCCCCGGCAAAGTTCCGGAACCGGCTGCGGCCAAGCATCCCAGGTACGTGCCCCAGCCCTGCGTCCTCCACCCGGAGCAGATCACCGAGTACCCAAACTACCTGGACCTGAGCAAAGACTTGAAAGACATGGTCAGACGGTGGTGCGGCGAGCAGGCAACGGGGACTGGCCCGGGCAGCTTCTACACGGTCGACCCGAAGGTGTTCTACTGGGACGAGTTGTCCACCGCCCCGGGATGGAAAATCGGAGGCTGGCCGAGGTGGGGACTCACCGATCCGATTCCTCTTCAGTGCTCCGCTTGCGGGGACATCATGGTGCCGCTCCTCACCATCGACTCGCTGGAATGGGACACGAGTACCCGGAGCTGGATCCCCTTCGAGGACCAGGAACGCGCTGCGGCACCGACGGTGATCGGCGCGCCAGACCCGGGACGGCCGACGATGCTAGTGATCCACGACCTCAACTGCCTGCAGCTCTACGCCTGCCAGACATCGCCTGGGCATCCCCACGCCGAACTGGTCCAGTAGAGCATCGCGCCCGATTACGCGCGGAGCAGGACGACGGGACGGTCAGCGGGGGTGCGTTCTTCCGTGAACTCGGGGTTCGGCGGCTTCTTCACGGCGCTAGGGCGGCGGTCGAAGATCAGCAAGGTGCCAGTGTCCAGGCCGAGACGATCAAGATAGCCGTCGAGCTGCTTCAGCCCTTCTTTGAGTGGGTCGCCCTTGCGGGCCCGCCGGACCTTGAGTTCCACCGCTTCCCGCTGGACCGCCCGCTGGCCGTTCTCGCCGGTGTAGGGCTTGCGGACCAGGATGTCGACCCGGCCCCGGCCGACGCCGTACTCGCAGTCGACGAACCCGCCGCCGTTGACGATCCGGGTCAGGTAGGCCATGAAGATCAGCTGCGGCGCGACCTCGTGGTAGATCTCCCCCTTGACCAGGAACTCCCCGTGCTCCTTCCACCAGGCGGCGAACTCGTCCAGCACCTTCTGGAAGTCCAGGCGGCCGTCCGGCAGCACGAAGCTCCGCGGGTCGGCCAGCACCGAGTCCCGGGCCCGTGAACCCAGGACCCGGACGATAACCTCCCGGTAGATCGGGTTCGCGATCGCGAGTGGCGTACCCTGGCCGATCAGCCCGAGGTCCCGTACGTAGGACGCGTCATCGTCGTAGGCGGGGTCCGCCACAACCATCTCGCCCGCGATCAGCGGCTCAATGAACCTCCGCACCCGGTCTTCGTTCAGCTTGGCGGCGAGGGAGTCCAAGTGCGTCTCCCGGCGCCGAATGAGCCGTTCCTTCGCCTCGTCCAGATGCGCGGTCGTGATGGGCGTGTTGAGCGGCACCCGCATCCGGGTGATGACCTCGTCGGCGAGCGCGTTGACCAGCCACGGCTGCCCGCCGGAGTAATCGAACGCGAGGTCAAGCGCCTCCGGAGTGAATTCCTGCCCGGTGTCGGCCGTATGCTGCGCGTACAGCTCCGTTACCTGATCGCGGGTGAAATTCCAGATCCGGAATGATCCCGCGAGAATGTTGAACGGGCTGTTTGACCCGATCCGGTCCGGATCCCTGCCCTCCGCGATCCGGTAATCGCGGACATCCCGAAGCCCGCACAAGATGGCGGAGGAGATGAACGGCGTCGTGCCCCGGGCCGTATACCCGTCGCGCAACTGGCTCAGAACGTTGAGAAGCGGCTTCCCGATCAGCGCGTCGATCTCGTCGAAAAAAAGCACGAGCGGCCGGGGGCATACCTGAGCCCAGGCGGTCAGGGCACGGACCATCCGTGTACCCGGAACCGCTTCCGGCCACGGGTCCGGCGGCCGAAACTCCGGGGCCAAGGCGTAGTCGGCAGACTTCCGTATAACCTCCAGGATGCGATTTTCTGCCTCGCCGTCGCTGGAGGCCGTCTTCGCCGTCTCGCAGGAGAACCTGATCGCCGCGAACCGCCCTTCGGCGGTCAGGTCTCCTGCCAGGCTGTCCAGCGTCGTGGTCTTGCCCGTCTGGCGGGGCGCATGCACGACAAAGAACCGCCGCTGCTCAATCAGCGCCCGGGCTTCTTCCAGTCGGGGCTCCGGCGGCAGCATGTAGTGCTCACCCGGGACGCACGGCCCGGAGGTGTTGAAATACCTCACCCGCCCACAGTATCGGTTTCTCCCGCTTATCTGCCGCAGGCTCGTGATGGCCGACACCGGCTGTCACGGTGTTCGCTGCCGTCTTACCCGTTCCTTGCGTCAGAGCCGAATCGTTCCGGATCACGTTCGGCAGCGCGGGCCGGGGAAAGCGCGAGCGGCTGGCGCGGGAGCCCCGGTCCGTTCGGAATAATCGGTTTGGGCGGGTTGGGTCATCGTCGGCGGGCCCGGGCGAGATTAGGGTTAGGGCGGGGGTCTCGATGAAGCGATGGCAGGAGTTGCCCCGGTCGATGGCCGCGGCGGGCGCTCGCGGGCTCCGCCGGGGCGGGATGACGGCGCGGCAGACCGTGGTGACCACCGTCGGCGGGCCGGAGCGGACTCGCGTGGTGCTGATCCTGGCCTGCGTGCTGGCCCTGGCCAGCGCGGACACCGCTACCGTCGGGGCCGCCGCGATCGAGCTGCGCCGGGCGCTGCGGATCAGCAACACCGACATCGGGGTGCTGGTCTCGGTGACGTCCCTGGTCGCGGCGGTGTTCTCGCTGCCGTTCGGGATCCTCGCCGACCGGATCCGGCGGACCTGGCTGCTCGCCGGGGCCCTGCTGGTCTGGGGCGCGGCGATGCTGTGGAGCGCCACCGCATCCTCCTTCGGCGAGCTCCTCATCGCCCGGCTGCTGCTGGGCGCGATCACCGCCGCGGCCGGCCCCGTCACCGCGTCGCTGACCGGTGACTGGTTCCCCGCCGCGGAACGAGGCCGGATCTACGGCTACATCCTGACCGGGGAACTGCTCGGCGCCGGGGCCGGGTTCGCCTTCACCGGGGACATCGCCGCGCTGTCGTGGCAGGCGTCCTTCGTGATCCTCGCGCTGCCCGCGTTCGCGCTGGCCTGGCTGGTGGCCCGGATGCCGGAGCCGCTGCGCGGCGGGCAGAGCGCGCTCGCGGCCCAGCCGAGGCCGCCGGGGAACGGGACGCCCCGGCTGCGGCCCGAACCGGAACCGGCCGACCCGGTCCAGCCGCAGGAGATCGCCGCCGCGCTGGGCATCGAGCCGGACGAGAAACTGGCCGCCCAGGGCGCCAAGCCCCTGTCGGTCCTGGGCACGATCCGGTACATCCTCTCGGTGCGGACCAACGTCGCCCTCATCGTCTCCGGGGCGTGCGGCTACTACTTCCTGGCCGGGATCCAGACCTTCGGCACCGAGTTCGTCTCCGGCCAGTACGGCATCGGCCAGGCCCTGTCGAACCTGCTCCTGCTCGTCATCGGCGTCGGCGCCGTGGCCGGGACCATCGCCAGCGGGCCGATCAGCGACTGGCTGCTGCACCGGGGGCACCTGACCGCCCGGGTCACCGTCGCGGCGGTCGCGGCCTCGCTCACCGTCGTCTTCTTCATCCCGGCCCTGATCACGCACAGCGCGTTCGCGGCGCTGCCCTACATCACGATGGCGGCCGCGATGCTGACCGCGCAGAACCCGCCGATCGACGCCGCGCGCCTGGACATCATGCCGCCGTGGCTGTGGGGACGCTCGGAGGGCGTCCGCACGCTGCTGCGGACGGCGGCACAGGCGCTGGCCCCGCTGCTGTTCGGCGCGGTCGCGGACTGGATCTTCGGCGGCGGCACGGCCGGGCTGAAGTGGGCGTTCGTGGTGATGCTCGCGCCGCTGGCCGCCTCGGCCCTGTACCTGTGGCGGGCCCGGCGGCTGTACCCCCGCGACGTGGCAACGGCCGCCGAGGCGGCGGCCCGGCACGCGCCGGCCGCGGAGGCCCCGGGCGCGGCCCCGGCCCGGTGACCGGGCGGCCTACCGGAAGAACGCGACGGTGCGGAACTCGACGCTCTCGCGGGGCCGGGACGTGGTCACCCCGGGATCCCGGAAGGAGGTGTGCGGGGCGCGCCAGGCGACACCGTGGTCGGTGTCGTGCAGCTTGATGAGGATCGCCTCCCCGGGATGCGTGTCCGGGAAGTACCACCAGCGGTGTTCGGGACGGTACTCGAAGACGGCGGCGGCCGACTCGGCCGCGTCGTCGGCGAACTCCGCCTCCTCGGCCGGCGAGGGCACGGCCGGGACGCGGAACAGCAGGTTCGGCCGGCCTTCTTCTCCGGACAGGCTCGGGTAGTCGCACAGGGCCAGGGGCCAGTCCTGGGGCGGCGGGCTGAATGTGCGCCACAGGCTGGTCCACAGCGCCCGCCGGTAGGTGCCCGGTTCCGGCAGCGGACCCCGCGCGTGGGCGGACGCGTAGCGCAGGGCCCAGCGGCCGTCGTACAGGTCGACGTGGACGTCGGGCGCGGGCGGCAGCGCGGCGCCGCCGCGCCCGGCGGTGTCCTTGGCGGCGCGCCGCAGCCAGCCCAGCGAGATGACCTCGTCGGCCCCGGTCACCTGCTTGACCAGGTCTGACACTTCGCGCGCGTACGCGGACTCGAGCTGGGATTCCGACGCGAAGTCGGTCACCGCGCTGCGGTGGTCCAGCAGCCGGAACCCGGACCGGTCGAGCGTGAACTCCTCGCGGAACGGCCGGG
>WRBL01000327.1 GCA_009784565.1 Streptosporangiales bacterium | reverse complement strand
GGAGGCCGTCATGGACGACGACATCCTGAAGAAGCTGCAAGGCGTCAAGGCCTGGCGTGACTACGAGGCTCGCGTCGAGCAGCGCGGCGAGGCCAAGGCAGAGGCGCGCATCGCCGAAGCCGAAGACAAGGCGAAACAGGCCGAAGCCATCGCGAAGGCCGACGACCTCACCGAGTTTTTCTACGCCCGCGGTGACGAGCTCTCCGCGTATGCGCGCGAGCAGATCGACTCATGCACGAGCGTGAGCCAGCTGAGCTCGTGGCTGCGCCGGGCCTACCGAGGCGAGACCTCCTCCGAGATCTTCCCCGAGCCGTAACATCGCTCATGGGCCGGGAAGGTAGCCGGTGGCAGGGCCAGGGAACGCGCAGGCCTCGAACGGCGGAGCCTGCGACGCGGACCGGATCGCCGAGGCCGCCACCAGCCTCGCCCGCGCCGGCCCGCCGGACGAGTGACGGCCCCGGGCCGCCACTCGTCCGGATTCGCGAGCCGGTTACCGGACGGCCTCGGCGGGACCGGGGCGGACCTCCCGGCTGAGCTCGTCCAGGTAGACCTGCCAGCGCAGGGCCCGGTGGGCCGGGCCGGCCGTGATGCCGGTGCCGATCCAGGCGGTGACCGGGCGGATGCCGTGCAGCGCGTTGACCGCCCACACTTCCAGCCCGGCCAGCTCCGTCGGCGACGCGTCGCGCAGCGACACGGTCACCCCGGCGGCGTCGGCCGCGTCCAGCAGCAGGTCCCGGGTGACGCTGGGCAGCACCCGGCCGGCTTCCGGCGGCGCGCAGAGCGTGTCGCCGCTCCACCACAGGATGCTGGTGGCCGATCCCTCCAGGATGTGCCCCCGGCCGGACAGCAGGACGGCCTCGTCCGCGCCCGCGTCGACGGCCGCCCGCCGGACCGAGGCCAGCCAGCCCAGGTCGGGGCCCTTGACCACGGGGTTCGCCCTCGCGTCCGGGGACGGCCACAGCCACAGCCGCACCGAGTGCCCCTGGGCGGGGGCCGGGCGGATCCGCAGCTGGAGCCGCGCTGCCCCGGCGACGCCGATCAGCTCGGCCCGGGGGAACCAGCGGCCCCGGGACGGGACGCGGGCCATCGCGGCCAGCATGAACTCCCGGGTCTGCTCCCGGCTGATTCCGCCCAGCTCACCGCAGGCCCAGCCGAACCGCCGTTCGTGCGCGTCGAACGCCCGGACCCGGCCGTCGGCCACCAGCCAGGAATCGGCGGCCCGGAGCTCGCCCGGCTCGCCGGCCGGAAGAAACCCGGAATCGCCCCAGCGCAGCAGCATCTCGTCGGTGTTCCCGGGAACCGGACCCGGCCGGCTCACTGGTGCACCACCGGGGACGCGGCCCCGTAGGCCCGCAGCGGCGCCGACGCCTTCAGCAGCATCTCCTCGTACTCGTCGCCGGGGTCGGAACCGAGAACGATCGCGCCGCCCGCGCCCACGGTCAGCGTGTTGCCCTGGCGCACCGCGGTCCGGATGACGATGGACAGGTCGGCCTCGCCGCCCAGCCCGAAGTAGCCGAGTGTCCCGGAGTAGACGCCGCGGGCCTCGGTCTCCAGCCGGTCGATGATCTCCATGGTGCGCTGCTTGGGCGCGCCGGTCATCGAACCGCCGGGGAAACAGGCCCGCACGCACTCCACCGCGCCGACCGAGGGCCGCAGCCGCCCGGACACGGTGGACACCAGCTGGTGCATGGTGGTGTAGGACTCCACGTCCATGTAGCGGGTCACGGCGACGCTGCCGATCTCGCATACCCGGCCGAGGTCGTTGCGGAGCAGGTCGACGATCATCAGGTTCTCGGCCCGGGTCTTCGGGTCGGTGGCCAGCATCGCGGCGACCTGCTTGTCCTGCTGCGGGTCGGGATGGCGCGGCGCGGTGCCCTTGATCGGCTTGCTTTCCACGCGGCGCTGCCCCCGCGAGCCGGACTCGACGCGCAGGAACCGCTCCGGTGACGAGCTGAACACCGACACGCCGCCGGCCCGGATGAACGCCGAGTACGGAGCCGGGTTGACCCGCCGCAGCCGCCGGTAGTACGCCAGGTCGCTTCCGTGGAAGGGCAGGTGCAGCCGGTTGGTCAGGCAGATCTCGTAGCTCTCGCCCAGGCGCAGCTGCCGCTGGCACTCGGCGATGTCTGCCCGGTAGGAGTCCGGATCGCGGACCAGGTAGCCGGCCAGGTCCGGCCCGGACAGGGCGGCGCCGCCCGGGATCACCGGGTCGCCGGACCGGGTGGTCCCGAGCGCCCCTCCGCCTAGCAGGGTGCCGCCCGGCTCGGCCAGGGCCGTGACCCGGCGCGCGGTCGCCTCGACCCACTCCCGGGCGTCCGCCCGCATGGGGTCGGTGTCGTCATGCACGGCGATCAGGTAGGTGACCCCGGTCTCGTGGTCGATGGCCACGAGCCGGTCGGCGAAGATCCACACGGCATCCGGCGTGCCCGCCTGGTGAGGCGAGGGCGCCCCGCAGTCCGCCTTCATCTCGTACCCGAAATAGCCGACGTACCCGCCGGTGAAACCGAACGGAAGCCCGCCGCTGAGCCCCTCGGACTCCAGCCCGGTCAGGCGCCGCTGTGCCAGCCGCCGTTCCAGCACGTCGAACATGGAACCCGGCTCGGTCCGGATTCCCTGGGAGTCGGTGACGATCACGTTCCCGTCGCCGGCCCGGTAGGTCAGGGTCTCGCTCAGGGGCCCGGCCGTGTCGCCCATGAAGGAGAACCGCGACAGCCCGGGCTGGGCCATCGAAGAATCCAGCCAGAACCCGCTGGCCGACGACCCGAAGAGGACCGAGAACAGGACCTCCGGGTTGGCGCGCAGTCGCAGTGCCCGGCCGGTGAGCCGCCAGTTTCCCGCCCGCGGCCGCTGCGGCGGCACCGCGCCGGCCGGAGGCGGCTTCGGCACGCTGGTGGTGGGCGGTGACGGGCTGGCCGAGGGCTGCGGCGGAACCAGCCGCACGGACTCCCGGGTTTTCGGGGCCGGCGGGTGCCCGGCCAGGGTGGCGAAGTTGGCGATCAGCTCGCGGCCGAATTCGGTGGCGACGGACTCGGGGTGGAACTGCACGCCCCAGCGGGGCAGGGTCCTGTGGCGCAGAGCCATGATCACGCCGTCCTCGGCCCGCGCGGTGACCTCCAGGGACGGGGGAAGGGGCTCGCGGACGGCCAGCGAGTGATAGCGGACCGCGCTGAACTCGGGTGGCAGGCCGCGCAGCAGCGGGTCGCCGCCGTGCTCCCCGGAAATACACTGCTGGACGGTGGTGACGTGGCCGTGGCGCGGTTCCGGGGCGGACCCGACCGCGGCACCGGCCGCGTGGGCGATGATCTGGTGGCCCAGGCACACGCCGAGGACCGGCAGCCCGGCCCGGTTGAGGAACCCGGCCAGGTGCCCGGTGTCGGACTCGCGGTGCGGCCGTCCCGGTCCGGGGGAGATCACGCAGGCGTCGAACGCCCGCGGGTCGAGCCGGGCCAGGCGCTCGTCGTCGTTGACCAGGACGACGGGCGGCGTGCCCGTTACGTCCGCGATGAGCTGATAGAGGTTATAGGTGTAGGAATCATGATTATCGACGAGAAGTGTATTCATCCCGCTTTTCCCCTCCTTCTTCCCGACACGGCCCCATTTAGTGAGTTCCCGCTCCAGGGCCGCACGGGATATTTTCGGGATTCGGACCGGAACGTTACCGCTTTCGCCGGGTCGGTGTGCCTGGGGCTACGTATTAAACCCATTATTCCCTTAACGGATCTTCGCTCCGGTTTCCTTAACATGCATGACGGTATGATTGAATATAAAAATCATGAATGACGACCCGACGGTTCTCCTTGCCCCGGCCGGCGCCGACGCCCTGGCCCGCGTGGCCGAACTGCGCGGCGGGCGCGGGGAACTGGCCGTCGCCTCCGCGCTCCGCCGCGAGTTCCCCCCGGAACTCGCGGCCGCCGCGATGGCGCAGGCCGAACTGCGGGAGACGGCCGCGGCGAAGTTCAGCCGCGCGGGAGAGATGCTGTTCACCCGCGCCGGCTACGAGCAGTCCTCCGGCGAGGCGATCGCCCGGCACCGGGCCGCCCGGTTCGACGGGGCCGCCCGGATCGCCGACCTGTGCTGCGGAATCGGGGGAGACCTCTCGGAACTGGCGGCGGAACGCGGATCCGTTCGGGAAATCATGGCCGTTGACCTCGACCCGGTCCACGCCCGGCTCGCGCTCCACAACGCCGGGGCCGCCGGGGCCACCGGGGTGCGAGCCGTGGTCTCGGACGTGCGGGACGTGCCGCTGGACACGTTCGACGCGGTGTTCATCGACCCGGCGCGGCGCAGCGGGGACCGGCGGTTCAGGGCGGGAGTCTGCGAACCGCCCCTGGACTGGTGCTACCACCTGGCGGAACGGGTCCCGGCCGTGTGCGTGAAAGCGGCACCGGGGCTGCCCGCCGAGATGATCCCCCCGGGCTGGGAGGCGGAGTTCATCGCCGACGGGCGCGACCTGAAGGAAGCCGTGCTGTGGTCGCCGGCCCTGGCCAGGGGTTCGCGGCGGGCCACGGTCCTGCCCGCGGCCGCCGCGCTTACCGCCGTTCCCGGCGACCCGGTCCCGGTGAGCGAGGCGGGGGAGTACCTCCTCGACCCCAGCCCCGCCGTCACCCGGGCCGGCCTGGTCGAGGACCTGGCCCGGACGCTCGGCGGCTGGAAGATCGACGAGCGGATCGCGTTCATCGCGCTGGATGAGCCGGCCGTCACGCCGTTCGGGCGGACGCTGCGCGTGCTGCACTCGGCCCCGTGGAACGAGAAGCGCTTCGCGGCCCGGCTGCGCGAACTCGGCGTCGGCGCCGCCGACCTGCGCCGCCGCGGCCTGGCGGGTGACGTCGACGCGATCCGGCGCCGGCTGAAACTGTCCGGCCCGAATCGCGCCACGATCGTCCTCACCCGCGCGGCGGACCGCCCCTGGGGACTGGTGTGCGAGGACCTGGACTAGCCTCGCGCGCTCAATCCGCCCGCAACAGGACTCCGCGGATGAAGGCGGCCTGGCCGGCGTGCTGGGTGCCGTCGTTGACCACGCTGACCAGGCGCACGCCGAGGGTCACCGGCGGGTCCCAGTTCCGGTCGACGACGCGGGACAGGTCGGCGTCCTTGACCGCCGACACGTGCCTGACCGTCTCCGCCTGGACCGCCTCGTGGTATTCGGTGAGCAGGTCCGGCGCGGCCGCGACCTTCTCCGTCACCGCGGCGACCTGGGCGGATGTGTGCCCGTAGCCGATCTCGCTGGTGTCGGGCAGGCCGAACCGGGCCGCCCAGCCGCCGTCGGTCCAGACCTGTGACACGCCGAACGACCCCGCGATGTGATCGTCCTGCACCCGTGTAAGGTGCCAGACCAGCCAGCCGATGGTGTTGGCGTCCGGATCGAGTCGTTGGGAGAGCTGTGCGGTGGTGAGCCCGGGAACGACCGCGAGAACCGTTTCCCGGATGCGGCCGAAAGCGTCGGTCAGCAATTCCGCAGCAGACACAGAGTCCTCCTTCATGAACGGTTACTGAACCGACCTTACTCCTGGCTAACGGGGGCGTGACGGGAGCGGAACGGGCCGCCGCGCCGACGGAGATGCCCGATAAAGCGGGTAATCTACCCACATTACGAAAATTGCGGGTAACCCCGAGGATGTGTGCTGAGTGACGGAAGAAGGCGATCCGCCGGAGAAGCCGGAGAAGGCTGAGCAGCAGCCAGAGGACACGGAGCAGCCGGGCTCATCCGCGGATGAGCCGACCGGGTCGCTGGCGGCGGAACTGCTGGGGGCGGAGGCGGCGCCGGACGCGGAGGAGCGGCCGGAGGAGGACAGGCCGAAGCGCAAGCGGCACGTCCTGCGCTGGATCTCGGTCGGGGTTGTCGTTGTCGTCATCGCGGCCCTGATCACGGTCTTCTTCAAGTACAAGTCGATTGACGACGCCATTCACCGGGTGACCGTCAGCGGGCTGGGTAACCGCCCGCCGGTCTACAGCAAGGCGTCGGAGAACATCCTGGTGTTCGGCTCCGACAGCCGTACCGGGCTGGACCACCACATGCAGGTGGTGCTGCACACGGGAGACGACTCCAACAGCAAGGGTCCCGGCAACACCGACACCATCATGCTTCTGCACATCTCGCCCGGCCGCAAGCTGGTCACGGTCATGTCGATCCCGCGCGACACCATGGTCCAGCAGTACGCGTGCGCGGGCGGCGCGGGTCATCCCGGCCAGGCGGCCGACCCGCAGTCCACCGAGCGGATCAACTCGCTGCTGGCCACCGGCGGCCCCTCCTGCCTGTGGAAGTCGGTCGAGCAGGAGACCGGGATCCGTATCAGCCACTTCGTCGAGGTCGGGCTGGCCGGGTTCGCGAACGTCATCAACGTCCTGGGCGGCGTGAACGTCTGCGCCCCGTTCAGCGTCACCGACCCGGTCTCCGGGCTGAAGCTGAAGCCGGGCGAGAACCACATCAACGGGGCCTCGGCCCTGGCGTTCTGGCGGACCCGGGAGGACCTGGGCGAGGGCTCGGACCTGCAGCGCATCCAGCGGGATCAGTTCATGTCCGCGCAGGTGGTCCAGGGGGTCATGGCCACCCATCTGCTGTCCGATCCGTCCAAGCTGCTGTCCGTGCTGTCCACGCTGTCGTCCAACCTGACGACGGACAGCGGCCTGTCGCTGACCGGGCTGGCCAAGATCGGGGGAAGCCTGCGCGGCGTGCCGTCGAAGGACGTGCAGTTCTTCACCGCGCCCACGGTCCCCGACCCCGAGAACCCGGCGGAGGTCGACTTCGCCCAGCCTCAGGCGGACGAACTGTTCTCCGAGATCGCCCGGGACGCCACGGACAGCGGCTCCGCCAAGTCCTCCGGCGGCGTCCCCGCGGGGGAAGTGGCACCGTCGGCGGTGAAGGTCCAGGTACTCAACGGCAGCGGGCAGGCCGGGGTCGCGGCGGTCGCGGCCGGGGAACTGAGCAGCCGCGGGTTCAACGTCACCGGAACCGGGGACGCGACCTCCTTCGGCAACCCGGATTCGGTCGTCGAGTACGGATCGTCGGCCGACCTCCCGGCGGCCAGGACGGTGCGGGCCCAGGTCCCGGGCGCGGTGCTGAAGCTGGATCCCACCCTGGGCGCCGGAGCGGTGGACCTGGTC
>WRBL01000326.1 GCA_009784565.1 Streptosporangiales bacterium | reverse complement strand
CTAGGCCGTGTATAAAAAGCGGCCTGCCAGCTCCGTGAGTTAACAGAGCCGTTTCGATGCAGGAGAGGGGCCCGTGACGCAGCAAGGCCTCCGGTAAAGGTGTTAACGACCAAGAAAACATCTGAATACCGGAGGCCCTGTGCCTACCCTACCTGCGTCCGGGCGTCATGACCTGGGCGATCGCGAGTGGCGCGTCATCGAGCCCCTGATGCCGGCGGGGAAGAAGCCCGGGCGGCCGCGCAAGTACCCGCTGCGGCAGCTCATCGACGGGATCCGGTGGCGGACCCGGACCGGTTCTCCCTGGCGGGACCTCCCGGAACGGTACGGGCCCTGGCAGTCGGCCTATGACCTGTTCCGCCGCTGGCAGCTCGCCGGGACCTGGGCCCGCATCGTGACCGCGCTGCAGGCCCTGGCCGACGAGGCCGGGCACGTGACCTGGGACGTCTCGGTCGACTCGGGCACCGCGCGGGCGCACCAGCACGCTGCCGGGGCCCGCAAGGACCCCGCAGCGCAGAAGGAACCGCCCGGGGACGAGCCCGCCGACCACGCCCTCGGCCGCTCGCGCGGCGGGCTGACCACGAAGTTCCACCTGGCCGTCGACCAGGGGCAAAAGCCCCTCGCGGTCATCGTCACCGCAGGCCAGCGCGGCGACAGCCCCCAGTTCATCCCCGTCCTGGACAAGATCCGCGTCCCCCGCCCGCGCGGCGGCCGGCCCCGCACCCGCCCGGACCGGGTCCTGGCCGACAAGGCCTACGGATCGAGGGCCAACCGCCGCTACCTGCGCCGCCTCGGGATCTTGTGCACGATCCCCGAGAAGAAGGACCAGGCCGCGAACCGCAGGAAGAAGGGCAGCTCAGGCGGCCGCCCGTACGCCTTCGACAGGGAACGGTACAAGCAGAGGCACGCCGTGGAGTGCGGGATCAACCGGCTGAAGCGGAACCGCGCAGTCGCCGTCCGCTACGACAAGCTCGCCGTGCGGTACGAAGCCACCCTCCACGTCGCCTTCATCGGAGAATGGCTCCGACCCCTTGCCGCTGCTATTTAGACACGGCCTAGCGCCAGCACTGAATGGGGTGGTCACGGTATTTCTGCTGTGTATTCCGGTTCCGGAAGATGGCCGCATGGGAATCCTGATGCCGCCCGCGGGGCTGGCGAAGCGGCCTGCCGGCGAGGGCGCGGACGCGGTGTACTCCGCTCCGGACGAGGGCTGGCGGACCGTCCGTCGCTGGCTGGCGGGCCCGTGGGGTATACGCGTCGTCTGCGGGGTACTGCTGGCCGAGGTCGCGGTTCTCGTCTGGTTCGCGTTTTCGTTTCAGGCGGTGGACTTCGCCGTCTACCGGTGGGGCGGCTACGAGGTGGCCCACGGCACCCAGCTGTACCTTCGCAGCGCCGGGCCCGATTACTTCACCTACCCGCCGCTGGCGGCGGCGCTGTTCGCCCCGCTCACGCTGGTACCCGCGGCCTGGGGTCAGCTGCTGTGGGAACTGGCGTCGGTCGCCGCGCTGACGGCCGCGCTCGGAGCCGTCCTGAAACTGGCCGGGGTCAGGCTGACCCGGACGGAGATCGCGGCCGCCACGGCGGTCAGCCTGCTGGCCGAACCCGTGTACCACACCCTCTTCAACGGCCAGGTGAACCTGTTCCTGCTGGCCGTCGTGGCCGTGGATGTCTGGCGGGTGTCGCGGGGCCGCCGGGGCGGCGGCCTGGGTGTCGGGCTCGCGGCCGCGCTCAAACTGACCCCGGGCATCTTCATCGTGCTGTTCCTGCTGGCCCGGAGGACGAGGGCGGCGATGACGGCGGCGGTCACGTTCGGCGCCTGCGGGCTGATCGGGTTCCTGGCGGCTCCCAGCGCGTCCCGCCTCTACTGGACGCGATGCTTCTACGACACCGCGCGCGTCTACCCCGCCTACATCGCCAACCAGTCCCTGTACGGGGCGGCGATCCGGATCTTCGGCGGGCCGGGACACGTGGGCCTGTGGTACCTGCCGCTGACGATCGTGGTCGCCGTTGCCGGGCTGGGCGCGGCCGCGGTGTTCGCCCGCCGCGGTGACTGGCTGCGGGCCATGGCGGTGACCGGCGTGACCGGCCTGCTGGTCTCGCCCGTGTCCTGGACGCACCACTGGGTGGACGCGATCCCGGCACTGGTCGTCCTGGCCTGCGGCGGGAAGCCGGCCCGGACGGCCGGGGCCTGCGCCTTCGCCCTGTTCGGGCTGGCCCCGCTGTGGTGGACACCGCACTCGCTGCCGCACCCCGCCTACGGGTTCCACGGGGTGGTGACGCTGGTGGCCAACTGCTACCTGATCGCCGGGCTGGCGTTCCTGGGCTACGCGGGCCGGGTCGCCTCCGGGCTGGTCATCCCGCGCCGTCCGCACCATGCCGATCAGGGGGAGGGTGGGGTTTTCCCTACTGCGCGCAGACGGCGCGAGGTCGCACAATAGACGCGGCGCGCGGACCCCGCGCGGGAGCGAGGCGGAGGACGATGGACGCCCATGACGTCGGCCGGATGGCCCGGAGAACGGCGATTACCTGCGCTCGCGGGCTGAGCCGGGCGGTCCTGGCCCCGCTCGAGGGGATCCCGCTCTTCGTTCTCTCGCTGGCCGCCCTGGTCACGCTGCCGGTGCTGGCCGGCCTGTGGCTGGTGCCGAAGGTCCTGCTGGGCGTGCGCGCGGTCGCGGACCGGCAGCGTGCGCGGGCGATGGAATGGTCGGACGTGGTCATCGAGCCGCCCGGCCGGCCGCGGCCGCTGAAGGCCACGAACGGGCCGATCGGGCGGATCCGGTGCTGCGCGTGGCTGCTCGGGGACCCGGCGACCTGGCGGGATCTGCTGTGGATGCTGGTCGGCGCGCCCGCGGGAGCGGTCCTCGCGGCGCCCGCGTTCGCGGTCGTCATTGGCATAGGCGCCCTCTTCGGCGCGGAGTCACCGCACGGAGCCGGGACCGAGCTGCTCTACCTCGCCCTCCTGCCGGCCGGGATTATCGGCGGGCCCTGGCTGCTGAAGGGCCACGCCGTGTTCAGCGGGTTCCTGCTGGCGCCGACCCGGAAGGAACTCGAGGCCCGGCTGACCCGGGTGACCGAGTCGCGGTCGGAGACGGTTGACGCCTCGGCCGCCGAATTGCGCCGTATCGAGCGTGACCTGCACGACGGGGCGCAGGCCCGGATCGTCTCCTTCAGCCTGTCCGTCGGCCTGGCCGAGCAGATGGTGCGCGACGACCCGGACCGGGCGCTGGAACTGCTGGCGGAGGCCAGGGCCTCCAGCGGGCAGGCGCTGGCCGAATTGCGGACGCTGGTGCGCGGCATTCACCCGCCCGTCCTCGCCGAACGCGGGCTCGGCGGTGCTATCGAGGCGCTGGCGCTGACCGTTCCGATTCCGGTCGACGTTCACCTGGACCTTCCGGCGCGGCTGCCCGAGCCGGTGGAGTCGGCCGTGTACTTCGCGGTCGCGGAGGCCCTGGCCAACGTGGTCAAGCACAGCGGCGCGGACCGGGCGTCGGTGCAGGCTGAGTACGCGGACGGCCGGCTGGTCGCTATGGTCAGCGATAACGGCGCCGGGGGAGCCGGGCCGCTGTCCGGCGGCGGGCTGTGCGGGATCGAGCGAAGGATGACCGCGTTCGACGGGACGATGGCCGTCACCAGTCCGCCGGGCGGGCCGACCATGGTGACGATGGAGCTGCCGTGCGAGTTGTCCTTGGCGAAGATCTGACCCTGCTGAAAGACGGCCTGATCCGGCTGCTGACCGCCTACGGCATGGAGGTGGTCGAGGCGGCGGAGAGCGGGCCCGAACTGCTGGAGGCGCTAGTCCGGCATCGTCCGGACGTAGCGGTGGTGGACGTCCGGTTGCCGCCGACCTTCACCGACGAGGGCCTGCGGGCCGCGATCGAGGCGCGCAGGCGGGTGCCGGGCCTGCCGGTACTCGTCCTGTCCCAGCATGTGGAGCAGTTGTACGCGCGCG
Source organism: Streptosporangiales bacterium (assembly GCA_009784565.1). Taxonomy (GTDB): domain Bacteria; phylum Actinomycetota; class Actinomycetes; order Streptosporangiales; family Streptosporangiaceae; genus Trebonia. The sequence continues at coordinate 3,205 of WRBL01000326.1, read as the reverse complement.
AGCTGATGGCGCGGGGGACCGGCGGCCTCGGGTACCTGCTCAAGGAGCGGGTATCGGACGTGACGGGGTTCGTGGAGGCGGTGCGGGCCGTGGCGGCCGGGGGGACCGCTATCGATCCGGAGGTGGTGTCCCAGCTGCTGGCCCGGCACGCGCGGGATGAGACGCTGGCCCGGCTGACGCCGCGGGAGCGCGAGGTGCTCGCGCTGATGGCCGAGGGGCGGACCAACGCCGGCATCGCGGCCCGTCTCGTGGTGACCGAGAAGGCCGTCAGCAAGCACATCAACAACATCTTCCTCAAACTCGGCCTGTACCAGGCCGAGGACGACAACCGCCGCGTCCTGGCGGTGCTGAAGTACCTGAACGCCTGAGCGGATCCGGCGTTGACGGCCTGAAATCAACAGGCGTAGAGTTCAACGCACGTGGAGTTCAACAGTCGTTGAGTTTAGGAGGCCCGCATGTGGGCCATGATCGCCAAGGAATTCCGGGAGCTGCGGCGGGACCGGCGCACGGTCGCGATGATGATCGTGCTGCCGGTGCTGCTCCTGGTCGTGTTCGGGTACGCCGCCAACTTCAAGGTCAGTGATATCCCGGTCGTCGCGACCGGCCCGCAGGCCGGCCAGGCGGCCTCCCTGCTGCCCGCGCCGACCTTCAAGGTCACCGAGATCGACCCGCACGCGAGCGAGGCCCAGGCCGAGACCAGGCTCCGGAACGGGACGGCCACCATCGCCATCGTGACCGGCGGGGCCCGGCCGCTGCTGCTGATGGACGGCACGGAGCTCTTCTCGGTCCAGAGCGCCCAGGGCGCGCTCTCGCGCTTGTCCCCGCCCGGAGGGATGAGCCCCCGGGTGAAGATCCTCTACAACCCTCACCTGACCACCTCCTGGGTGATGGTCCCCGGCATCGCCGGGCTGATCCTGGTGTTCATCGGCACGCTGATCACCAGCCTGGGCGTGGTCCGGGAACGGCAGTCGGGCACGCTGGAGCAGCTCGCGGTCATGCCGTTCCGCGCGTGGGACGTGATCGCGGGCAAGATCGCGCCGTATCTCCTGCTGGCCGCGGTCGACCTGGCGTTCATCATCGCGGTCGGGATGGGGCTCTTCCACGTCCCCTTCACCGGCAACGTGGGCGTGTTCGTCCTCGGCGCCGCCCTGTTCCTGCTGGTGACCACGGGTATGGGGGTGCTGATCTCGACCGTCTCCCAGAGCCAGGGCCAGGCCATCCAGCTCGCGTTCATGACCCTGCTGCCGCAGGTCCTGCTATCGGGGCTGATCTTCCCGGTGTCGGCCATGGCCGCGGGGGTGCGCTGGATCTCCTACATCCTGCCGCTTACCTACTTCATCCAGATCAGCCGGGGCGTGATGCTGAAGAACGCCCCGCTCTCGTCCTTGTGGCCGCCGATCGGGCTGCTGGCCGTTCTCGCCGTGGTCGTGCTGGGCCTGGCGATCGTGCGGTTCCGCCGCGACCTGGCGGCCGGAGGCGGGTCATGACCTGGGGCCTGGAGAACGTGAGCGTCACCATCGGGAAAACGCGGGCCCTGGACGACGTGACGGTCGCGGTCCGGCCGGGCCGGGTCACGGTCGTCGTCGGAGGGGACGGGGCGGGGAAGACCACCAGCCTGCGGGTCCTGGCCGGGCTGCTCGCCCCGGATTCGGGGACGGCGCGCCGTCCGGCGAAGGAGACCATCGGCTACGTCCCGGCCACGGCCGGGCTGTACGGGGACCTGACCGTGGCCGAGAACCTCGACTTCACGGCCCGCGCGTACGGGCTGTCCGGCGCCGGGCACGCCCGGCGGGAGGACCGGATCCTGGACCGGACCGGTCTCGCGGGCGCCCGCAGGCGGCTGGGCGGTCAGCTGTCCGGCGGGATGAAGCGCAAGCTCGCGACCGGGATGGCCCTGCTGCACGCGCCCGAACTGCTGATCATCGACGAGCCGACCACCGGCGTCGACCCGGTGAGCCGGGTGGAACTGTGGAAGCTCATTACCGGGGCCGCGGCCGAAGGCGCCGCCGTCGCGGTCAGCACCACCTACATGAACGAGGCGGCCCGGGCGGACCAGGTCGTCCTGCTGGAGGCCGGGCGGGAACTGGCCGGCGGCAGCCCGGATGACATCCTGCGCCGCGTTCCGGGCGCGGTCGGCACGGCGCCTGGCCCGCAGCGGCCCGAGGGCCCCTCCTGGCGGCGGGGAGTGAACTGGAGAGTGTGGGCCAAGGACGGGCGCCTGCCCCCGGGCGCCGCCCGGGTGGAGCCCGATTTCGAGGACGCGGTCGTGGTGGCCGCGCTCGCTGCCTCCGGAGAGGGGACCGCGTCATGACGGCTCTGGCCGAAGCTCGCGGCGTGACCAGGCGTTTCGGGTCGTTCACGGCGGTGTCCGGGGTGGACCTCGCCGTGAGCCCGGGCGAGGTGGTCGGCCTGCTCGGCGGGAACGGCGCCGGGAAGACGACCCTCATCCGGATGCTGCTCGGGCTGCTGCGGCCCAGCGACGGCGACATCAGGCTGTTCGGCGGGCCGCCCGGCCGCGCGGCGCGCAAACGGGTCGGGTACGTGCCGCAGTCGCTCGGCCTCTATGAGGGGCTGACGGTCGCGGAGAACTGGTCCTTCACCACGGCCGCCTTCGGCCGGGCCGGCGTTCCGGTGCCGGACCGGATCGCGCCGTGGGCCCGCGACCTGGTCGGCGGGCTGCCGCTCGGGGCGCAGCGGCAGGTCGCGTTCGCCGTCGTGCTGTCGCACCAGCCGGAGCTGCTGGTGCTCGACGAACCGACCTCCGGAACCGGCCCGCTGGCCAGCGCCCGCCTGTGGGAAGACATCAGGGCCGCCGCGGACGGCGGCGCTGGCATTCTGGTGACGACGCACAATATGGAAGAAGCCCGGCAGTGCGACCGGCTGGTCGTCATGGCCGGCGGCCGGGTGGCGGCGAGCGGCACCGCCGAGGCGATAGCGGGTCCGGCGGCGGACCTGGAGGAGGCATTCGTGGAGATCGTGACGCGTTCCGGTTCAAGGCCGGCGGGGGCGTGAGCCGGTCCGGGCGACGGCCGGGAACGAGCCAGACCCGGGAGGAGATTCTGGCGGTCGCACGCGGGCGGTTCGCCGAACGCGGCTACGACGCCGCTTCGCTGCGCGCCATCGCGGCCGAGGCGGAGGTGGACCCGGCGCTGGTCATCCACTACTTCGGCTCGAAAGAGAAGCTGTTCGTCGAAACCATGGGGGT
>WRBL01000325.1 GCA_009784565.1 Streptosporangiales bacterium | reverse complement strand
TGCCCGACATCGTCGACCTGCTGGAGGAGCGTCTCGGCGCGGCACTGGACGGCAACGGCTTCGCGCCTTGCCTGACCGGACGGGCGGCCACCCGGGCGCTGGTGTCCGCGCTGACACGCGAGTACCGGTTCGATGATCCCGAGGATGTCGCGTGCCTGGACGCGATCCAGGCCGACCGGACCACGGGCAACGCGCTCGTCACCTTGATCAGCGACGGGACCGTTTCCGCGGATCAGGCGGTCCGCGCGGGTGTCTCGATCCTCGCCGCGCTCGCGGACCTCGCCCGCACGGACGCCATCTCGGTTCTGTGGGCGGCCCATCCGACCGCAGAGGACGCTGAGCACTCCTGGACCGGCGGGAATGAGATCTCGCCCGCGCCTGTCCCCGAATGGCCGGAGGACTCTCTCGGCGACCGGTTCTTCGGGTCCAGCGAGATCCGCGGAATGGCCGGTGCCCCGCCTGTGGCCGGGCTGACGGTCCCGCCGCGCCGGGACATGGCCCGGACCTGGGCCCACTGGGAAATCGCGGTCCACGTACTGACCCGGGCCGTGATCCTGGAGGGCATTACACCGAACGACGCCTCCATCCCGCCCGTGATCGAGGCCCTCCGGCCCGTCGTGAAACGCGAGTACGCCGCGTTCGCGGACACCGAGAGCATGGAGCTTCAGTTCCCGGAAGAGACCGGGCCGCTGTTCTATCTCGGGGAGGAAGCGATGATGACGGCGGTCTGGACCGTGGTGGGCAACGACCCGCTGGCGGCCATCATGCCCGTCGTCACACGTCAGCTGGACGAGGCTGTCGCCGCCGCCGGGCTGGCCGGCGAACTGACGGGAACGAAGATCGCGGAACCGCTGTTCCTGGCGTTCCCGTTCTACTTCGACTGCTCGGACGAGGACGAGAAGTTCGTCGCCGGGCTCTCCGGGGAACCGTGGGGTAACCCGCTCATGCCCCTGCTGGACACCGGGCTCGTCACGCCGGACAACGTCGTTCACGTCGCCTTGGTCGTTCTCGGCGCGCTCGCGGACCTGTGCCGCACAGGCGATCACTCCCTGGTCTCCGCTTGACGAAGCCTGACCCGGCTCGCGGGCAGGAACGGATCCTCGCGTACTGGCACGCGGTGGAGATGTTCGAGCCGCGGCTCATCCGCGGTTCGGGGAAGAGCCCGCCGCGGGGAGGTACGGGAGCGAGTGGCGGCACTTCGTCTACGGCGGGCTGTTCAGCCACGCGGCGGTACGGAACGCGTGCGCCGAAGTGCTCGGGTACGAGGCCCGGCCGGACTACGGGGGAATCCTCCGGGACGCCGCGAGCGCCTTGTTCGCCTTCGCGGTCGACCAACGGGGATGCCTGATCGACGGGTCGGCTTCCTTCTCCTCCTGCGTCTGGGCCGTGGGGCGGCTGCACTCCCCCGGGCCCGGGAAGGCCGGGTGGCTGGAGGGGTTCGAGGAGGCGTCGCGGGACTGCGCGCGGACGCTGGAGAAGACGCTCCGGGGCGGGTCTGGCCAGGGAAAGCAGGAGGGGGACGCTGGAGAGAACCAACGACCCGTTCGGGCGAAGGATGTCCGGGATTTCTCCCGGGCGATGGCGCGGGACCTCGCCGTGCCGGACGGGGTGGCCGATCACGGGGCCATGCGGGTGGTCAGCGTGCCGGTGTTCCGGCGGCGGGACGGGACTTTGGGCGATCCGGAGCCGGTGATCCTGAGCAGCCTGATCGCGGCGGACCTGCAGCGGGTGCGGGACATCCGCGACACTTCGGCCCGGGCACCGGTGTCCGCCGCGGACGTGGCCGCGGAACGCGAGGCGGTCACTGTGGCGTCGGAGCGGCTGGAGGCGGCCCGGGACAAGCTCAACGGGGCGACGTCCCGGACGCGGGACCTGCGGCGGGAACTGGACCGGGCGCGCGGGGGCAAGCAGCGGAACCGGCTACGCGGTCGGCTGGAGAAGGCGGAGAAGGACCTCCAGAAAGCCCGGTCCTGGCTGCGGGGCGCGAGAAAGTCCGCCGACGGGGCCTGGTCCGCCGGGCCGGAGTCACGCCAGAACACCTGCGGTCGGGGCTCGGTGTAATCGTGCTCGAACGGGCACCACAGGACCTGCAGCAGGTCGCATCCCTCCGGGAACGGCACGCCGGGCGCATCGGCTCGGTACACCTGCGCGACCGGGACGAGCGAGATCGGCCCGGTAATAGGAAGAGTTGCGGCAAGAAGAAGCGGAGCGCTCACGTCGTCCAGGGATGGCTCAGTCCATGTCCTGCAGGTCAAAGCTGTACCACTTGCCTGCTCCGAAGAAGTGGGCGACCGAACCCCGGCAGCAAGGCCGGACCACGGGCAGCGGTGTCCCGTCCGGCGCTCGCAGGTTGACGCGTTCCGACTCGCGGAATTTCCCGTCGCGAATCGTTCCCGTGATCAGCAGCGACGGATCATCGTAGGAGCCGATGAGACCGACCCAGTCGCCGCTCGCGATGATTCCGACCGGCCCCGAGATGCCGTTCGTCGCGGCGGATGTCGCCTGCCGGTTCCTGATCCGGATGACCGGGAAGTCTACGTACGAGCAGGCAAGCACCTCGTCCGAGCCGACGTTGAACGCGTAGCAGTCGTCGACTTCCACTTCTCTGGGATCGAGGTCCCATACCTTCTCGAAGGCAGGCGACCAGGCCGCGATTCCGCCCGCGCCCAGAGGCGCAGGGCCGGGGTTTCCCCATCCGAAGTTCCCGAAGATGCCCTCATCGAAGTAGCCGGTCCAGATGGTTCCGTCCTCGGCGACCTGAAGGTGCTGGATGCCGTCACCCAGGCAGCCCCTCCGGAAGATCTGGCCGTTCTGGCCGACCGCCAGGGCATTCAGTTCGGGGCCGGACTCCCGCCACTTGCAACGGGCACCCACGACCAGGAACGACGCGTCGGCGAGCACGTCAATCTTCGGATGTGCCACCGGCAGGGCGGGTACCCGCACGACCGCCGACGGGGCCACTCCTGATCCGGCGTATGCGACGAGGGCCACAGCGGGCTTCGTTCCGGGAACAGTCCCGGGGAACGAGGCCCAGCCGGGCCGCTCATGCCGCACGTGCAGTTCGGCGTCGCCGTCCCCGGAGGACCAGATGGCGACCGGTCCTCCGACGGACATGCCGACCGTTACCAGCGAGGAGAACCCGGGCGGCGCCTGCAGCTCGCCGTGGAACTGAGCCTGCCCGAAGCGGTCCTTGCCGCGCGATTGAATGCCCATTACAGCCCGTACCGGGAACTCGGCGGTCTCATGAGAGACATCCTCTGGCGCTTCGCGGGCCAATACACCTATTTCGGTGAAAGAGGCCGCCGGCGGCCAGTCCCGCGCCGTCGTCATCCGCGACAGCGCGGACCTGTTCCAGGTCCTCGACGGCTGGCTGCGCGAGCACCCCGACGACCTCTGAGGATTGTGACGCGGCCTGGTTCAGCCGACCTGGGCGCGTTTAGGCCTTCTTGGCCATGCCGCCGTAGGTGTCGACGTGGGGGGACGGGTTGTCGCCGGGACGCCATTCGGTGACGGAGACGACGCCGGGGTCGAGGAGGTCCAGGCCGTCGAAGTACTTCGCGAGCTGGGCCGGGCTGCGGAGCTGGTAGGGGGCGGCGCCGGTCTCCTTGTACTCGTCATGGGCCTTCTGGCGGGCGGCGCTGGTGTTGGCGCCGTCGCTGAGGACGAGGTAGCCGCCGGACGGGAGGGCGGCCGTGATCCGGTGGACGAGCGAGAGGGCCTCGTCGTCGTCGTGGATGTGGCCCATGATGCCGAGCATGATCACGGCGACCGGCTGGCTGAAGTCCAGGGTCTCCTTCGCGGCCGTCACGATCGCGTCCGGGTCGCGGACGTCGGCGTCGAGGTAGCGGCAGGAGCCTTCGGGGCTGCTGGTGAGCAGGGCCCGGGCGTGGGCGAGGACGAGCGGGTCGTTGTCCGCGTAGACGATCCGGGACTCCGGGGCGACGCGCTGCGCGACCTCGTGCGTGTTGTCGGCCGTCGGCAGGCCGGTGCCGATGTCCAGGAACTGCCGGACGCCCGCCTCGCCCGCCAGGTAGGTGACGGCCCGGCCGAGGAAGCCGCGGACCCCGCGCGCGACGTCCCGGATGCCGGGGTAGACCTCGAGGAACTTGTCGCCGGCCTCCCGGTCGACGCCGAAGTTGTCCTTCCCGCCGAGCCAGTAATTCCAGATCCGCGCCGAATGCGGCACCGTCGTGTCGAATTTCCAGACCTGCGGCTCGTCGTCCCCGATATCGACCATGACGGCGATTGTATGGCTCGGGACAGTCTGGAACGCCGTAGAACAGGGATATTTCGTTGCCATCTGAACATAGAAACGTTAACGTTTATATGTACGGATTGAGATTACCTCACTCCGTGAGGCAATCGCGTGCGCCTGGGATCGAAGGGAGACCAGATGCCGGAAAAGCGCGGCGTGCTGCTGCCGGCTTACGTGGTGGCTGACGAGTCCGCCTCGATGAGTCCGCACCAGGGAGAACTGGCCTCGGGCCTCGCCTCCCTGTGCGAGGGGCTGCGGGCGGAGCCGATGGCCGCCGCGAGGATCCGGCTGGCGGTTCTCGGTTTCTCCGACGACGCCCAGCTTCGCCAGGAGCTCAGCGACATGCGCTCGATCGAGGTTCTTCCGCAGTTCATCATCCGCGGGATTACGTCCTACGGCTCGGCGTTCCGCGACCTCCTGTCCCGGATCCCGCGGGACGTGGATCAGCTGAAACAGGACAACTACGCGGTGAACCGGCCGGTCGTGTTCTTCCTCAGCGACGGGCAGCCGACCGACAGGGACTGGCGGGGCCCGCACCGTCAGCTCACCGACCGCGAGAGCAACCGGAGCGCGCCGAACATCATCTCCTGCGGCATCGGATCGGCCCGGGCGGACACGATGGTCGAGGTCGCCACCCGCCAGGAGTTCGCGTTCGTGGCCGTGGCGGGCGCGGACATCGGGCGCGCGATCTCGAACTTCTTCCAGGCACTGACCGCGAGCCTGGTCAGTTCGGGACAGGCCATGGCCTCAGGTCAGTCGACGCTCATCCTGGAAAAGCCGAACGAGTTCCACCTGGCCATCGACGAGGTGTGAGTCCGCCCCGCGCATTGACAACCGGAGGTTCCCGGCGTGCCGCATCCCGCCTTTCCCCCCGATCCCGCCGACCTGGACCGAGGGCCGCGATGGCGGCGCAAGGTCATCGACGTTCCGGGAATCGAGTTCGAACCCCGGCCCCCGTTGTCGGCTGAGGACTTCCGCCCGGACAGCGAGTGCGACGGATGGTCCGCCGGTCGCGTCGCGGTCCGCTCGGCCTCGGTCCGCGGCGACCGCCACCGTTATTACAAGCAGCCCCGGCAGGACTCGGTCTGCTCCGCTTTTCACGACTCCGCCGGAGCGGTCATCTTCGCGGTGGCGGACGGGGTATCGAACGCCGAGGCATCGGAGATCGGCTCGACGGACGCCTGCCGCGCGGCGGCGGGGGCCCTCGCGAACCAGCTTGAGTCCGGGCCCGGAGCGCTGGACTTCGTCCAGGTCGCGCGGTACGTCTCCGGCACCCTGAGGCGGCGGGCCCAGACCATGCTGAACGCGGGCTCCCTTCCGGGCCCGGCCGATGCGGGGAAACTGCTCGCCACCACGCTGGTAGCCGGGGCGGCTTGGCCCGATCGTGACGGGGTCTCGGTCCGGCTGTTCCGGGTCGGCGACTCCTCCGCCTGGGTCCTCAACACCGAGCAGGGGCAGTACCGCCACCTGTTCCCGTCCCCGGCGGGCGACGAGGAGGTCCTGGTCAGCAACGAGGTCACGGCACTGCCGGGCGTACCCGAGACACTGGAACAGCAGTCCCTCCTAGTGGTCCCGGGCCAGGTCCTGCTGGTGGGGACCGACGGCTTCGGGCTTCCGCTCGGCGACGGAGACGGCGCGGTCGGCGCCCTGTTCGCGCGGCACCTGGTGTCCCCGGGATCCCCCCTGTGGCTCGGGCATGTCCTGGACTTCTCCCGGGAAACCTTCGACGACGACCGGACCCTTCTCGCCTTGTGGCCGCTGCCTCCTGACGGAACCGGCACGGTCTGAGGGCGTCGCATCGTGAGCAGTGTCAGGCGCGAGGACCTCGACCTGGGGACCGCGATGGGCCAGGGCGGCCAGGGCACCGTCATCCCGGTGCGCAACCGCCGGATCAACCAGCAGTGGGACTCGGTCTACAAGGAATACTCCCAGGCCATGCGCCCCTACCTCAACGGCGACGCGCTGACCCGGATGGCCGAGGAGATCGAGCGCCTGCCGGGCGACGACGCCCGGTGGCTGGCGGAGAAGACCGCGTGGCCCGCCGCGACCGTGACCTACGGCAGCCAGATCACCGGGTTCTTGATGCGGGCCATCCCGGCCCCGTTCCGTTTCCGGAGAATAGACATGACCGGCGTCGGAAGGGACCAGATCGCGGAACTGCAGTTCCTGCTCAACGCCGATGCCTTCATCACGGGAATCGGGCTGAACGTCAGCCCCCGGGAACGGCTCCTGCTGCTCGCCGACATCGCGCGGACCGTGTCCAGGCTCCACTCGCTGGACATCGTGGTCGGGGACCTCTCGCCGAAGAACCTCCTGTTCTCCCTGGGACCTCCGCCTTCCTGCTTCTTCATCGACTGCGACGCCATGCGCCTGCGCGGGCAGGACGTCCTGCCCCAGGCGGAGACGCCCGGCTGGGCGGTCCCCGCCGGCGAGAGCGCGGGCACCCCCGCCAGCGACGCCTACAAGTTCGCGCTGCTCACCGTCCGGCTCCTGGCCGGCGACCAGACCACCAGGGACCCGGCCGCCATCCGGGGCATCGACGCCGGCCTCGCCGGCATGGCCCGCAAGGGCCTCGCCGCCGACCGCTCAGGACGCCCGGCGCCGTCCGCCTGGATCCCGGCTCTGGAGGCGACGGCCCGGCGCGCCCGGACCAGCCCGCCCCCGACGGCGCCTCGACCGCAGGCGTCGCCGTCTCCGCCGCGGCCGCCGGGCGGGCAGCCTCCGCCTCCCCCAGTTCCGCCCCCGGCGCCCGGCGGGACCCCGGCCGGGACCAAGCGGAATCAGTCTCAGAACTCGAAGGTCGGGAGCGCCGTCGGCGGCGCGGTGCTGCTTCTCGTCATCATCATCGTGGCCGTGGCCCTGGCCCACTCGGGCAACAGCACGACGCCAGTGAACTCCGGCACGAACACCGGTGGGAACACCGCCCCTG
>WRBL01000324.1 GCA_009784565.1 Streptosporangiales bacterium | reverse complement strand
GGACCAGACGATCGTCTCGACGTCGCTGCCGACGATCGTCGGCGCCCTGCACGGCGTCAACCACATGACCTGGGTGACCACGGTCTACCTGATGACGTCCACGATCGGGCTGCCGATCTACGGCAAGCTGGGCGACCTGTTCGGCCGCAAGGGCCTGTTCATCTTCGCCATCCTGATCTTCCTGGTCGGCTCGGCGCTGTCGGGCATCTCGCAGAACATGAACGAGCTGATCATCTTCCGCGCCCTGCAGGGCGTCGGCGCCGGCGGCCTGATGATCGGCGCCCAGTCGATCATCGGGGACATTGTCTCGCCCCGTGAGCGCGGCAAGTACATGGGCCTCATCGGCGGGATGTTCGGCATCGCGACCGTGGCCGGACCGCTGGCCGGCGGCTGGCTCACCGACGACGTGAGCTGGCGCTGGGTCTTCTACGTCAACGTCCCGATCGGCATCATCGCCCTCGCGGTCGTGACCGTCGCGCTCCACGTGAAGCCGCGCAAGGAGAAGCACAGGCTCGACTACCTGGGCATGGTGCTGCTGGCCGCCGCGACCGTGTGCGTCGTGCTGTTCAGCACCTGGGGCGGCACCACCTACAAGTGGACCGCCTGGCAGACCATCACCGTCGGCGCCGGGTTCATCGTGTTCGCGATCCTGTTCCTGATCGCCGAGAAGTACGCGGCCGAGCCGATCATCCCGCTGCACCTGTTCCGCAACCGGGCCTTCAACCTCGCCTCCCTGATCGGCGTGTTCGTCGGCGTCGCGATGTTCGGGGCCGTCGCCTACCTGGGCTTCTTCCTGCAGATGGTGGACGACGTCTCCGCCACGGTGTCCGGCCTGCTGATGCTGCCGTTCGTCGGCGGCATGCTGATCTCCTCGATCAGTTCCGGGCGCATCGTCAGCTCCACCGGCCGGTACAAGATCTTCCCGATCCTCGGCACCGGGATCGCCTGCGTCGGCCTGGGCCTGCTGTCCCGGATGAGCGTGACCTCGACGCGGTTCGAGAACGGCGTCTACATGTTCGTGATGGGCATGGGCATCGGCCTGGTCATGCAGATCCTGGTGCTGATCGTCCAGAACGGCGCCTCCCCCAAGGACCTGGGCTCGTCCACCGCCGCGGCCAACTTCTTCCGCCAGACCGGCGGCACCGTCGGGTCCGGGATCGTCGGCGCGGCCTTCGCCAGCCGGCTGACCAGCCACATCAAGACGTACCCGGTGCTGCGGGAGGCGGCCGCTTCGGGTCACCTGAGCGGCGGGGCCCAGTCGCTGACCCCCAAGATCCTGGACTCGCTGCCCGCCCCGATCAAGCACGACCTGGTCGCCTCCTACGCCTACGCGCTGCCGCCGATCTTCCTCTACATGGTGCCGGTGATGGCCGTCGGGTTCATCCTGGCCCTGTTCGTGAAGGAAATCCGGCTGCGGACCACTCTCGGCGAGGACTCGGACGAGAAGGTCGTGGCGGACGCTCCCGCCGCGAGCGCGGCCGCCGACGCCTTTCCCGGCGCCACCGTGCCGGTCGCCACGGCCGGCCTGGTCGCCGAGCAGGCCCACGACGGCGGTCAGGTCAGCGGGCAGCCGGTCTTCGGCCGGGTCCTGCACGCGAACGGCACGCCCGTCCCGGGCGCGACCGTCACCCTGATCGGCGCGACCGGCCGCCAGGCCGGCCGGGCCGTCTCCGGCGCGGACGGTTCCTACCGGATCGGAGTCGCCGAGGCGGGGTCCTACACCCTGATCGCGATGTCCGCCGGGCACCAGCCGTTCGCGACCTCGGTCCGCGCGGGCAGCCGCCCGGCCGAGGCCGACCTGACCCTGGACGGCGCGTCCCGGCTCGCCGGCACCGTCCGCTCGGCGCGGGACGCCACCCCGCTGCCGGACGTCACCCTGACCCTGGCCGACAGCCGCGGCGAGGTCGTCTCGACCGCGGTGACCGGGGAAAAGGGAGAGTACGGCATAGAGAACCTGGTGGCCGGCTCCTACACCCTGGCGGCGGCCGCGCCTTCCTGGCGGCCCACGGCGCTCATGGTCCAGATCACCGACGGCGAGGAGAGCCTGGCCGACGTCGAGTTGAGCAGCGGCGCCCGGGTCACCGGTTCCACCCGTAACGGCGGCGGCAACTCGGTGCCGGACGCCCGGGTAACCCTGCTGGACTCCGACGGCAACGTGGCCGCGATCGCGACCACCGGCACCGACGGCTCGTACTCGTTCGAGAACGTCGGCGAGGGCGACTACACGGTCATCGCGACCGGTTACCCGCCGGCCGCGAGCCGCCTCAAGGTCACCGCCGGGGAAACCCACTCCCACGACGTGACCCTCGGCCACCCGCAGGACTAGCCCCCGCCCACCCGCCCACCACGCCGGCACCATCCCCCCACGGGGGCCCGCAACGGGACCGACGCTGTCGTCATAGCGACACCTTCGGTCCCGTTGCTGTCGCTACGGGGGGCGAGCGGGGGCGAGCGGGGGCGAGCGGGGGATCGAGCGGGGGCAGGCCGGGCGGGCGGGGGCGGTCCGACAGGCGGTAGGCCAGGACCGCCACCCCCTCGACGGACCGAACGGATTCGAGCCTCATCGGCCGCTCCGGACCCTGGGGGTACCGGGCGGGAAGGCCGAAGCGGGGAGCGTCAGGGTCTCCCACGAAGAACGGCGCCACCGCCAGGCGAAGCTCGTCGGCCAGATCCCCCGCGAGCGCGTCCCGCAAGATCCGGGAGCCGCCTTCGACCAGGACAGAACCGATGCCCCGTTCGGTAGAAAGATCTTCCAGGACCTCAGCCAGGGACAGCCCGCGGTAGACCAGCGGCCGGGGGCTGTCGGCGAAGATCCGGGCGGCCGGGTCCAGATCGCCCCGGGAGGTCAGGACGGCCCGCAGCGGGTGCGGCGGACGGCCCGCCGCCTCCCGCGCCGCCACCCGGTCCGCCGAGCGGACCCGGAGCCGGGGATTGTCCGCGCGCACCGTGCCCGCGCCCACGAGGATCGCGTCGCACCCCGCCCGCAGGGCGTCCACCTCGTCCAGGTCACCGGGGCCGGACAGGATCAGCCGGCGGGGCGACGCGTCGTCCAGGCAGCCGTCCGCGGAGACCGCGCAACTCAGGACAATGTACGGACGCGTCGGCACAGAAAGTCCCTACTGGTCGGTAATAACCCTTACGTGCCCGGGGGCACGGTGATTTACTGTCCATCATGGCAGGTCAAGTAACAGCGCCGATGACGTCGGCCCAGACATTTGAGTCCCTGAACCCGGCGACCGGCGAGTTGCTCGCCTCCTACCCGGTACACGGCGAGAAGGAGGTCAGCGAGGCCATCGCCCGGGCCCGCACCGCCTCCGAGTGGTGGGGCGGCCTCTCCTTCGCCGACCGGCGGGCCCGCCTGCTCGCGTGGAAGTCCTACCTCACCCGGAACATGGCGGACCTCGCCTCCGTGGTGCATGCCGAGACCGGCAAGCCGGACGGCGACGCCAAGCTTGAGATCATCAACACCATCCTGCACCTGGACTGGGCCGCGAAGAACGCCCAGCCCGTGCTGAAGCCCCGCCGGGTGCCCAGCGGCATCGCCATGATGAACATGGCGTCGTCCGTCGAGTACCACCCGCTCGGCGTGGTGGGCGTGATCGGCCCTTGGAACTACCCGGTCTTCACCCCGATGGGTTCGATCGCCTACGCTCTCGCGGCCGGTAACACCGTGGTCTTCAAGCCCAGCGAGCTCACCGCCGGGACCGGCTCGTGGCTCGTGTCGTCGCTGGCGATCGTGCTCCGGGACCTGTTCGGCGAGGACCAGCCGGTGCTGCAGCTCATTACCGGCCTCGGGACCACCGGAGGGCTCCTCGCCTCCTCCCCCGGCATCAACAAGATCGCGTTCACCGGCTCCCCCGGGACCGCCCGCAAGGTCATGGCCGCCGCGTCGGCCAACCTGACGCCGGTGCTGGCCGAGTGCGGCGGCAAGGACGCCATGATCGTCGACGCGGACGCCGACCTTGAGGCGGCGGCGGATGCCGCGGCCTGGGGCTCGATGTCCAACGCCGGCCAGACCTGTGTCGGCGTCGAGCGGGTGTACGTGGTCGACTCCGTGTACGACGCCTTCGTGGAGAAGCTGACGGCCAAGGTCGCCCAGCTGCGCCCCGGCTTCGATGACGACGCCTCCTACGGGCCGATGACCCTTCCCGCGCAGGCGAGCATCGTCTCCCGGCACATCGACGACGCGGTGTCCCGGGGCGGCCGTCCGGTCGTCGGCGGGGTCGACTCGGTCTCCGCGCCCTACGTGACGCCGGTCGTGCTGACCGGGGTTCCGGAGGACTCGGCGGCGGTACGGGAGGAGACGTTCGGCCCCACGGTCACGGTGACGCCGGTGGCGTCGCTGGAGGACGGCGTCCGGCTGGCCAACGCGTCGTCCTACGGTCTCGGCTCGTCGGTCTTCACCCGCGGCCGGGCCGCCGGGATATCGGCGGCGCGGGCGCTGCGGGCCGGGATGACCTCGGTTAACTCGGTGATCGCGTTCGCCGCGGTCCCGTCGCTGCCGTTCGGCGGAACGGGCGAGTCCGGCTTCGGGCGAATCCACGGGGCCGACGGCCTGCGCGAGTTCTCCCGGGCCAAGTCGATCACCCGCCAGCGGATGAAGCCCCCGCTGCGCACCACCACGTTCCGCCGTACCCCGGCGGACACCGACCGCCTGGTCCGGCTCATCACCTTCATGCACGGCCGCGGCAAGTAGCCCTTTCCCTACCGATCGCCGCCCGGCTTCCAGAGGACGTCTCCGCCCTGGCCCGCGTTCGCCACGCGGGCCAGGATGAACAGCAGGTCCGACAGGCGGTTCAGGTACTTCGCCGGAGCGACGCTGACGGCGTCGCCGTGCTCGTCCACGGCGGCCCAGGCGCTGCGCTCCGCCCGCCGGGTGATCGCACGGGCGTTGTGCAGCAGGGCCGCGCCCGGAGTGCCCCCCGGAAGGATGAAGCTGCGGAGCGTCTCCAGGCTCTCGTTGTATCCGTCGCACGCCGATTCCAGCCGGGTGACGTAGCTGTCGTCGACCCGCAGCTGGGGGTACTCCGGCGCCTGTGGGGTGACCGGGCAGGAGAGGTCGGCCCCGACGTCGAAAAGCTCGTTCTGGACGCGGGAGAGCAGGGCCGTGATGTCCGGGGGAAGCTGGCCCAGCGTGACGGCCATCCCGATCGCGCAGTTGGCCTCGTCGGTGTCGGCGTAGGCCGTCAGGCGGCTGTCGTTCTTGCCCACGCGGCTCATGTCGCCCAGGGCGGTCGTTCCGTCATCCCCGGTGCGCGTGTAGATGCGGGAGAGCACGACCGGGTTGTCACGTTCGCTGGTCATAACGTCAGCCTAGTCCGGCGGCCCGGCGGGCCGCCGCTGGCAGCCGGGGGGCGGATGGGGCCGCCGATAGCAATGTGAAAGCATTGAACTACGGAACGTAATCATTTACGTATCCCGGGGGTCCGGCGGTTCTCGGGGGTCCGCCGGGCCCCTCCCCCTGAAACGAAGATCCGTTCGGGTCAGGCGATGTCTTCCAGGTGAGAGCTGGGGGGAGATGCCTCGAGCCAGGCCAGGAATCCGGTCAGGGCCTCCGTGGTCATGGCGAGTTCGACGCCGGAACCCGGGGAGCCGGCGGATATCTCCACCACGGCCCGGCCGGAGCCGAGCACACCCGCCTCCGAGGCCGAAACCTGGCGGCGGGAGACGACGGCCAGAGACCGCCGGGTGAACTTCAACGTGGGGCGCAGCCGGACGCCGAGTGCCCGGAACCAGTGCAGCTCGTCGCGGTGGTAGGAGGCCACGCCGTGGCGCCAGGAACCGCCCGGCAGCGAGCGCAGGGCGCACTCTATCGTGCCGCCGCCCCGCTCCAGCAGGTAACGGCGGACCGCGATGGCACTGGCGGCGAGGACGAGCAGCAGCAGGACGGCGACGAGCAGCCAGATCAGTGAATCCAGCGTCCCGCTCACCGCCGTCCCGCCATAAAAGCCCTCGTCAGGCCTGTTCGCCGGCCGCGCGAAGCTGGGCCCGCGCGTACCGGACCTCAGGTGACTCGTCCGCCGCGGACGCCGAGCCCGCGTCGGACTCAGCCGACTCAAGATCAGCGCGTACCGCGGCCACATCCACCTCGCCGGAGCGCTGGCCGACCGAGGCCAGCACCGAAACCCGGTCGCCGGTCACCGACAGGAACCCGTCCCGTACGGCGATCTTGATCTCCTCGCCGGAAGCCTCTTCCGAGCCTTCCACCGCGGCGGCCGGGATACGGACCAGGCTACCCGGCGACAGGATGCCGAACACCGGGGAGTGGCCGGCCTGGACGCCGATGTCACCGTCGAGCGTCTTCGCGATCACCATGTCGGCCTCGCCGGACCACAGGGCGCGGTCCGGCATCAGCACCTCGACGTGCAGCGTCACTAGCTCTCCAGCTTCTTGGCGTTCTTCTCCACGTCCTCGATGCCGCCGCACATGAAGAACGCCTGCTCGGGAACGTGGTCGTACTTGCCCTCGGCGATCGCCTTGAAGGAGGAGACCGTCTCGTCCAGCGTAACGAACTCACCGGGCTGACCGGTGAACTGCTCCGCCACGTACATCGGGTGAGACAGGAAGCGCTCGATGCGCCGCGCGCGCTGCACGGTGATCTGGTCTTCCTGCGACAGCTCGTCCATACCCAGAATGGCGATGATGTCCTGCAGTTCCTTGTACTTCTGGAGGATCTGCTGGACGGTCCGCGCCACGTCGTAGTGGTTCTGGCCGATGTACTTCGGGTCCAGGATCCGGGACGTCGAGTCCAGCGGGTCCACCGCCGGGTAGATGCCCTTCTCCGTGATGGACCGGTTGAGCACCGTGGTGGCGTCGAGGTGCGAGAACACCGTGTGCGGCGCCGGGTCGGTGATGTCGTCCGCGGGGACGTAAATGGCCTGCATGGAGGTGATGGAGTGACCCCGGGTGGAGGTAATCCGCTCCTGCAGCTGGCCCATCTCGTCGGCCAGGGTCGGCTGGTAGCCCACGGCGGACGGCATACGGCCGAGCAGCGTGGACACCTCGGAGCCGGCCTGGGTGAACCGGAAGATGTTGTCGATGAAGAGCAGCACGTCCTGCTTCTGGACGTCGCGGAAGTACTCCGCCATCGTCAGCGCGGTCAGCGCGACGCGCAGACGCGTGCCCGGCGGCTCGTCCATCTGGCCGAAGACCAGCGCGGTGTCGTTAATGACGCCGGAGTCGGTCATCTCCAGGAAGAGGTCGTTGCCCTC
>WRBL01000323.1 GCA_009784565.1 Streptosporangiales bacterium | reverse complement strand
CCAGGGCGGCTGCCTCGTCTGGGCAGATCACCAACAAGTCGACCGGGCATTCGTACTTCAACCAGAGTGCGGCCAGGTACCGGGGCCACTGGCGGCGCTTCTCCTTCGTCATTTTCGTCTGCAGTTCGACGATGAAGCACCGGCGGGCGTGCCGGGCCGAGCCGATTCGGAACGCCAGGTCCGGGATCAGATCGTTGGGCGGCTTGTCGCTCAGGATCTGCGGCAGTGGGACCGGCTGTACTCCCTCCTGTAGCGGAACCCCCATCAGGTCACGCAGAACCTCCGCCCCCAACTGGGGATTTTCCTTGAACAGCTTCGTCGCCGAGTCGTGCCAATCCGTCATCATGCCGACACGGTACACGATAATTTCGATTCATGCTTTGCCACTTGAATGTATTTAGAACATGAATTTAAATTACGTATATAGGCATTTCATGTGGCATCGAGTTGCCACTGCTTTGGGATCCGGTGACTGCCACGCTCGGGAAGTCACGGACCAGGGCCGCGCCCGCCGGTTGTCGTAGTCCTCGCTGTCGATATAGCGTTCCGACGGGTGATCATGCGAGGTGGACATGGCTTCTGAGATGACCGGTGCGGCCCCCGGGCGGATCGCCGACCCCGTGCGCGGGTTCCCCGGGCGTCGTCCGGGGTCGCTGCGACGGGTGTCGTCGCTGGCGGTCAGCGCGCCCGACGGCTGGGACGCCGGAACGGTCGTCGAGGCGGCGGCGGGCGAATCCGGAACCGGCGACGACGGCCAGGCGATCTCCCGCGGGCGGGCGGGGCTGCGGGCCCGGCTCGGCCCGGACTGGCACATCGCCGAACTGGAGGGTGACCTGCCCGGGCCGGGGATCGCCGCGCGGCTGACCGGGCTGCCGGTGAACCGCGGATTCCGGAAGGCACTGGCCGCCGCGGCGGAAGAAGGCCTCGCCCCGGACTCGCTGATCGCGGCCCTGCTGGATGACCTGCCCACCGTCCAGCTCGTCTCCGGCTACGCCCGGCTCCTGGAAGGAGCCCCGCCGCCCGCGGCTGCCAAGAACCCCGTGGAGCCGCCCGCGGACAGCCGGCCGCTGGGCCCGGTCCTGAACATCTGCCGCGGCTGGGCTCCCGGCGGCACGGCCCACCACCTGATGCTGGCCGGGCAGCCCCCGGTGACGGAGATCCCGGCCGCGCCCGCCTTCGGGGACCTGGTCGCCGACCCGGGCGACTTCATCGGCGAACCGGAGCTCCGGCCGCACTCGATGCGCCGCCGCCGGATCCTCGAGGTCACGCCGGCCGGCGGCCGGGCGGAGATCTGGGAGTACTTCCGGGACAGCCACGTCGACGGAGACGGCCGGGAGCGGTCGCTGCACGAGTACGTCGTGACCGCCGTCGTGGGCACCGGGGACCTGACGGTGCGGGAGATCGCCGTGGAACCGCGGTCGCTGCCGTTCCCGGAGTGCCCGCTCGCCTCCCCCGGCGCGCGGGAACTCATCGGAACTCCGCTGCCGGACATCGACGCCGAAGTCCGCAGCCGGCTGGCCGGCATCGCCGGCTGCACGCACCTCAACGACGTCCTGCGCTTCCTGCGCTTCGCCCAGCCGCTGATCAGCTAGGCGGCGAGTGCCAGTAATGAGGCGGCGTCAGGCATCGACGTGGCGCAATCAGGCTGACGGTTCCGCCTTGGCCGCCGGGTCGCGTTCCCGCTGTTCGAGCCGGTGGAGATGTTCGAGGGCGGGGCCGGCCTAAACCGGGCCGAGAGGTGGCAGTTGGTGCTTCTGGATCTTCCCGAGGCTGTTACGCGGAAGCTCGTCAAGGCTCCGGAGGTACTCCGGGGCCTTGTGCTGTGCGACTCCCAGTCGGCGGAAATACGCGCGGACGGCGTCGGGATCGACGGTGGCATGCCCAGGGTCCTGTACGAAGAACGCGCCTACCTTCTCCCCGTACCGGTCATCCGGTACGGGGACCACGGCCGCCTCCAGGATCCCCGGGAAGCCTCCGAGAAGCTGCTCTACCTCGGCGGCCGAGATGTTCTCGCCGCCCCGGATGATGATGTCCTTCTTCCGGCCGGTGACCGAGAGGTGTCCGTCCGCGCTGAGACGCCCGATGTCGCCGGTCCGGAACCAGCCGTCCCCGGTGATGCTGTCCCCGGTGCCGGGCAGGTAGCCGGTGAACTGCTCGCCCCCGCTGAGCAGGATTTCGCCGTCGGCGCCGGTCGGCAGATCCTGCCCGGCGTCATCGACGACGCGGATGCGGGTGCCGCCGGTCGGCCGGCCGTCCGTGGAACTCCTGAGCGCAAGCGACGCGCCGGGCACGTGGCAGGTCGCGGACGGGTGCTCCGACGACCCGTAGCAGCGCCTCACCTCGATGCCGAACGTGGCGCCCCGCCGCACGAGTGCCGAGCCGACGCTGCCTCCGCCATTCAGCATGGTGCGCAGGGACGTGGTCCGCCGACCGCGTGCGTGGAACTCGTCGAACAGAGTCGTGCCGTAGAACGGCGTCGCGGCCATCGTGGTGATGCCGTATCGCTCGATCAGGTCGGCCGCCGGGCGGGCGTCCCACGCGGACAGCATTGTCATCTCCCGGCCAAGGCAAGCCGAGACGAGAAGGTTGTCCAATCCGGCGACGTGCCCGAGCGGGAAGGCCTGCAGTTGATGGCCGTCATCGACCAGGCCGAGGTGGGCCGCGAGGTCGGACACTTCGGCGTAGAGCGACCGATAGCTGTGCACGACTCCCTTGGGCGTGCCAGTCGTGCCCGAGGTGAAGATGTAGAAGGCCGCGTCGTCGTCACGGCGCTTGGCGTCGGTGATGTGCCATTCACCGTCGCCCGGCAGCCGGACGGCGCCGTCGAGGTGCGGCGGCGCGTTCCCGAGCAGGACGACGTCGAGTTCGCCGCCGTCGGCTAGCTCCCGCAAGTGGCGGACGAGTGAACGCTTGGGCCCGCTCGCCTCCGAGAGCAGGATCTTCGCGTTCGCGAGCCGCAGCAGCTGGGTGACGTCGGCATCGCCGAGGAGCGAGACCAGCGGGGCGGCGATGAAGCCGCCCAGAACGGCCGCGAGCAGCGCCCGGCTGTAGTGGAGAGTGTTGGAGCCCCGGATAGCGACGACGTCGCCTTCCGCGAGCCCGTGCGCGTGCAGGGAGCCGGCCAGGCTGACCGACTCGCCGACGAGCTTGCCCAGCGTGGTCTCGGTGATCTCACCGCTGAGATCGACGAAGCGGAAGGGGAGATCCGGGCGGGCCTCGGCCTGATCGAGAATCGAGCGGACCATCGCAGGAGCCTGATGCACGCCGGTAGTCTATCCCGAAAGGGATTATTTGGTTTACTGATTATTCTCTTTATCTTCAGCAGGCAACAGCCGCAGCGCGGTGCCGCGGAGGCCCTCGATGACGCCAAGGGAGGATTAGCCCGCCCGCAGCAGCATGGCGCCGGAGGGCACTCCGCCGCCGGCGGTGACGGCGGCGACCCGGGCGCCCGGCACCTGCCGGCCGTCCGCCTCGCCCCGTAGCTGCAGCATCGCTTCCCGGACGAACCCATAGCCGTGCAGCCGCCCGGCCGAGAGCTGGCCGCCGTGCGTGTTCAGCGGCAGCGGCCCGTCGATCGCGATGCCCCGGCCCTCGTCGATGAACTCGCGTGCGCTGCCGTACTCGCAGAAGCCGAGACCCTCCAGCCACGACAGCGCGTTGAAGGTGAACCCGTCGTAGAGTTCGGCGACGTCCACGTCCGCCGGGCGCAGCGACGTCCGGGACCACAGGTGCGCCGAGGGGCCCAGCGACTGGGGCAGGTGCGTCAGCGTGCCCTGGTCCCAGGAGAGCCGCTCCAGGATCTGCGTGCCGACCGCCTCAACGTAGACCGGCGTGCAGTCCAGGTCGCCCACGGTGTCGACGGCCGAGACGATGACCGCGACCGCGCCGTCGACCGGCACGTCGCAGTCATACAGGCCGAACGGCGTGGAGATCATCCGTGCCGACAGGTAGTCGTCCATCGTGAGCGGGTCGCGGTAGACCGCCTCGGGGTTGCGGGCGGCGTTGGCCCGGGCGTTCAGCGCGATCCAGCCCAAGGTCTCCCGGCTCCCGCCGTACCGGTGCTGGTAGGCGGACGCGGCGCAGGCGATCCAGTTGGCTGCCGACATCGCGCCGAACGGGTGGCGGAACTCCATCATGCCGGTCGCCCGGCCCGCCGAGGGTTTCCACATCCCGGACCGGCTCAGCGCGGAGTGCGATGCCTGCCAGACAGTGCGGAAGCACAGCACGTGGCGGCAGAACCCGGAGGCGACCGCCAGCATCGCGGCCGTGATCGCCCCGATCTGGCCGGGAGTCTCCGACACCCCGTTGACCCAGACCGGCTGGAGTTGCAGGGCGTCGACCAGCGGTGAGACGCCTCCCTCGGACATGCCTTCGGGGGACGGGCCCGGGTAGCTGGACAGCCCGTCGATATCGGCCAGCGTCAGGCCGGCGTCCGCGATGGCCCGCTGGCACGCGTTGACGGTGAGCGAGAGCGGATCGGCCATCAGGCGCCGGCCCACCTCCGACTGGGCGACACCGGTGAGGGCCACCTTGTCCTCGAATCTCTCCGGCGACGCCGGAGGCCGGGGCACGGGCCGGCCGGGGGGTGCCGGCACGGGGCCGGGTTCGTCCTGGGCGCCGGGGGCCGGCTCGAACAGGGGGAGGTACACCTCCTCGGCCTTGATGAACGTGACCCGTACCCGCATGCCGATGAACACGTCCGCGGGGTCGCAGCCGACGATGTTGGTCGTCAGCCGGACGCCGTCGTCCTCCTTCAGGGCGACGATGGCGACAACGTACGGCGGCGGAAATTCCGGGAGCCACTGCTGCTGGTTGACGGTGTACGCGACGACGGTCGCGTTCCCCGAGACCGGGCCGAACGTCATCGACCGGCCGCCGCACGCCCGGCAGGCGGGCAGCGGGGGATGGGTGTAGGCCCCGCAGTCCGCGCACCGTGCGATCCGCAGCGTGCCGTCGGCTCCGGACGACCAGAACTCCGCGCTGGCGAGCGTCGGCTGCGGCAGGATCCGCCCGGCGGCGGTCGCGTCGGTCATGTGATCGCGCCCTCGATCTTCAGGCTGATGAGGTCATCATCGTCCCAGCCGAGTTCCCGGGCGATCTCATCGGTGTGCTCGGCGAACTGCGGGGCCCGGGTCAGGTGCGGGGGCCGCTCATCGAACTGCACGGGGCTGGCCACCAGTTCCCGGTCCACGCCGTCGGCGTCGGTGACGGGCACGATGTTCCCGTTGGCCCGCAGCGCCGGGTCCCGGGACACCTCCCACGGCTCCTGCACCACGGACCACTGGCCCTTCATGCCCTGGAATCGTTCGGTCCACTCGGCCAGGGGACGGGCCCGGATGATGCCGGCGACCAGCTCAGCGGCCTCCCCGGCGTTGGCCATGATCTTCTCGACCGTGTTGAACCGCTCGTCGGCGGCGAGGTCTTCCCGCCCGGCGACGGCACAGAACTCCGGCCAGTAGGTGCCGGGCTGCAGCATAGAGAACATTAGCCAGCGGCCGTCGGCCGTCTGGTAGGTGCCGATGAGCGGGTTGCCCGTGCTGCCGTGCTTGGGCTGCTCCTCCGGCGGGACGGGGCCGCCGGCCAGCATGGCGAGGTTCACCGAGAACCCGGTCGCCCACGCGCCGACGCCGACCAGGGACACGTCGACGACCGACGGCTCTCCGGTCATCTTCCGGGAGTACAGCGCCGCCGCGATGCCGCCGGCGATGGTCATGCCGCCGAGCGAGTCCCCGTACGCGCCGGACGGCTGCCAGGTCACGGTCTCCGCGCCGGGCGGCGTGGACCCGGCGGCGCTGCCGCCGCGGGCCCAGAACGCGGTGCTGTCGTAGCCGCCCTTGTCCGCCTCATCCCCGCGCTGCCCGTAGCCGCTGCCCCGGACGTAGATGATGTCCGGGTTGATCGCCCGGATGTCGTCGACGTCGATCTTGAGGCGGGACCGGGAACCGGGCAGGTAGTTGGTGAGGAACACATCGGACCGCCGGACGAGTTCCTCCAGCAGCGGGCGCGCGGCCGGGCTGTCGAGCGCCAGGCCGATGGAGCGCTTCCCCCGGTTCGGCCCCTCCATGATCGGAAACCAGGAGGTGCCCTCGCTGGAGACCTGCATGCCGCGGATCCGGACCAGGCCGCGCTGGGAGTCCCCGCGCTCGGGGTGCTCGACCTTGACGATGTCCGCGCCCCAGTCCGCCAGTACGGCGCCGGCGGCGGGCACGAAGGTGAACTGCGCGACCTCGAGGACGCGGACGCCTTCCATGGGACGGTTCATCGGATCATTCTCCTTCGTTGACTTCGATCAGAACGGCGCCGCCCATGCCGCCGCCGGCGCACATGGTGGCGACCCCGATGCCGCCGCCCCGGCGGCGCAGGTCGCCCGCGAGCGTCATGACCATCCGCGTTCCGGTAGCCGCGATCGGATGGCCGAGACTGCAGCCGCTGCCGTTGATGTTGACCGTGTCCTCGTCCAGCCCGAACCGTCGGCAGGCGGCGATCGGCACCGACGCGAACGCCTCGTTGACCTCCCACAGGGCGACGTCCTTCGGAGCGAGCCCGGCCCGGTCGAGGACCTTCTCGGCGGCGGCCAGGGCGCCGAACCCCATCAGGCGCGGTTCGACGCCGGCCGACGCCCACGCGCGGATGGTGGCCAGCGGCGTGATCCCGCTGGCCCGGGCGATATCGGCATCGGTGATAACCGCCGCCGCGGCCGCGTCGTTGACGCCGCTGGCGTTACCGGCGGTGACCGAGAAGCCCGGGATTTCCGGGTGCAGGACCTTCAGCGAAGCGAGCTTCTCCAGGGAAGAGTCACGGCGCGGGTGCTCGTCGACGGAGAACTCGCGGACCTGGCCGTCCGGGCCGGTCACCTTGACCGGGACGATCTCGGAGGCGAGCCGGCCGGCGTCGATGGCCGCGGCGGCGCGCTGGTGGGAGCGCAGCGCCCACGCGTCCTGTTCCTCTCGCGTGATGCCCATCTCCCGCGCCGTGTTCCAGCCGACGCAGATCGACATGTCCTTGTTCGGGGCGTCAGAGGAGTCCGGGTGCGCGGGCGGGTACCAGTCGACGTAGTCGTCGGCCGTTCCCGGGACGCGCCGCCGCAGTCGCGGCGCCAGCGAGGAGGAATGCACGCCGCCCGCCACCATCACGTGCTCCATCCCCGAGGCGACGTTCGCCGCCGCGTGGCCGATCGCGCTCAGGCTTCCCGCGCAGTGACGGTTGAGGGCCAGGCCCGCCACCGT
>WRBL01000322.1 GCA_009784565.1 Streptosporangiales bacterium | reverse complement strand
GCGGAGTCCGAGATGCTCGATGAGGGCGAGTCCGTCGTCGGCGAGCACGTCCGGCGGGTACGCGCTCGGGTCAGTCGGTGCCGCGCTCTGCCCGTGAGCGCGGAAGTCCGGCAGGATGACCCGGAAGCCCTGATCGGCGAGCGTGCCTCCCGGGCCTCCGTCGAGCCAGTGCTCGCCCGTCCCCATGATGCCGTGCAGCAGGATCAGCGGCCGCCCCGCCCCGGTATCGCGGTACGCGAGCCGCACACCGTCTCGGCCGGAGAACCAGGAAACGTCCATAACGTGCCCGATCCTAGACGAGCGGAAGCGCCCGCAACGGGTGCTTCGGTGTCGTCATAGCGACACCAGCGGTCCCGTTGCGGGCGCTGAGTGGTGGTGCGCGGCGCGGTGGTGGTGCGCGGCGCGGTGGGGACAGGGGGTCAGGCGGCGTGCTGGCGGAGGGCCGGGGCGAGGAGGTCGGCGGCGGAGATCCGCTCGGCTTCGGCCGCGGGACGGGTGACGAAGCAGTCGGTGTGGAACCAGCCGGTGGATTCCTTGCCCGTCGGGTCAAGGCCGCGCGCACGGACGTCGGCGAGCGCGGCGTCGCGCTCGTCGTCATCGGCGAAGCGGCGCTGGCGGAAGGTGACGTCCAGCTTCTCGGTCACCAGCCCGTACTCGCCCAGCAGGTCGACGATCGGGCTGTAGTCGAAGACCCGCAGCACGAAAATGGTGAGCCACAGGTCCCGGGGGTCGCGCACCGACTTGAGGATCTTCTCGAACGTGCGGCGCGTGACGTAGCCGACGCCGCCGGTGGAGACGATGAGTCCCACGTCGGAGATTCCGGCGGCCAGTTCCGGGGACGGGTCGCCGGATTCGAGGTCCTCGGCCCAGCCCCAGGTGAGCAGCCCGGCGCGGCGGGCGTAGGAGATGGCGGGAGCGGAGACGTCCAGGCCGAGGATGGTGAGGCCGCCGTGCCGCCCGGTGTGGCGGCGGCGGTCGGCCTCGGCCAGTTCGTCCGGTGTCAGGGTTCCCCTGTCCCGGGCGACGTACCAGGACGCGGCCTGCTGACGGTCGTCCGGGCCGAGCAGGAGCGCCGAGTTGATGCCGTAGGAGCAGCAGACGTCCAGCATGGTGCGGTTGCGGCCGTCGCGGCGGGACGCTTCCAGCACCTCGCGGAACGCGGGCAGCGCCCGCTCGGGGATCTGGTAATCGAGCCGGGACAGGGTCTTGTAGTAACGGCGGGGGTCGGGCTGGGTGTAGATGTCGGTGAAGTTAGCTTTCTTTGTTCCGATCAGAGGCGCTTCGGCCACGTGTCATTCCGTTCACTCGACTTCAGTGTCTTCGAGGAGGTCTGACAGTTCCGCGATGGCTTCCCCGAGCCGGCCCGCGAACGCGGTCATCTCGCCGCTCACGGACCGGGGCGTGCTCAGATGCACGTTGAACCGCTGCGGAAGCAGCAAATAGGCGACGCCGATACAGTGCTCGCTGGTCGCTCCGAAACCGAAGTACTGGATGTTCACCGACGGAGCCGCGCTGGTCGACAGGTAGTCGTCGCGCATCTTGCCCCATCCCGGCGAGTAGTACAGTTCCGGGTCCCAGTCGATGCCCTGCCGCTTGGCCACGAGCTGCAGCTCCCACAGGTGCTGCTCGGGAGCGTCCCCGGCCTGGCACTCCTTGGCGCGGGCGACGTGGGCGCTGGCGGCGGCGCGGAGCGCGTCGCGGCACTCCGACCGGGTGGCGTCCGGGTCGTCCAGGGACTCCACCAGCGTGACGATTTCCGGGGTCACGACGCGCATCGCCTCGGTACGGCCGTGGTGGAAGTGCCGCGTGGCGATCGACTCGTAGGTGGCGCCGGTGAATCCCTTGGAGCGGCGGTGCGCGACCTGGAACGCGAGCTGCACGAACGCGTCCGGCGAGATCTTCAGGCTCTTGGCCCGTTCGGATCCGAAGTCCTCGAACGACACCGTGCGGGTGGCGGTGTCCTCGTCGTAGGCGGTGAAGCACTTGGCTGCGGACTCGATGTCGGCGCTGAGCTCCGGGGTGAGCGTGAACTCCACCGGCGCGACCCGGGCGGCGCCGCGGGCGGCCTGGCCGGTCTCCGGTTCCGGGGCGGTGAGCACCGCGTCGACGAACTCGACGATGGTGGTGCCGTCCAGGAGGCAGTGCTCCCCGTTGATTCCGGCCGAGCCGTCGCCGAACACGATGAACGTGATGGCCTTGTCGAACCACCGGCTGCCGGGATCGCCCGCCAGCAGTCGCTTGCACTTCTCCTCGGCGGTGCCGGCCGGACCGCTCTCCAGCGCCACGCAGAACAGCGCGGTCTCCACCGTCTCGAGGGGAACGTCGTTGCCGTCGACGGACAGCAGGGCGGCGCGGCTGCGGGCCCAGTCGGCCCGGGATTTGCTGGTGAGAGCGCCGACGCCCTGTCCCCGGCCCTGGCTGGCGGCGGCGTCCGCGGCCTCGCGCAGGGCCGCGGCGATCTCGTCGGGGGTGTGCGGCTCGCCGTCGGGCGTGATGACGTCCACGGCGTAGGCGTTGGCGCCGGCGAAGACGAGGATGTGCGTGGCGCCGCTGGGTCCGTCCGGCCCGGCGGGCACGGGAGTGCCGCTGGCGGGGTCGGGGGCGATCGACAGCCCGTACGGCGCGCGGACGCCGTCGCGGGTGATGCCGGGGATGCGGGTCGTGGAGAACAGGCCCCGGTGCTGCTGCATGGACAGCGGCTGGCCGCGGCGCGCCGAGGGCGGGATCGACTCGTCGTCGAGGCCGTGCTTGTGCGCGAGGGCGGCGGTGATCAGGCGGACGGCCCGGCCGGTCTGGTCGTCGGAGCCCGCGGTTCCGGACGGGGCGTCGTTGAACAGGAAGAAGAAGTTGGCGTTGAGCGCGATCCGGTCACGGCGGCCGAGGTAGCGATCGTCCCAGAAGTCATCGAGCCAGCTGTGGGTGCCGTCCGCGGCGGCGTAGGCCGCGAGCGCGTCGTGGACCTGACCGGTGACCGGGTCTACCCGGAAGTTGGTGACGGCGCGCCGGGTGTCTTCCAGCTCGGCCGGGGTCAGCAGCGGCGCGCACCAGTCGAGGAACCGCTCGCACGTGTCCTCGGCTGACGGCAGCGGTACCCGCGGCAGGCCTGCCTCGCTGCCGAAGGTTCCGGTGGGGGTGGTATTCAATTTCCCTCGTTTTCTGTCAGTCAAGCAGGTCGTCCGGACGGTCGCCGCCCACCGCATGCTCAGGCGCGGTCCGGCCGAAGAGCTGGCGGGATCGCTCCTCACTACCCATTACCCCAGTCCGGCGCGTATATGCGAATATCGCGGAATACCGCGAAGTCGCACCCGCCACAGGGCTTACTCGGTGCAGAGAGTATCGGCCGTGGAACAGCTGGAGGTCACCGGGCCGCAGCGTCAGGCTTCGGACCAGGTGAGCACCGTCTCCGCGCAGCACGGCGGCCACGTCGGGGAAGTTCTCCGCCTGGGCCGACCGGATGCCGGGGCAGTACTGGAACACCCCGCCGCTGTCGGGTTCGGACGTGATGAGGCTGACCGCGAATTCGTTGGTGTCGAAGTGCCAGGGGTGTTCCATGCCGGGCCGGACCACGTTCACCGTCAGGCCGGCGAGGGGGTCCGCGAGCGGGTGAAGCTCCGCGGCGCCGAAGCAGGCGGCCAGGAACCGCCGGAACTCCGGGCTGTCGTACAGCCGCTGGATGATGAAGCCCGCCGGGATCCGGTCGCGGGCGACGAAGGCGTTGCCCCGCAGCATGGTGTGCCGGGCGGGGTGGTCTTCGGGCAGGGAAGGGTCGGGGGCCGTGTTGTATACGTTCACGACCCGCTCGCCGTAGTACGCCTGATCCGACAGGCTGGCGCACTCGGCGCGCAGCGCCTGAAGGGCCCGCGCGGGAATGAAGTCCCGCAGCACGCAGCAGCCGGAGCCGGCCAGGTCCCGCCGGGCCGCGGCGACCGCGCGCTCCCAGACGGGGCTGCCGGGTTCCGTCAGCGGGTACCGCTCCGCGTCGGTGATACGGGCCAGACCGCTCTCCAGAACTGCCACGTTCCTCCCTCTGCCCGGGTTTCTCACAAGACGGTAACCGGAAGGGTAACGGATGGGAATAAAATCACCGCTACCCCCGAAGAGGGGTGGTGCCAGCCCGCGCCGGCGTGCTTGCATGTCCGATACGGTACGGCTTTCCAGCGCCGGGGAGCCGAAGCGAACGGGAGTGATCACGGGTGTCTTCTGCCATCGCCGCGCAGCCCAGTTATGCGTCGGGGACGTCGGACGTGCCGCTGCTCGGCGACACGATCGGGGCCAACCTGGACCGGACGGTGGCCGCCTTTTCGGGCCGCGACGCCCTCATCGACCTTCCCAGCGGACGGCGCTGGACCTACGCCGAGCTCGCCGCCGACGTCGACGCGCTCGCGCTGGGCCTGCTGGAGTCCGGGGTCGCCAAGGGCGACCGGGTCGGCATCTGGGCCCCGAACTGTCCCGAGTGGACGATCACCCAGTACGCGACGGCGAAGATCGGCGCGATCCTGGTCAACATCAACCCGGCCTACCGGGTCCACGAGCTTGAGTACGTGCTGAACCAGTCCGGGGTGCGCACCCTGGTCGCGGCCCGCAGTTTCAAGACCTCCGACTACGCCGGCATGATCGACGAGGTCCGGCCGAAGATCACGACGCTGCGGGACGTGGTGCTGACCGGCGAGGACGACTGGAACCGCCTGATCGAGACGGGCCGCGCGGCCGACGCGGGGCGGCTGGCCGAGATCGGCGCGGACCTGTCCCCCGACGACCCGATCAACATCCAGTACACCTCGGGAACCACCGGGTTCCCGAAGGGCGCGACGCTCACCCACCACAACATCCTGAACAACGGGTTCTTCGTGGGCGAACTGGTCAGCTACAGCGAGCAGGACCGGATCGTGCTGCCGGTGCCGTTCTACCACTGCTTCGGCATGGTGATGGGGAACCTGGCCGCCACCAGCCACGGCGCCGCGATGATCATCCCGGGCCCGGGCTTCGAGCCGAAGGCCTCGCTCCGCGCCGTGCAGGAGGAGAAGGCGACGTCGCTGTACGGCGTGCCGACGATGTTCATCGCCGAGCTGGCCGACCCCGACTTCGCCACCTTCGACCTGTCCACGCTGCGCACCGGGATCATGGCCGGGTCGCCGTGCCCGGTCGAGGTGATGAAGCAGGTCATGGAGCGGATGAACATGACCGAGGTGTCCATCTGCTACGGGATGACCGAGACCTCCCCGGTCAGCACCCAGACCCGGTCCGACGACACCGTGGACCAGCGGACCGCCACGGTCGGGCAGGTCGGCCCGCACCTGGAGGTCAAGGTCATCGACCCGGAGACCGGCCGTACCGTGCCGCGCGGCGAGCCGGGCGAGCTGTGCACCCGCGGCTATTCGGTGATGCGCGGCTACTGGGAAGAGCCGGAGAAGACCGCCGAGGCCATCGATCCCGCCCGCTGGATGCACACCGGCGACCTGGCGGTCATGGACGGCGACGGGTACGTGTCGATCACCGGCCGGATCAAGGACATGGTGATCCGCGGCGGGGAGAACGTGTACCCGCGCGAGATCGAGGAGTTCCTCTACACCCATCCGGACATCCTGGACGCGCAGGTCATCGGCGTGCCGGACGCAAAGTACGGCGAGGAGCTGATGGCGTGGGTGCGGATGCGGGACGGCGCGGAGCCGCTGACGCCGCAGTCGCTGCGGGAGTTCTGCACGGGCAAGCTGGCGCACTACAAGATCCCGCGGTACGTCCACATCGTGGACGACTTCCCGATGACGGTGACGGGCAAGGTCCGCAAGGTCGAGATGCGCAATCAGGCCACGGAGATCCTCGGGCTGAAGTGACCGGCGATGCTGCCCCCGGATCCGCTGCGCCCCGATGACGGGGCCGCCTACCGGCAGGCCCTGCGCCTGGCCCGGGAGCGTACCGGGACGCCGCTCGCCTTCGGCGGGCAGCTGTCCGGGGATCACGTGCTGCTGGAGGAGTTCCTCGGCACGCAGACCCGTTCGCTCGACGGGCTGCTCGTCGCCCGGGGGCGGGGCGCCGGCGGGTACGCCGTCGCGGAGCTGCGGCCGGTGGCCCTGGAAGACTACGCCGCCGACCCGCTGATCACCCACGACTACGACCCGGAGGTGACGGGCGAGGGCATCCGGGCCCTCGCGGCCGCGCCGGTGACCGTCCGCGGCGTGCCGCGCGGGGCGCTGTACGTGGCGGTGCGCTCGGTGTTCCCGCTCGGGGACCGGGCGATGGCGGACCTGTCCCGGATCTCCCGTCAGCTGGCCGGCGAGATCGCGGTCCGCGACGAGGTGGACCGCCGCGTGCGGCTGCTGGAGACGGCGGCGCTAGTCCCCCGGCAGCCCAGCGGGCTGTCCGCGGATGACGTGCGCGACCTGCGGGACGAACTGCTCAGCATCGCGGGCGAGCTGGATGACGAGGCGCTCCGGGCTCGGCTCCGGGCGGCCTGCGGCCGGCTGGAGCGGATCGGCGCGGACAGCCGCCCGGCGCCGCCGACGGCGGACGGGCCGCCGCTGTCGCCCCGGGAACTGGACGTGCTGCGCGAGGTCGCGCTCGGCTGCAGCAACGCGGAGGCGGCCCTGCGGCTGGCCCTGCGCCCGGAGACCGTGAAGGCCTACCTGCGCAGCGCCAGCCGCAAACTGGGCGTGCACAGCCGTTACCAGGCCGTGCTGGCCGCCCGCAGCCAGGGGCTGCTGGAGAGAACTTACAATCCGTTAGGACCTAACGGATCTTCGGTTTTACAGCAGTTCGAGGATGGTGGCGTTGGCCTGGCCGCCGCCCTCGCACATGGTCTGAAGGCCGTAGCGGATGCCGTTGTCCTTCATGTGGTGGACGAGCGTGGTCATCAGGCGGGCGCCGCTGCCGCCGAGCGGGTGGCCGAGCGCGATGGCGCCGCCGTTCGGGTTGAGCTTGGCGACGTCGCTGCCCTCGATGTCGTTCAGCCAGGCCATCGGGACCGGGGCGAACGCCTCGTTGACCTCGTAGGCGCCGATGTCGCTGATCTTCAGGCCGCTGCGGTCCAGGGCCTTCTTGGTCGCGGGGATCGGGGCGGTCAGCATGATGACCGGGTCGTCGCCGGCCAGGACCGCGGTGTGGATCCGGGCCAGCGG
Organism: Streptosporangiales bacterium; assembly: GCA_009784565.1. GTDB lineage: Bacteria > Actinomycetota > Actinomycetes > Streptosporangiales > Streptosporangiaceae > Trebonia. Next base: position 222 of record WRBL01000322.1, on the reverse strand, counting down.
GGTGAGGCCGAGCTCCCTGGCCTTCTCGCTGGTCATCATCATCAGGGCGGCGGAGCCGTCGCTGATCTGCGAGCTGTTGGCCGCGGAGATCACGCCGTCCCCCTTGAACGGGGTCTTCAGGCCGGCCAGCTTCTCGACCGTGCCGCCGGGGCGGATGCCCTCGTCCTGGCTGACCACGGTGCCGTCAGGCAGCTTGACCGGGGCGATCTGGGCGTCGAACAG
>WRBL01000321.1 GCA_009784565.1 Streptosporangiales bacterium | reverse complement strand
GTCCCGCAGCGCGACCCGCGCCCGGCGGGTGTCGGCCTCCTCCGGGCGGATGCGTGACGCGAGGCTGGCCAGGGCCGGGTACTCCAGGTAACCGGGGCGGACGGGCATGGCGGTCCCGACCGCGACTACCGCCTCCAGGTCCCCGGTCCCGCCCGTCCCGAGCGCGCCGTCGATGACGTCGGCCCGGGTGCGGTTCTCCCCGGGGGAATCCGCGGCGAACAGGAACCGCACGCCGGCGTCCCCCGCGACGTGCCGCAGTTCCGGGGCCGTGAACCGGGCGTTGACGGGGACCGCTATCGCTCCGGTGAACACGATGCCGAAGAGGATTTCCAGGAACTCCGGAACGTTCGGCATGAAAAGACCCACCCGGTCGCCTCGCCGCACCCCGGCCGCGGTCAGGAACCGGGCGACCACCCGGGCGCGCCCGGCCAGTTCGGCGTACGTGCGCCGGGCGCCGGGGAAGACGAGCGCGTCGCGTCCGGGGTGCCGCTCGGCCCCGCGCACCAGCAGGTCGCCCAGCGTGGACAGGTCAAGGTAGCTCGCCATGGCCCGCCCGCTCACCGGAATGCCGGGATCACGTCCCGGCCGAACCGCCGGATGCAGCGCAGTTCCTCTTCATGGGAGGGGCCCGCCGCCATGCGGAAGCTCAGGATCAGGTAGTCCATGCCGAGCTCGGCCTGGAACTTCCGGATCGTCGCGACACAGTCGTCGGGAGAGCCGACGACGAGACGGTCGACGCGGTGCCGGTCGAACCGGAAATCCGACTCCGTGCGGACCCCGGCCAGGAGCGGCTCCCGGTCGGCCACCCAGCGGGGCACCTCCTTGAAGTAGAACCAGTGCTCGGCGCGGGTACACGGCCACCAGACCCGCTCTGCCTCGGCCAGGCTGTCGGCCACCCAGCCGTCTCGCAGCAGGATGACCTGCTGCTTGTCCTCGGTTCCGTGTTCGGCGCCCGCCTGCCGGTACAGGGACGTCCACTCCGACATGACGCTGAGGTTGTGCAGCGGGTCCGTGACCCAGGGAGCACCGAAGCGTGCGGCCCGCCGCACCCCCGGGTCGGACATCGCGCCGAGCCATAGCCGGGCGCCCGGCGGCGTGGGCCTGATCCGCCCGACCGTGTCGAAGTGCCGCCCGTGATGGTCGAGGTCGGCGCCCGACCACGCCTGCTGGACCAGGGAGATGGCCTCTTCGAACCGGGAGACCTGGGTCTTCGGGTTGATGCCGTGCAGCGCGAATTCCGGCGGGAACGCGCCCATCCCGCAGCCGAGTCGCATCCGGCCCCCGGAGATGACGTCGACCATGGCGGCCTGCTCGGCGACCTGGACCGGATTGTAGAACGGCAGCAGGAACACGGTGGTCCCGATGTCGACGCGGCTGGTGCGCGCCGCGAGCGCTCCGCACGCGACGAGGGGAGCGGGGAGATAGCCGTCATCCATCATGTGATGCTCGGGGACGAAGACGCCGTCGAACCCGGCCTCCTCCGCGGCCTGCGCCGCGTCGAGGGTCTCCTGCCAGCGGCGGCCGATATGCTCCGCGTTCGGCGGATCCTGGGGGCGGAACAGCAGGCCGAACTTCATCGCAACCTCCGGCTGTCGGGATACGCGGTCAGAAGGGGCAGTCGAGATCGAGTGCCATGGACCGGAAATGCCAGGCGTTCCCGTCGAGCACCACGAGGACCTCGTACACTCCGGCGCTCTTGGTCTCGGTCCGTCCGCCGTCGGTGACGAGCAGCGTCAGGTAGGCGGTCATCCGCGCCTCGGTGCCGGAGTCGGTCAGGTACCGGAAGTTGGTGAGCACGTGGCGGCGCTGGTCGGTCTGCCCGCCGAGCGTGTCCCGGAAGAACGCGAGAATCTCCTTGCGGGTTTCCAGCGGGCCCACCGGGTCCGTCCCCGCGATGCGGATCGTGAACGAGGCGTCCTCGGCGAAACACGATTCCAGCAAGTCGAGATCGCGGGTGTCGTTCCCGGCCCCGTAGCTGCCCCAGAGATCGGTGATCTTGGCGCGATCGGCCATTGCACATCCTCCTCACCGCCCGTTTCGCGGGCGAGCCAGGACTGGAGGGCGACCGCGCCGGAGCGCGTCACGAGGCTGCTGACCTGGACGCGAGGCGCGGCGAGCGTCGCCGGCTGTCCCGACGGCGACCCAGCTCTTACAATGACTGCCGATCGTTTGGTAGTCAATGATCCGAATCAGGGAAGGGCGCGCGCTGATGATCACGGAGCGAGATCTGCGGTCGCATGCGGGGGAGCGGCTCCCCGGCGGCCGGGTGCTGATCGAGCCGTACGCCGACTGGCTGCTGCGAGACGTGGTCCGGGCCCCGGCGGATCCCGACGGGCTTGCGCACCCGGCGGCGGCATTCCTGCTGGCCACCGAGGGACTCGGCATCGGGCTGGAGGAACTGTTCGCCCGCTTCGGCGCGTCGTCGCGGGACGGGCCCATGCTCGGCGAGTGGGCCGTTGACACGCTCGAGCCGCTCCGGCCCGGACGGGCGTACCAGGCGGCGGCGGAGGTGACCGGGGCCGTCCGCAAGTCCGGTTCCCGGGCCGGGATCTTCGACCTCGTGTCGGTCACGGTCACCCTGGCGGCGGAGGACGGGCGGCCCCATGCGGTCGTCCGCCCGGTCTACGTGTTCCCCCGGAGAACGGCGTCTCCGGGCGCTGGACCGGGCACGGGACCTGGCGGGCGGGCCGGGGGAGCCGCGGGACGCCCGGCACCGAAGGGCGACCCGCTGCCGCCGCTGACGATCGAGGCGGTGGACCCGGAGAAAATGAAGATCATGGCCGCGCTGCTCCGCGACCCGAACCCGATCCACTTCGACCCCGCCGCGGCCCGTGCGGCGGGCCTGGGGGACGGCACCGTCAACCAGGGACCGGTCACCATTGCCTACGTCCAGAACATGCTCGCCTCCTGGGCCGGAGGGGAGGATCGTATCGGGGCGCTGTCCCTGCGGCTGACCGCGAACGTGCTCTCCGGGGACCGGGTCGCCGCGGGCGGGCGAGTCGTCGGCGCGGGTTCGGGTTCCGGGGCCGAATGCGCTGTCTGGCTCGACGTCACCGCCCGCGCGGGCGAGCCCCTCGCCCCGCCGCTGCGTGCCCTGTCCGGCACCGCGAAAGTCGCGCTCGCCTGATCCCGGTCCCGGGATTCGCTCTTGCCGCCGCTCTTGCCGCCGGGGCCAGGCGCTGTTAGCGTCCAAGCATAACTACCAACCGCACGTTAGGTAGAGCGGCGGATGTCGCGACCTGCGAGGAGCAGAGCCATGAAAACCAAGGGCGCGCTGCTATGGGAACCTGGAACCAACTCCGGCTGGTCTGTCGAGGACATTGAGATCGACCCGCCGAAGCGCCGGGAGGTGATGGTCAAGCTCGCCGCCTCCGGTGTCTGCCACAGCGACCAGCACCTCGATGACGGAGTCATTCCCCTGGACTGGGCGCCGGTCCTCGGCGGCCACGAAGGCGCCGGGGTCGTCACCGAGGTCGGCGATGAAGTCCGCGACATCCGCCCCGGTGACCACGTGGTCCTGTCGTTCCTGCCGTCGTGCGGCAAGTGCCGGATGTGCGTGGCCGGACAGCCGAACATGTGCGAGCTCGGCGCCGGCACACTCGCCGGTACCGCGCCCGACAACACCCAGCGGGTCCGCGCGCGTGGCCGGGGCGTCGGCTGCATGTCCTACCTCGGCACGTTCGCCCCGTACGTGTGCGCCCCGGTTGACAGCGTCGTCAAGATCGACGAGGACGTGCCACTGGACAAGGCGGCGCTGATCGGCTGCGGGGTGCCCACCGGCTGGGGGTCGGCCGTCTACGCGGCGGACATGCGGCTTGGCGATGTCGTCGTGATCGTCGGCGCCGGCGGAGTCGGCATCAACGCGGTCCAGGGCGCACGGCACAAGGGAGCGAAGGCCATCATCGCCATCGACCCCGTGCCGTTCAAGCAGCAGCAGGCCCTCACGTTCGGCGCCACGCACGCGACGGGACATTTCGAGGAAGCAGCCCAGATCGTCGAGCACCTCACCAACGGCCAGGGCGCGGACCGGGCCATCATCACCGTCGGCGTCGCCTACGGGAACCTGATCAACCCGGCGCAGGAAATGACCCGCCGCGGCGGGGTCATCGTCCTGACGTCGGCGGCGCCGGTCACGCAGCGCGAGGTTGACCTGGACTTGTTCACGTTCGCGATGTCCGGCAAGCGGCTGCAGGGCTCGCTGTACGGGACGACCAGCGCCCGCAACGACATCCCCCTCCTGGCCAGCCTCTACCAGCGAGGAGAGCTCAAACTCGACGAGCTCATCACGCGAACCTATCGGCTGGAGGACATCAACGAGGCCTTCGCCGACATGAGGGACGGCAAGAACCTGCGCGGTGTGATCGTCTACGACTGACCGCCAGACCGCACCACGGAGAAAGAGGGAGCGATGCCAGGACGAGTGGCCGGCAAGGTCGCCTTCATCACCGGGGCCGCCCGGGGACAGGGCCGGAGTCACGCGGTGCGCCTTGCCGAGGAAGGCGCTGACATTATCGCCGTCGATCTGTGCGAGCCCATCGGCAGCGTCGTCGGGAAGTACCCCCTGGCGACTCCGGAGGACCTGCGGGAAACCGTGCGTTTGGTGGAAAGACTGGACCGGCGCATCGTCGCCCGCCAGGCCGATGTCCGCGATGCCGCGGGCCTGGGAACGGCGCTGGCGGAAGGCCTCGGCGAGCTGGGCCGGCTTGACATCGTCGTGGCCAACGCCGGCATCGCCAGCTACGGGCAGGCCTGGGAACTGGACGAGACGGCCTGGCAGGACATGATCGACGTCAATCTCACGGGCGTGTGGCACACCGCCAAGGTCGCGGTGCCCCACCTGCTGGCGGGCGGCCGCGGCGGGTCGATGATCTTCACCAGCTCGATCGGGGGCCTGAAGGGCATCATGAACGTCGGCCACTATGTCGCGGCCAAGCACGGCCTGGTGGGACTGATGCGCACCTTCGCCAACGAGCTGGCGGCGCACCGGATCAGGGTCAACACCGTGCATCCCACCAACGTCGACACGACGATGATCCAGAATCCGGGTACGTACGGCATGTTCGCGCCAGGCGACCCGGACCCGACGCTGGAGAAGGCCCTGCCGGGCTTCACCGCGCTGAACGCGATCCCGGTTCCGTGGGTGGAACCGGTTGACGTCAGCAACGCGGTGCTGTTCCTGGCCAGCGATGAGGCCCGTTACATCACGGGCGTCGCGCTGCCGGTGGACGCCGGCGCCTCGGTCAGGTAGCAGCCACGGGCCCGCGGTCCCTGGCCGGCGCTAGGGCGCGCGCCGCCCGGCAGCGTGCCGGCCGGCGCGGTAACCGAAGACCATCGCGGGCCCGAGCGTGCCGCCCGCGCCGCCGTAGACCATGCCGGTCACGCCCGCCATGACGTTGCCCGCCGCGTACAGCCCGTCGATCGGAGCGCCGTCGAGTCCGAAGACCCTCGCGTCGGCGTCGGTCCGCGGACCGCCCTTCGTGCCGAGCGTGCCGCTGTGCACGGGGACGGCATAGAACGGAGGCTCGGTCAGCGGCCCCAGCGTGGCGCCATGCCCGGGGTAGCGGTCCCGGTCGCCGTTCCAGCCGTCGTAGGCGCTGTCGCCCCGGCGGAAGTCCGGGTCCCGCCCGGCTTCGACGTGGGCGTTCCAGCGGGTGACGGTGTCCCGCAGGGCCCGCGCCGGGATCCCGATCAGGCCGGCGAGGTCCTCGACGCTGCCGGCCCGGTGCAGCCAGCCGGGCGCCGTGCCGCCCGGCGGCACCGTGAGGAACCCGTAGCGTCGCAGGTACCCCTGGTCGAAGACCAGCCAGCAAGGCAGGTTCGCGTAGTCGAAGGAACCGGGGTCGAACTGGTGGAAGGCCCCGCCGAGCGCGTTGTAGTTCGCGGCCTCGTCGCAGAACCGGCGGCCCTGCCGGTTCACCATGATGGACCGGGGCAGGGTGCGTTCCCGCAGCACCAGCCGGGCCCGCTGCCGCCCGAAGGCCTCGTCGCCCGGTATCTCGACTGTCGGCACCCACCACGCTTCCCGCATGTTGGCGAGGGCGGCGCCCGCCTCCATCGCCATCCGCAGCCCGTCCCCGGTGTTGGGCGGAACCGACGCCGGGCTTGTCATCGGCCCCCGCAGGAACGCCCGGACGAGATCCGGGTCCCATTCGAATCCCCCGGTCGCGATGATGACTCCCCGCCGCGCGGTAACTTCCGTCGTTCTGGCACTGCCGGCCATCTCCAGCCGGACCCCGGCGACCCGCCGGGTGCGGCCGCTGTCCTCCCGCAGCAGGCCGGTCGCCCGGGCCGAGGTGACCGGCTCGATCCCCCGGTCGAGCAGGGCCTTGAGCAGCCCGCCGACGAGCGCGTGCCCGCAGCCGCGCCAGTCCTCCGCCTTCCGCGTCGCCCGGTCCGGAGGAGCGGCGATCCCGGTGCCGCCGCCGAGGGGCGCCTCGGTCAGCGTGAGTCGCGGTATCCGGTCGGGCATCACGACCCGGTCCGCCCACTTTCCCAGTTCGCCGAAACGGAAGAGCGCCGGATCCAGGGACCGCCCGCCGCCGGGCTTTCCCCCGGGATGCTCGGGGTGGTAGTCCGGCATGCCGGTCACGACATGGAACCGGACCGGCGTCGCCCGCTCCACCCATTCGATGAACGCGGGCCCCGTGTCGACCAGGGCGGCTGCGAGCCCCGGGTCGATCAGGCCGTGCGACAGCGATTCGAGGTAGGCGAGGGCGTCGGCGCGGGAGTCCTCGCCGCCGGGCTGGTGCGGGTTCGCCGGGATCCACGTGGTGCCGCCGGACAGCGCCGTGGTCCCGCCGACCAGGTCCGCCTTCTCGAAGAGCCCCACCGAGGCTCCCGAGTCCGCCGCGGCTACCGCGGCGACCAGGCCCGCCGCCCCGCTTCCGAGGACGACCACGTCGAATTCCGTGTTCATGAGCCCTTTCCTTCAGCGAGGCGCAGCGCCTGCGCCAGCCCCGCGATGGTGGCCCGCGCTCCGGCCGCGTCTCCCGGTTCCGCGCCGGGCGTCAGCACGATCGGCATTCGCACTCCCGCGTCCCACAGCGCCCGCACATGACCGGCCACGGTCTCTGGCCCGCCAACCGCGCACAGCGCCCGGACGGTGCTGTCGCCGACGAAGCGCAGTGCCGCCCTCCGGTCCCCGGCGCGCCATGCCGCGGCAGCCTCGTCGAGCGCGGGAAACACGTTCCGGAACGACTCACGGTGGGTCGGGACCATCGCGTACTGCAGTACGACGCGCCGCATCCGTTCCAGGGCCTCTTCCTGCCGCGGCCCGCAGTACGCCCAGAACGATGCCGCCGCCCATACCTGCCCCTCCGGCCTCCCGGCGCGCCGTTCCCCG
>WRBL01000320.1 GCA_009784565.1 Streptosporangiales bacterium | reverse complement strand
CGGCGCCGGGCGGCAGCCCGAAGACGCCGAATTTCCCGGCAGTCCCCTGGTCGAAGATCATGTAGCTGGGCAGGTTCGGGTACTCGAACCTGGACGCGTCAAGCTGGTGGAAGGCCCCGCCGAACGCGTTGTAGTTAGCGGCCTCGTTGGTGAACCGGCGGCCTTCGGCGTTGACCATGATGGAGCCCGGCAGCGCCCGCTCCCGGGAGGCGAGCAGCCCGTTGGCGCCGCCGTCGCGCCGCTGGCCGGGGAAGGCGACGGCCGGGGACCACCAGCCCTCCCGCATGTTGCCGAGCCGCGCTCCGAGGCGCATGGCCATCCGGAGCCCGTCGCCGGTGTTCGTCGGCGCCCCGAGGCGCCAGGTCACCGGTCCGCGCAGGAAGTCGCGGACCAGGTCCGCGTCATATTCGAATCCGCCTGTCGCCAGCACGACCGCCGGGGCCCGCGCCTCCAGTGACCCGTCCGGCGTCTCGATCTCGACCCCGGTGACCGCGTTCCCCTCCGTCAGCAGCCGGGTGCCCCGGGCCTGGGTGGTGATCTCGACACCGTGGTCCAGGCAGGCCCGCAGCAGGCCGGCCACGAGGCCCCGGCCCAGTCCCTCCAGGCGCGCGGTGTCCCGCTCGGCCGCCACGTCCGGCGGCAGGACGCCGGTGCCGCCGCCGAGGGGGGTCTCCCGGATGAGGCTCCGGCTGGGAGTGCCCGCGATGCGTTCCTCCCACTCGCCGAGGCCGGACAGGGGCACAAGGTCAACCTCGATCGACCGGCCGCCGCCCGGCAGCCCGCCGGGGCGTTCCGGGTGGTAGTCGGGATAGCCCTCGACGAGCAGGAGGCGCAGGCCGGCGTGGCGCTCGAGAAAATCGACGAGCTCCGGTCCGCCGTCGATCAGCGCCTCGGCGAGCTCCGGCAGGATCATCCCGTTGGACAGGCTCGACAGGTACGCGAGACCGTCCTCGCGCGAGTCGGTGACCCCGGCCTGGCGGGCGGGCTGGTTGCCCGGCACCCAGATCGTCCCGCCGGACAGCGCCGTGGTGCCGCCGATCAGCGCCGCCTTCTCGAAGAGGCGGACCCGCGCCCCGGCGACCGCGGCGGACAGCGCGGCGACCAGGCCCGCCGCTCCCGATCCCAGGACTACGACGTCTGGCGCGGCGTTCATGCGTTCCTCCCGGCTGTCGCTGCTTTCTCCGGATCGGGCGCGTTCCCCGGATCGGGCGCGGCGATCGCCCCGTCGAACGCTCGGACCATGTCCGAGGCCGCGTACGCCTGGCTCGCCCCGCCGACGATGCGGTCGGGGCGGATCAGCAGGACCGACTCGGGATATTTCTCGAACCAGCGCTGCAGGGAGCCGTCGAGGTCCCCGACAGCCAGTGCCCCGGTACCGGGGCCGGTCTCTTCCCAGTCCAGTTGCACCGCGGGGTAGGCGGCCACGAGGCGCGCTCCCATGCGTTCGAGCCGGCGGCGCGCGTCGTCGTCCAGGATCGCGGCCGGGCTGTTGTTCCAGGCAAGGAGCGCGAACCACGGGCCGATCGCGTCATCCAGCCTGACCGACGCGGCCTCGGGGGTGCGCACGGCCGGCTGGAGGAAGAGCCGCCCGACCGGTCCGGGTGAGCTGACCGATCCCGCCGTGGTGAGCGCGCCCTCGGTGATCTGCGGCATCGGCTTGAACCGCATCGTCACGATGTAGGTCTTGGCCCTGGGGATCGCGGACAGGGAGCGGAAGAAGGTGTCGCGGACCCGGGCGACGGCGGGGCTGGTCACGGAGACCGCCTTCCCGACCCAGGTCGAGAGGCTGATCATCGCCCGGGCATGGTCCCGGCGCTCGCTTTCGTAGCTGTCGAGGATCCGCTCGCCGGCCAGGCCCCGGACCGTCATCGCCAGCTTCCAGGAGAGGTTCAGCGCGTCCCGGATGCCGCTGTTGTAGCCCTGTCCCTGCCACACGGGCATGACGTGCGCGGCGTCGCCGATGAGGAAGACGCGGCCGGACCGGAAGCGCGAGGCCAGCCGGGAGTGGTGCGTGTACACGCGCTTGCGGATGATGTCGATCCGGGAGGAAGCCGGGACGAGCGGCTCCAGCAGGCGGGTGACGAACCCGTCGGTCATCGCGTCCGCCTCGGTCTCCCCCGGCTTGAGCATGAACTCGAACCGCCGGATGCCGTGCGGGAGGCCGATCGAGACGTAGGGCCGCCTCGGGTCCGCGCAGACATACGAGCCCGGGCGCCCGAGCGGGTCGTTGCGGAGGTCGATGACGAACCATTGCTCGGAGGCCGTCGTGCCGTCGAAGGACAGTCCCAGCGCCTTGCGCGTCGCGCTGCTTCCGCCATCCGCGCCCACGGCGTAGGCGGCCCGGACCGTGAACTCCCCGTCCGGGCCCGTGACCGACAGGCTGACGCTCTCGCTGTCCTGGGAAAGCCCCGTGACGCGGGAGGACCAGCGGACGTCGACGTCAGCGAACCGGGACAGCCCGTCCAGCAGGACACGGTCGGCCAGCGGCTGGATGAAGGCGTTACGACGCGGCCAGCCGAACTCGGCCGTGGGCGGCGCGAGCCGGGCGAGGTCACGCTGCCGGGCGTCGACGAACGCCAGCACCTGGTGCGGGACGGTGTGCCGGAGCACCGCCTCGGCGAGCCCGGCGTTCTGGAACGTGCGCAGCGTCTCGTCGTCCATGCCGACGCCGCGCGGATAGTCGATAAGCCGCTCGCCTGCCTCCAGGACGGCCACCCGCAGCCCGCGGCGGCCGAGGAGGTTGGCAGTCATGAGGCCTGCCGGGCCGGCGCCGATCACCGCGACATCGACGTCCGGCGGATCGTCGCGCACCGTTGCGCCTGAAGGATCGGACACCGCATCCTCATTCACTGTCTGCACCACACACATTCTCCTGCCGTCCCGCCGCCGGCCGGCTCACAATGAGAGTATTACTTCTCCATATCGAGAATGCTACTCTCATCTCCTATGAGCACACGGGTCGGATTCATCGGGCTGGGCAGCCAGGGCGCCCCGATCGCGCGGCGGATCGCCGGGGCCGGGCTGCCGCTGACGCTGTGGGCGCGGCGGCCGGAATCGCTGGAGCCGTTCGCCGGCGTGAAGACCGCGGCCACGCCGACCGGGCTGGCCGCGGAATCGGACGTCATCGGGATCTGCGTGACCGGCGACGCCGACGTGGAACAGGTGGTCTCGGGGCCGGACGGCCTGCTGGCCGGGGTCGCCCCCGGGACGGTGATCGTGGTCCACAGCACGGTCCACCCGGACACGTGCAGGCGGCTCGCGGCCCTGGCCGCCGATAGGGACGCGCACCTGATCGACGCTCCGGTCAGCGGCGGCGCCCCCGCCGCGGACGCGGGGAAGCTCCTGGTCATGGCCGGCGGCGACGAATCAGTCGTGGAGAAGGTACGGCCGGTGCTGTCGACGTTCGGCGACCCGGTCGTGCATCTCGGGCCGCTTGGCGCCGGGCTGGTGACCAAGCTGCTGAACAACACGGTGTTCACCGCGCATCTCGCGGTCGCCTCCAGCCTGTACTCCCTCGGCCAGTCGTTCGGCATCGCGCCGGACCGGCTCGGGGAGGTGCTCGGCCACGGAAGCGGCCGCAGCTTCGCGCTGGACGCGCTCGCGCACTCCGGCGGCACCCCGGAACGGATCGGGCAGCACGCCGGGCCCCTGCTGCGCAAGGACGTGGCGCTCACCGCCGACGTGGCCGCGGCGGCCGGGGTCGAGCCCGGCTTTATCCTGGACGTCGCCGACCACCTGCTCGGCGAGATCGGCCAGGCCCGCGACGGGGCGACGGATACAACGGGGCGGTAATTGGACGAGTCCGCGAAGCGGCACATGCTGCTTGAACTGGGTTTTTCCGTGCGCTCAGACGGGCGGCTGCTGCGCGGCTCCGGCGAGATCACCCCGCACATGCGGGTGCCCGGGACGAAAAACCTGCGCCTGTCAGTGCTCGCGACCTGGGCCGACATGCTCGGCGGGCTGCTGGCGGTGCGGGAGATGCGGCCGCGGGTGCCGGTGACGCTGGACCTGGACATCCACCTGTACCGGCCCGCCCCGGGCTCCGGCCTGGTGTCGGGCGTGGGACGCGCGGTGAAGACGGGACGCTCGGTGTTCGTCGCCGAGGTGTCGTTCTTCGACGGGTCCGGGGAGGCGTTCGCGTTCGCGACGCTGTCGTTCATGGCCGCCCGCGACACGTCGCTGACCGTTCCCGAGGTCACCAGCGTCGACGCTCCCGCCTCGATCGAGCGGCTGTCGATGCCGCTGGCGGCCCGGGCCGGGATGAAGCGCGAGTCGGCCGGCCTGGCCGTGCTGCCCCGGTCCGACGACGGGCTGAACTCCTCCAACACCGTCAACGGCGGGCTCATCGCGCTGTGCGCCGAGGAAGCGGTCCTGTCGCTGGCCCTCGGCGACACGCTGTCGTCGCTGTCGCTGCGGTACCTGGGCCCGGTGCGGACCGGGCCCGCGGTCGCCCTCGCCGACCTGAAGTCGGGACTGGCCCAGGTCGAGGTCCGCGACGCCGGGCGCCAGGACCGGCTCGCGGTGCTGGCCACGGCGCGGACGTTCGCCCGGCTTTAGGCGCGGCGCTGGATTTCCGCTATCGCGGCGTCGAGGACCCCCAGGTCCCCGCCGAGAGCGGCGGCGGTGGCGCGGACGACCTCGACGTCCTTGGACAGGAACTCCGCGACGGCGGCGGCGAAGACCTCGACCGATCCGGCGCGGGCCGCCGAGTCCAGGGCCCGGCTCCCGGCGCTGCCGTGGGTAAGCGCGGTGAGCAGGCTCTTCTCCTCGATGCCGAGCCGGGTTCCCAGCCGGGCCGCCGCGGCGAGCAGGCCGATGTTGGCGGCGAAGACCGCGTTGTTGACCAGCTTGACCGTCTGCCCGGCGCCGAGCGGGCCGGCGTGCAGGATCGGGTCGCCGTAGGCCTCCAGGGCCGGCCGGGCCCGGTCCACGTGCTCGGCCGCGCCGCCCGCCAGGAGGGTGATCGCCCCGGCGGCGATGTCGTGCGGGCCGCCGCTGACCGGGCAGTCGATCACGCCGACGCCCCCGGGGGCGGTGTCCCGCAGGTCCCGGACGGTGGCCGGGCTCCCGGTGGTGTGTACGACCAGGACGCTGCCCGCCGGCATCGCGGGCAGCACCTCGGCGCCCACGTGGCTCACCTGCTCGTCGCTGAACACGCAGACGCCGACGATGTCCGCCCCGGCCGCGGTCTCGGCGGCGGCCGCCACGGGCGCGGCGCCGGCCTCCCGGAGCCGGTCCCGGTTCCCCGGCGTCCGCCCGAGGACGGTGACCTCGTGCCCGGCCGCGACCAGGCGCTCCACCATCGGCCGTCCCATCCGGCCCGCGCCCACGAAACCTATTCTCATGTAAGGAGAATATAGTTCTCTATCGTCTCGGGAAACGGATGTAGCCGCTGGGCCGCAGGCCGATGACGTGACGGTCGTAGACGCCGGTGCCCGCGTAGTTGTAGTCCTCCACCGTCACCCGGGAGCCGCGCACGGCGACCACCCAGGCGACGTGGCCGACACCAGCGACGTCCCAGACCGCGACCGCGCCCGGCGACGGCGTGCGGCTCACCGACACCCCTTGGTCGCCCTTGACCTCGCCGATCCAGTCCGAGGCGTTGCCGAGGCCGCCGAACAGCGACGCGGGCACGCCGGCCCGGGCCAGCCGCCACGCGACGTAGGACGTGCAGTTCCGGTACTCGTACCCCCACGGGTCGCCCGCCTGGAAGCGGCGGCCCTTCCAGTACCCCCAGTCGTAGGCGTCGCCGCTGTTGCGCGGATTGACGCATTCGGATCCCCCGCGCCGCCCGAACTCGCAGACGGCCTTCGCGTACGGATAGGCGGCACTCGCCGTAGCCGCCGCGCTCACGGTGCTCGCGGCGACGGGCGCCGGCGCGCCGGACTGCTCTGCCCACAGCAGGTGGACCAGAAATCCGGCCACGAAAACCCCGGCGGCCCCCAGATAGTGATAATTCATCACGAGCCTCCCCCAAGACTCTCGAACAGGTAACTACCCGCATCTCCCCAGCTCAGAAACCATCCGGACACAACCGCCGCGGCCCCCGAGGCGGCATATCCGGCACAGAGCCTTTGTGAGCATATCGACGATCGGGGACATTGTTTCGCCGGTGATCCGGCGTGAAGATGGACTCGTGATCATCGAAAGCCATGAAGACGTGACGCCAGCCGTGCTGAAGGTCATGCAGCGGACGGCGGACCCCCGGCTGCGGGAGATCATGACGTCGCTCGTCACTCACCTGCACGGATTCGTCCGGGAGACCCGGCTGACCGAGGAGGAGTTCCAGGCGGCCGCGGCCGTGGTCAACGAGATCGGCCAGGCTACGACCGGCACCCATAACGAGGCGGTTCTGATGGCCGGCTCGCTCGGCGTGTCGACCCTGGTCTGCCTGCTCAACAACGGCGACCACGGGGCCACCGAGACGCAGCAGTCGCTGCTGGGCCCGTTCTGGCGGCTGCATTCGCCGCCGACGGAGAACGGCGGGTCGATCGTCCGGTCCGATACCCCGGGACCGCCCCTGTTCGTCGACGCGCGGGTCACCGACGGCGAGGGAAACCCGGTCGCCGGGGCCGAGGTGGACATCTGGCACTCCTCCCCCGTCGGCCTGTACGAGCAGCAGGACCCCGGGCAGGCGGACATGAACCTGCGCGGGAAGTTCGCCACCGGCGCCGACGGGAGGTTCTGGTTCCGGACGGTCAGGATGGCGGGCTACCCGATCCCCACCGACGCGGTGGTGGGCAAGCTGCTCAAGGCACAGGACCGTCATCCGTTCCGGCCCGCGCATTTGCATGTCCTGATCGCCAAGGAAGGCTTCAAGACCCGGATCTCGCAGATCTACGACCCCGAGGACGAGCACCTGGAGACCGACGTGCAGTTCGGCGTCACCCGGGCCACGATCGGCGACTTCCGCCGCCACGACGAGCCGCACCCGTCCGTCCCGGGCACCGAGGCCCCCTGGTACTCCCTGGACATCGTCTTCGCCCTCGAGCCCGGCGAGTCCAGGCTCCCCCGCCCCCCGATCAAGTAGGCGGCGGGCCGCGGGTCAGCGCGGCATGGTCTTCAGGGCGGACACGACGCCGCCGTCGACCGGGACGTCGATGCCGGTGACGAAGCTGGCCGCCTCCGACAGCAGGAACGCGACGACGGCCGCCACCTCGGCGGCCGCGCCCTCGCGGGCCAGGGGCGTCATCTGGACAAGCTGCGCCATGGACGCGTGCGCCTTCGCTTCCTGGCGGCCCTGCGGGGTGTCGATGATGCCGGGCGAGACCGAGCAGATCCGCGCCCCGCGGGCCCCGAACCAGGCCGCTTCCCGGGCGACGAAACGCTGCACGCCCCGCTTGGCCCAGGAGTACGCGGTCCCGGTGTCCTCCACCGACTCGCCGAGAGCGGCCCGGACCT
>WRBL01000319.1 GCA_009784565.1 Streptosporangiales bacterium | reverse complement strand
CTTAGGCCCCTAATGCAGGGTTACGGTGCGGTTGCCGTTGAGGAGGACGCGGTGCTCGGCGTGCCAGGTGACCGCGCGGGCCAGGACCTGGGTCTCGACGTCCTGGCCGGCCTCGGCCAGCTGGGGCGGGGCGAAGGTGTGGTCCACCCGGATGACGTCCTGTTCGATGATCGGGCCCTCATCGAGGTCGGGCGTCACGTAGTGGGCGGTCGCGCCGATCAGCTTGACGCCCTTGGAGTGGGCCTGGTGATAGGGCTTGGCGCCCTTGAAGCTCGGAAGGAACGAGTGGTGGATGTTGATCATCCGGCCCTCGACCCGCTTGCAGACCTCCGGGGACAGGATCTGCATGTACCGGGCGAGCACGATGAGCTCGGTTTCCGTCTCGTCGATGAGGGAGAGCAGCGAGGCTTCGGCCGCCGGCTTGGTCTCCGCGGTGACCGGGATGTGGTGGAACGGCAGCTTGTAGGACTCGGTCAGGTCGCGGTACTCGTCATGGTTGGAGACCACGCCCACGATCTCCACGGGCAGTGAGCCGGACCGCCAGCGGAACAGCAGGTCGTTCAGGCAGTGCCCGAGCTTCGACACCATGATCAGGGTGGGGATGCGCTCGGCCTTGTCGTGCAGCCGCCAGGACATGTGGAACGATTCCGCGACCCAGGAGAAGTCCTTCTCGAGTTCCTTCTTTTCCCGGCCGGGCGGCGGCACCGAGAAATGCACGCGCATGAAGAACCGGCCGTCGTCCTCCTGGCCGTACTGCTTGCTGTCGATGATGTTGGCGGAATGCTGTACCAGGAAGCTGGACACCGCGTACACGATGCCGGGCTTGTCCGGGCACGACAGGGTCAGGATGAATTCCCGGCCGCGCTGTTCCTCGCTCATTACCCCACCATCGCGACGGGCCGCCTTGGGCGTCAAGCGGCCTCTGAAACGCCTGTTCTCAGCCCCCAAATCTACTGGCCTGCCCCCTGTGCCCGGCACCTCATCGCAGGTGGAAGCGGTGAGACGAATGTTGCACGTGAAACCAAGGCCCGCCCGCTGTTCAGTGGCTTAGGGCGCGAGACGGTTCCCGGACGGGTCTTATGCGGTATTTGCCGCAGCCAACTGGCGCCCCAAGGCGAGGCGGAGGGCCGGAGACCGGAGGCGGCCAGAGACGGAGGCTGCCGGGGGCCGGGGTGGAAGGGGGCGGGATGGACGGGGCCACCGGACAATCAGGCGACCGAACGGACCCGGCTGACTGTGACGCCTCCGGCGATGGTCGCGATCGCGGCGAGCGCGAAGAGCGCCGGGTAGCTGTCCATCAGCCCCAGGACCACGCCGGCGATCAGCGGGGCCAGGACGAGCGGGAAGCAGTAGCCGATGTTGATCAGCCCGAGGTCCTTGCCCCGGTCGGTCGCGGCCGGGAGCACCTGGGTCAGAAGCGCCGGGGCGGCCGCCCAGTAGGCGCCGAAGCCCGCGCCCAGCAGCGGCGCCGCGGGCAGGGCCGCGTCCCAGGTCGGCGACACGACCAGGATCACGGCGGCGACCGCCATCACCGCCGCCGAGCCGATGACGTACGGCTTCCGCCGTCCCGACCGGTCCGACAGCGCCCCGCAGGCGGACCCGGCGACCAGCAGGGCCACCGAGTACAGCACCATCAGGATCAGCAGCCCGGTCTGAGGGTCGCCGTAGTGGGCGTCGTTGGCCAGGAAGTACAGCAGGTACAGGGTGCCCAGGTCGTTGCCCAGGTTGATGAGGCAGTGCGTCAGCCACGCCCAGCCGAAGTCGGGATGCCGCCGGGGGGATACCCACAGGCTCCGGAGCGCCTGGCCCAGCCCCCCGGAGGGCTTGAACTCCGCGGGCAGCCGGTCGTCGGGGGTGCGCCAGGTGAACAGCGCGGCGCAGGCCAGCAGGATGAGCGCGCAGGCCAGGTAGCCGTAGGACATCCGGGTGATGAGGACGGTCACGATGGCCGCGCCGAGTACGGTGCCCAGCATCTGGCTGATCCCGATCAGGGCGCCCAGCGTGCCCCGCTGCTTCACCGGGACCCGGTCCGGGAGCGCGGCGGTCAGCGTCGCGAGCATGCCGCCGAGCCCGAATTCCGCGACGAACCAGCCGGCCGCCATGACGCCGATGCCCGGCGCGACCGCCACGATGGCGATTCCCGCCGCCCCGATCAGGGCGCAGGCCGCGGTCCACGGATGCCGCCGTCCCCGCCGTGAGGTGGTTCGGTCCGAGAGAGCGCCCACCACGGGGTTGGCGATCAGCGAGGCGATCGCCCCGGCGACCATTACCACCGACAGCAGCACCGCGTCGTGCCCGCTGGGCACGGCGCTGGCCGACGTGACGTGATCATGAACCGACTGCACCTGCTCGGGCAGCAGGACCTGCAGCGGCGCGTAGATCGCCAGCCACATGCCGATGTTCGCGGCGAACAGGAGGCTGATCCAGCCGACGCGGACCGGCGCGGTGGGCTCGGCGAGGGCGGCCGGGACGTCGCCGTCCTCTATCCGAAGCACCGGCCCTCCCCCCGGTAGGTGGGGACGCTCTCGGGAGCCGCCCCGCCGGAGAACAGGTGGTACTCGGCGAACCGCTCGGCCAGTTCACCGCCCTTGGCGTGGCGCATCCAGACCCGGTCCCCGATGCGGAGCCCGCCGGCCGGGCCGCCCAGCACCGGCGTCTGCACCTCGCCGGCGCCCTCGGTCCTGGTGAGGCGCAGCCCGCCGGGGAGGAACGGAAGCGGCAGCCGGTCCGGGGTCCCGGTTCCGGAGGCCACGAAGCCGCCGCTGAACAGGGTCGCGATGCCCGGTCCGGGGCGGCGCACCACGGGCAGCGCGAACATCAGCGCGGGCTGGGGGCGAAACCGGTGGTAGGCGTCGAACAGGCCGGGGCCGACCAGGCCCGAGCCCGCGGCCAGTTCGGTGACCGAGTCGTCGGAGGAGGTGGTCTCCAGCGAGCCCGTGCCCCCGCCGTTCACGAATTCGAGGTCGGTCAGTTCCCGGATGCGGCGGACGGTCTCGGCGCGCCGCGCGGCCAGTTCCCGGGCCGAGCACGCCTGGACGACGCGGAGGAGGGCGGAGCGCAGGGGATGACCGGACGGGGCGTCGCCCAGGCCGGCGATCTGTCCCTCGTAGCCCATGACCCCGACGAGCCGGAATCCCGGCCGCTTCAGGACTTCCTCCGCGAACTGCGCGGCCTGGGCCGGCTCGTGGAGCGGGGACCGCAGGGTGCCGACCGGGGGCAGGCAGGACAGCGGCCGCCAGGACACGTCGAGTTCCAGGCTGAGCCGGATGTCCGGATGGTCGTCGCCCAGGGTCTCGTCGACGAAGTCCAGGTGAGCCGTCGAGTCCACCGTGATCGTGATGTGCTCCCGGGCGCGGGGGTCGGCCGCGAGGGCCCGCAGGGCGGTCTGGTTCGCCGTCGGGTAGGCGACCAGGATGTCGTCGCTGACCCCGGTCTCGTGCAGCCAGAGTGCCTCGGGCAGCGAATAGCACATGATGCCGCGGTAGCCGGGCCGTTTCAGGACCCGCTCGATCAGGTGGCGGCAGCGCAGGGACTTGGTGACCACGCGGATCGGCACGCCGTTCCCGCGCCGGACGAGATCCCGCGCGTTCGCGTCGAACGCGTCGAGGTCGACGACGGCGAACGGGGGGTCGAGAGTCCGGGTCGCGCTGTCCCAGCGTTCCAGGGCCTCGGAGACCGCGGGATCGGCCGATAGCATGCCCGATATCTTAGCTTTTCCATCGGGCATGCCCCGGGGAGCTACGGGGGGTCGCCCCCCCGGGGAAATACTGTCGGGCATGGTGGCACAGTAATGCGTCACGGTAAAAATGTGGACCTCTGAGTATGAATTCTGGAAACTTTGACCGATGAAATGGCAAAACTGGGCGGGTACGGCGACTTCCGAACCGTCCCGGCGCTACTGGCCGAAGTCTGAAACGGACATCTCGTCGGCAATCGCCGAGGCGGGCGCGGCCGGGCTCACCGTGCGGGCCCTGGGCAGCGGGCACTCCTTTACCCCGGCCGCGGCGACCTCAGGGGCCGCGCTCGACCTGTCCGGCTGGACCGGAGTCGTCTCGGCCGACACGAAGACGGGACTGGTCACCGTTCGCTCCGGGACCACCATCCGGCAGCTGAACGCGGCGCTGGACGACCTCGGCCTCGCGATGCCGAACCTCGGGGACATCGACGCCCAGACGATCGCGGGCGCGATCTCCACCGGGACGCACGGCACCGGCGCGGGCCTCGGCGGCCTCGCGACGGTCGTGGCGGGGCTCGAACTCGTCCTCGCCGACGGCTCCGTGAAGACCTGCTCGGCGGCAGAGAATCCCGGCCTGTTCGCCGCGGCCCGGGTGGGGCTCGGGGCGCTCGGCGTGATCTCGACCGTGACGCTGCGCTGCGTCCGGTCGTTCACCCTGGCCGCCGACGAGCGCCCGATGCCATATGAGGAGGTCATCGAGCGGTTCGGCGAGTTCGCCGCCGGCAACGACCACTTTGAGTTCTACTGGTTCCCCTACGGGCGGCAGGCCCTGGTCAAGCGGAACAACCGGGACGGCGACGCGAAACCCATGCCCCGGTGGCGCTGGCTGTTTGAGTACGAGGTGATGGAGAACGTCGCGTTCGGGGCGATGTGCCGGACCGGGCGCGCCGTGCCGAAGATGATCAGGCCGCTGAACCGGCTGGCGTCGGGCACGCTGTCCCCGCGGTCGTACCAGGCCCCTTCGCACCAGGTGTTCGTGACGCCCCGCCGGGTCCGGTTCGTGGAGTCGGAGTACGCCATGCCGCGCGATCAGGTCCTCGGCGTGCTGGCCGAACTGCGGGCCGCGGTGCCCGGGCTCCAGACGCCGGTAATGTTCCCGGTTGAGGTCCGGGTGGCGGCCGCCGACGACGTGTGGCTGTCCACGGCCTACGGGCGCGACACCGCCTACGTCGCCATCCACCAGTACGCGGGCCTGCCCTATCGGGAGTACTTCTCCGCGTTCGAGGCGATCGCCACGGCGGCCGGGGGGCGCCCGCACTGGGGCAAGATGCACACCCTGGACGCCGGGCGCCTGCGAGGGCTCTACCCGAAGTTCGATGACTTCCTCAGGGTCCGGGACGAGACGGACCCGGACCGCCGCTTCGCCAACCCCTACCTGGAGCAGGTCTTCGGCCGATAGGGGCAAGGGGGAGCAAGTGCACTCAACGGCGGTAAACGATCACTTAACGTGCTTACTGTTGGATCGTGACAGCAGACGGCGACCCGTGGTCGCGGCTACGGGATCTCGACGCGTACCGGATCACCGGGCTTCCGCGCCGGGACCGCGTCTCCGCCGCGGACTCCGAGCGCCCGTCCCGCGCCGCGTCCCTGACCGCCGCCTACCACGGCGGTTCCGGGCCGGTGGCGTTCGGCTGGATCCGGGCCGTCGCGGGCGGCCCGGTGCAGGTGGTCGCCTCCGCCGGGATCCGGATTCCGGGCGGCGCCCAGGGCGTCCCGCTGCCGCCCGGCGGACTGGGGCGCCTCCTGGACCAGATCGGCTGCTGGCAGGAGATCTCCGTCGTCAGCGACGGCCTTCTGGCGGAGGAGAGCGACGCGAGCCCGGAGGGCCCGGCGTTCGAGGACATGCTGCTGGGGAGCCACCATGATCCGTTCGGCTGGATAGTGGCCGCCAGTCCGGTGCTCGCGCCCGGCCTTGACGCCCTGGCCGCCGACATCGCCCGCCGTCTTCATCTCGCGGAGGGCGCCGCCGACCGGTTTCCCGGCCGCGCGGTCGAGGCCCGGCGGCTGACCGCCCGCCACGCCGAACTGCGGCGCGGCGCCTCCTCCGGGTTCTGGACCGCCCGGGTCGCCGCCGGGGCAGCGGACCCGGCAGGCGCGGCGCGGGTCGCGGGACTGCTCTGCGGGGCGGCCGGGCTGCACGGGCTTCCCTACACGCTGGTGCCGGGCCCGCCGGAGGAGCCGGGCCGCGTCTCGACCGAACTGCTGGCCGCGCTCGTGCGCCCGCCGGAGACCGAGATCCCGGGCGTCCGGCTGGCCTTGCGGCCGGAGTTCGACGTTACTCCCGACGTGCCGCCCGACCTGAGCCCCGGGCCGGGGAAGTCGGTCCGGCTGGGCGACATTCTCGACCGCGACCTGAGGCCGGCCGGGTCGTTCCGCGTTCCGCTGACCTCGCTGAACCGGCACGTGTTCGTCTGCGGCGCGACGGGCGCGGGCAAGTCGCACACGGTCCGGACCCTGCTCGAGTCGGCGGCCGGGGCCGGGATCCCGTGGCTGGTCGTCGAGCCGGCCAAGGCCGAGTACCGGCTCATGGCCGGGCGCCTGCCCGGAGGCGGGGCCGGGGCCGGGGGCGGCAGTCCCGCCGAGGTCATCCGCATCCGTCCCGGCGAGGCCGACGCGATCGCCGCGGGCCTCAACCCGCTGGAGCCGGCCGCCGTCGGCGGCTCGGTGTTCCCGCTGCAGACCCACGCGGACCTGGTGCGGGCGCTGTTCATCGCGTCGTTCCGGTCAGAAGAGCCGTTCCCGCAGGTGATGAGTGCGGCACTGACCCGTGTGTACGAGGACGCGGGCTGGGACCTGGCGCTGGGGGAGCCGGGGCGGGACGGCGCGGCCCCGGGATACCCGGCGCTGGGGGACCTGCAGCGGGCGGCCGAGCGGGTGGTCGGCGAGATCGGCTACAGCCAGCGGGTCACCGACGACGTTCTCGGCTTCATCAGGGTCCGGATCGCGAGCCTGCGCGCGGGCACCACCGGGCGGTTCCTGGAAGGCGGCCACCGGATCGACTTCACAAGGCTGCTCGAGCGGAACGTGGTGCTGGAGATCGAGGACGTGGGCGACGACCGCGATAAGGCGTTCCTGATGGGGATGGTCCTGATCCGGCTGGCCGAGCATCTCCGGCTCACCCGGGACTCGAACCCGCCGGGACTGCGTCATCTCACCGTGGTCGAGGAGGCGCACCGGCTGTTGCGGCGGCCCGAGCCCGGGTCGTCGCCGGACGCGGGGGCGCACGCGGTGGAACTGTTCGCCGGGCTGCTGGCCGAGATCCGGGCCTACGGCGAGGGACTGATCATCGCGGAGCAGATCCCGGCCCGGATCATCTCCGACGTCGTGAAGAACTCGGCGGTGAAGGTGGTGCACCGGCTTCCCGCCGCCGACGACCGCGACGCGGTCGGGGCCACCATGAACGTGACCGAGGCCCAGTCCCGGTACCTGGTGACCCTGCCTCCCGGACAGGCGGCGGTGTTCACCGACGGCATGGACTATCCCATGCTGGTGAAAATCACGCCCGGTGCCGAACGGGCCGGTGGTCCGCCCCCGCCCCCGGGGGACTGCGCCGCCGTGGTCGAACCCCGGTCCGGAAGCTGCGGACGGGCCTGCGCCGCCCGGCCCTGCACGCTGCGGGAGATGAGCCGGGCCCAGCGGGTGCTGGCGGACCGGCCGTGGCTGCG
>WRBL01000318.1 GCA_009784565.1 Streptosporangiales bacterium | reverse complement strand
GGACGCGCAGTACCACGCCTACGGCGACCTACTGGAACTCGCCCCGCCCGGCCTCGACCCGGAACTGACCCCCCAGACCTGGGAGGCCAAGTACGCCCGCTGCCAGGACGCTATCGGGTCGCTGGCGACCGTGCTGCGGGCGGCGCGGGCCGACGTGGCCATCGTCATCGGCGATGACCAGCGGGAGATGTTTCTCGACGATGGCATTCCCGCCTTCGCCTGCTTCGCCGGAGATTGGCTGACGGACATCAGCCCGGACGACGAGGCCCTGGAACGCGTTCCGGCCGGAATCCGGGCCGCCTTCTGGGCGGTCCACGGATCGGCGCCGGGCTCCGGGGCGGACGGCGAGGCTCCCGAGCCCACCCGGCACCCGGTCCTGGCCGAACTCGGACTGCATCTCGCCGAGGGCCTGACCGCGGACGGTTTCGACCTGACGCTGCTCACCCGCCAGCCGGAGGGGCGGACCCTGGGACACGCGTTCACGTTCCCGAGGTACCGGCTCGGGCTGACCGATGAGACGCCGATCGTTCCGATCTTCGTCAACACCTACTACCAGCCGAACGTGCCGTCGGCCGCGCGCTGCTACGACCTGGGCCGGGCGGTCAGGCGCGCCGTGGCGACCTGGAACTCACGAGCCCGGGTCGCGGTCATCGCGTCCGGCGGGCTCAGTCACTTCGTCGTCGACGAGGAACTCGACCGTTCGGTGCTGGCCGCCCTGGTCGACGGCGACGCCCGCGTTCTTAAGAACATCCACCGCGACCGGCTCCGTTCGGGCAACTCGGAAATCCTCAACTGGATCACCGCCGCCGGCGCCCTCGAAGGACTCACCGCGACCGTCCTGGACTACGTCCCCGGCTACCGGACCCCCGCGGGCACCGGGGCCGGGATGGCGTTCGCCCGCTGGCAGTAGACCCGCAGGCTGGCAGACAGACATACCTGGCAGACAGACACACATACGACAGGAGAAACCCTTGTACAACGGCGTACCCGTTCTCGACGTCCACGGCCACGTATCGGTCCCGGCGTCGGCGAACTCGCTCCTGGTGCTGATGATGGGCTCGAACACGCCGATGGAGAGCCCCGTCGGCCAGGATCCGGCCGGGCCGGGCCGGGTAACGGTCGAGGACTTCCGGAACGCGGCGGCCGGGCACGCGGCCTACATGGACGAGCGCAACATCGATGTCCAGGTCATCGGGCCGCGGCCGTTCCTCATGATGGGCTGGATGGAGTCGCATCTCCTGCCCGCCTGGGCCCGGTACGTGAACGACATGATCCACCAGCAGGTGCAGATGTTCCCGACCCGGTTCCTGGGCGCGGCCATGCTGCCGCAGGTCAGCGAGGCGGACGACCTGTCCGGCTGCGTCGATGAGCTGAACCGGTGCGTGAACGACCTGGGGTTCGTCGCGGCTTACGTCTCCCCCGACCCGGCTGGCAAGCGGACCACGCCCGGGATGCACGAGCCGTACTGGTTCCCGCTGTACGAGCGGGCGCAGGAGCTGGGCGTCCCGCTGATCGTGCACGGCACGAACTCCCTGGACAAGCGGTTCCGGGTCGTGCCGCACAACTACCAGCTCGGGTTCCTGACCGAGCAGTACCTGGCCGGGCAGTTCCTGTCCCACGGGGACGTGTTCGAGCGGTATCCGGAGCTGAAGGTCATCATCTGCCACTGCGGCGGAGCGCTGGACCGGTTCATCCCGACCGACATGCACATCGCGCAGAAGGACCTGACCCAGAACCTGTACTACGACACCTGCGGCTACGACCAGAACTTCCTGGAGGCCGCGATCAAGCAGCGGGGCGTTCCCCGCATGCTGTTCGGCACCGAGGCGCCCGGGTCCGGCCGCGCGGTGCGTCCCGAGACCGGGAAGACATCGGACGACCTGGTCCCGGTGATCAGCGGGTTCGACTTCCTGACCGAGGCGGACAAGCTCTCCATCTTCAACGAGGGCCCGGCCCGCGTGATCCCGGCCCTGGGGAAAGTCCATGCCTGACGAGCCGCGCGCCGAGGTAGTCGGCAGCCTGCTGCGCGGCGAGGCGGTACTGCGGGCCGTCCGCCGCGGCAGCCTGGCCGATCAGACCGTCATCAACGACGCCGTCCGGGACAACATCCGGTTGCAGGAGGAGGCCGGGGTCGACGTCATCACCGACGGCGAGGCCCGGCGGCTGGGCTGGGTCGATACCCCGCGGCTGCTGGATTGTTTCGCGGTCTACGAAGGGCGCGGCGCCCTGAACTGGCGCGGCGGCGCGCCGGTGCCGTCCTCGAACGCCTCCGGCGCGCCGGGCGGTACCGGGCCGGGCGGTGTCGGGCGCCAGGGCGCCGGGGGCGGGTATCCCACGGTGGTGCGCCGGGTGACCGGGGCGCAACGGCACGGCGACCCGATCGACGGGTACGAGTTCCTGGCCCGGCATGCGCGGACCCGGACCAAGTTCACCCTGCCCGCGCCGAGCTATCACCGCCGGTACTGGTCGGCCGAGCATTCCACCGCGGTCTACGACTCCCCCGAGGAGTACCTGACCGAAATCCGGGACTGGCTGCGGGAGTCCGTCGACCGGCTGCTGACCCTGGGCTGCGATTACGTCCAGCTGGACGCGCCGAACTACGGCTCGCTGTGCGACCCGGACACCCGGGCCCGGATGGCCGCCGAGGGAAGGGATGCCGACGCGGAGCTGGCGTTCGACGTCGACTTGGACAACTCGCTGTTCGACGGCATCAAGGGCGTCACGACGGCTCTGCACATCTGCCGCGGCAACGGGCCGCGCGGCATGTGGCACTCGGCCGGCGGGTACGCGGCGATCTCCGGCGCGATGTTCCCGAAGCTGAGGTTCGGGCGGCTGCTGCTGGAGTACGACTCGGACCGGGCCGGCGATTTCGGGCCGCTGGACGATGTCGCCGACGGGACCACGGTCGTGCTCGGGCTGCTCACCACCAAGTCCGACGACCCGGATGACGCCGACGCCGTGCGGCAGCGGATCACCGAGGCCGCCCGGCGCAAGCCCCTGGAGGAACTGGCGCTGTCCACCCAGTGCGGCTTCGCTTCCGCTCCGCCCGCCAATCCGGTCAGCCCGGAGGGTCAGCGGGCGAAGCTGGAGATGGTCGCCCGCATCGCCCGGCGTGTCTGGAATTAGCCAGCCTATTCCCGTCCGCCCCGTTACGCTGGGACAGGTGACAGTGTCGGACGGTTTGGGAGATCCTCGCGCGGAGGCCGAAGGCGAGCTAGCCCTGGCACTCATCGCGCTGGAAGACGGCGACACACGGCACGCGGCGGCGCACGCTGGCAACGCGATCGCGAGCGACCCGTCGCTGCGGGACTCCTACCGGGCACTGGACCGGCTGTCGGCCGCGCATGACGACGTGCTCGGCTGGTACCCCGAGGAGGTCCGTTACACCGGGGCGGCCGCGGCCCGGGCCTACCTGCTGGCGCGGGCGGGATCGCCGGATGCCGCGTTCGGGCTGCTGTGCGCGGTGACGGCCACGGCGCCGGGCAAGCCGTGGGCGGCGGGATGGCTCGCGCCCGACGGCTCGCCGGAGCCGGAGTTCATGGCGCGGCTGGAGGCCCGTGACGCCGCGAACGCACTGCTGCGCCTGGCGGTGGCTCTGCCCGACCCGGTCCCGGCCGAGTGGTCGGCGCCGCTGTCCCCCTGGGCGCGCGCGGCCCGGTGGCTGGTCGGTGCCTATCCCGAACGGAGTGATCTTCTAGCCCCGCTCTCCGCCCTTCTGCGGCGCTTTGGCGACCACGACCCCGGCGCGCGCGAGGAGGCCATCTGCTGGTGCCAGCGGGCCGAGGACAGCGGCGAGCCGCATGCCACCGTCATGCTCGGCTACGCGCTGCGCGCCGCGGGCCGGCCGGGCGAGATGCACGAGGCGTGGCTGCGGGCGCTGAAGCTGGACCCGGACAATGTCGACCTGCGGGTCGACATCGCAGAGCAGCACGCGGTGTCCGGGAACCTGCCGGAGGCGATCAGCTGGCTGGAAGAGGGGCTGCTGCTCGAGCCCGGGCATCCCAAGGCGTTTCCCTCGTGCTGCGCCATGCGGTTCGTGTCCGACGACGACGTGGCGCACCTGGTCCGGCTGGCGGACTGGTGGCGGGACAATCCCTGGCACGACTACTCCCACGACATGCTGTCGGTGGCCTGCTACCAGCGTCCGTGGCTGAGTGTGGTGCCGTCCGGGGGCTTCCTGGCGGCCGGGGTCCCGGCCGCGGAATCCGTCCCCTCGGCCGACGCTGAGGAGGCGCTGCGCGCAGTGGCCTGCGACGGGTACGCGCCGCACCCGGTCGCGGCCTACGACACGGCGGTGGCCCTGTCGGTGCTGTCGCTGGAAGACCTGCTGGCCCTGCTGGCGTACCCGCCGGACGTGCCCCGGACCCCGTTCTGGGAGCGGGAGGACCCGGCGTACTGGCCCCGGGTGGCACGGGTCTGGGCCTGCCTGGGCCTGCTGCACCATAAGACCGACGAGCCGTGGCCGTCGTCGGTCCGCCGGGCAACTCTGGCGGACCTGACGGCCGGCGCCGCGGGCCAGGCGGCTGAGGCGGCGATGAACGCCCTGGTCACGGCGGCCTGGACCGACCCGCAGTGCCGGGGCGACGTGGCCGGGCTCCTCGGCCGCCGTTTCCTGGAGGAGGCGTCGGCCGACCGTCCCGTTCCCGCGTCGGCGGCCTGCCTGATCCTGTCCTGCCCGGCCATGCCCGCCGAAGTCACCGCCCTGGCCCGCGAACTGACCCGATAGCGCCGCTATCCGAGGCCGAAGACGCTCCAGGTGGAGGGCGGGCCCGCGGGGGTAATCGCGAGCAGGACCCGGTCCTCGGCGACGAGGGAGGATGCGAGTTCCTCGTCCGCCGGCACGGGCTTGCCGTGCTTGTCCCGGATGGCGCGGAAGCGGGCCAGTTCCGGCTTGACGTCCTCGCGGACCTCCACCGTGCCGGACAGTTGCACGTAGCGGTGACCGGTCGAGTCGTCGATGAGCAGTTCGACGCGGGGTTCCCGGCTGAAGATCTTGTACTTCACCCGCGACCGGGTCGTGGAAACGTAGAACTTCTCCCCGTCCCAGTGGAACCAGTTGGGGCTCACGTGCGGGCGCCCGTCCTTGCGGATCCCGGCGACGACGACATTACGGGGTTCGGCGAGGAACGTCTCGAGCGGAGAAGATGTCATGTCACCATCGTAACTCCCGCTCCTTAAATACCTATTAATCAAGTCAGAAAACTTGACATGACTCAGGATCCTGCCGGAAGGTGGCAACCGAAGGTAATCGATGCCGGAAGGGGCAACCTCATGACTCAGCTGGATGATCGCGCGACGATCCCCGGCACCCTGGACTCCTACCAGCACGTCACCGTGCGCCAGGCTGGCGGCAACATCGGCGCCGAGGTCTCCGGCGTCCGGGCCGGCGGCGACATCGCGCCCGAGGTCTTCGCGGAGGTCCGCGCGGCCCTGCTCAAGCACAAGGTCATCTTTCTCCGCGACCAGCAGGGCGTGACCGACGCCGGCCAGCTGGCGTTCGCAGAGCTGTTCGGGCCCGCGACGAAGCCGCATCCCACGGTGACGGGCGACGGGGTGTCGGTGCTCCCGATCGACTCGGCCCGCTCCAAGGCCAACAGCTGGCACACCGACGTCACGTTCGTCGACCGGATCCCCGCGGTCAGCATCCTGCGCGCGATCACTCTCCCGCCCTACGGCGGGACGACCGTGTGGGCCAACACCGCCGCGGCCTACGCTTCCCTTCACCCGGCGCTGAAGTCCCTGGTCAACGGACTCCGCGGAATTCACACGAACCTGTTCGACTATGCCGCCGAGCGCCCGGTCGTCGGGGGCCTGGACACCCGGCAGCAGGGGTACCGCGACGAGTTCCGGAACATGGAGTACGAGACCGAGCACCCCGTCGTGCGGATCCACCCCGAGACCGGCGAGCCGTCGCTGATCCTCGGGCACTTCGTGAAGTCCTTCGCCGGCCTGTCCACCACGGATTCCCGCGGGCTGTTTAACCTGCTGCAGCGCCACGTGACGAAGCTGGAGCACACGGTCCGCTGGGCCTGGCGCGACGGCGACATCGCGATCTGGGACAACCGCGCCACCCAGCACTACGCGGTCGCCGACTACGGCGACCACCCCCGGCTCCTGCACCGGATCACGGTCTCCGGCCCGGTCCCGGTCGGCATCAACGGAGACACGTCCGAGGTCCGCAAGGGCGACGCGTCCCACTACTCGGCCCTGCTCGCCGCCGCGGGCTAAGGCGGGGCCCCGGAGTTATCGTCGGCTTATGGAGCTAGAACAACGCAAGGTTCTCATCCTGGCCGCGGACGACTTCGAGGACATGGAACTGCTCTATCCCCTCTATCGCCTGGGCGAGGAGGGGACCGGGGTGACGGTGGCCGGCCTGGACTCCCATTCCCTGCGCGGAAAGAAGGGGTACGGGCCGCTGCCGGTAGACACGACGGTGGACCGGGTTTCGGCGAACGACTTCGACGCCCTGGTCATCCCCGGCGGCTTCGCCCCGGACAAGCTTCGGCGCTCGGAGACCGTGCTCGGCCTGGTCCGGGACTTCGACAATGCCCGCAAACCGGTGGCCTTCATATGCCATGCCGGCTGGGTGCCGATCTCGGCGAAGATCATCAAGGGGCGGCGGGCCACCAGCGTGTCCGCCATCCGCGACGACATGGTCAATGCCGGAGCCGACTGGGCTGACGAGGCCACCGTGGTCGACGGGAACCTGATCTCCGCCCGGACCCCGGCCGACCTCGGGCCGTGGATGAAGGCCCTGCTGCGCGCCCTGGGCGGCTGAGAAGCCGCGCCCTGAGCCCGCCCCCGGGGGCTCAGGGCGCGAGGAGCTCAGGACCCGAAGTGCCAGACGATCCCGCCGTGGGCGGCCGAGTTCGCCACCAGCACGGCCAGCACGACGAGGTCGGCCGTGCCCAGCGCGATCGAGGTCAGTCCCGCCACGCGCCGGGAGCCCCGGCGCAGGGCCGCGGTTCCCAGCCCGATCGCGATCGGGCCGAAGACGAGGTTGAGCAGGAACAGCCCGACGGCGCCCAGCACGGCCCCGGTCCAGGCCAGGCGACCGTCGGCGGCGCTCACTGGCTCCCCGTCCCGCCCAGCGCGCGCCACGCGAGCCTGCCGCCCGTGACGGCCAGCAGCGCGGCCAGCGCCACCCCGGCGAGCAGGTAGGCCTGGGCACCCGCGAAGGCGGCCGAGCCCAGCAGCATCCCGCCCGCGAGCAGTAGGTAGACGAACATACAAACCCCCCATGGATTCAGTAAACGCCTGTGCTAACAACTGTTCACTCAATCAGCATACTATGATCCCCGCATGGCGCGTACAAGCGTTTACCAAACGACCGCTACCCGGCAGGAGCAGAAGCAGCGCACCCGGGAGGCGCTGCTGGATGCCGCCGCCGGGCTGCTCGAGCACCAGAACCT
>WRBL01000317.1 GCA_009784565.1 Streptosporangiales bacterium | reverse complement strand
GGCCGGCTCAGCGAGGGCCGGCACTGGCTGAGCCGGGTCCTCGAGCTCTTCCCCGAGCCGGGACCGGAGCGGGCCGGGGCCCTCATCGACAGCGCCTTCCTGGGGACCCTCCAGGGAGCCCCGGACGCCGTGGCCGAGGCCGCGGAAGGGACCCGGCTGGCCGAGAGCGTCGGCGACCCGCGCCTGATCCTGCGCGGCTACCTGGCCCGGAACCTCACGCTCACCACGGCCGGCTTCTACGACGAGGCCTTCGCCGCCGCCGCCGAGGCCGAGCGCCGGCTGGAGGTCCTGCCATCCCGGTCCGGCCTGCTCCTGCTCGACGTGCAGATGGGCCTGCTGCTCACCTGCGTCGGGCAGTTCACCGAGGCCGTCGAGCGCTCCCTGCGGGGGCTCGAGCGGCTGAGCGACCACAGCGGCGAACTCTGGATGCGGAGTTACTACCACGTCACGTCCGGGGTGGCGCTGTACCACGAGGGAGGCCGGGAGGCCGAGTGCGCCGCCGCCGCGGGCAAGGGCCTGGCGGCCAAGTTCGAGATCGGCGACATCCTGGGCAGCGCCTACGCGCTGGAGGTGTTCGCCTGGCTGGCCGCGGACTCGGGCCGGGGTGAGCGGGCGGCCTGGCTGATGGGGGCGGCGGACACCCTGTGGCGGCAGACCGGCGGCCGGCTCGCGGGCAACCCCATCCTGGAGCAGACGCACCAGAGGTCGGTGAAACGGGCCCGCGAGAGCATCTCCGGCGACCGGTTCGACGCGCTGTTCGCGGACGGGGCGGGCCGCCCCCTGTCCCTGATCGTGTCCCGGGTGGACGCCGACGCCGACGCCCTCGACGGCCCGGCCCGGCCCGGTCCGGGCGGGTCCGGAGGCTCCGTCGCGCGCCCGCCGGCGGCCCGGAGCGTGACGGCCGGGGAGGCTTCGGGACCCGCGGCGCTGACGCGCCGGGAGAAGGAAATCGCGGACCTGGTGAGCGCCGGGCTGTCCAACCGGGAGATCGCCGAGCAGCTCATCATCTCCCGGCGGACCGTCGACGCGCACGTCGACCACATCTTCACCAAGCTGGGGATCTCCTCCCGCCAGGACCTGGCCCCGTGCCTGCGGCCGAACTTCCGCGACGCGACCCGCGACTCCCGCCCGGGC
The DNA here is from genome assembly GCA_009784565.1 of Streptosporangiales bacterium. GTDB lineage: Bacteria > Actinomycetota > Actinomycetes > Streptosporangiales > Streptosporangiaceae > Trebonia. The sequence continues at coordinate 6,298 of WRBL01000317.1, read as the reverse complement.
TTCACGAAATGAGGGGCCGCGGGAACCGGTGTTCAGCGAAACTCCCGGTCTACGAAAACCAGTAGTTCACAAATTCGGCGTACAACTGTTAACTAGGACACAGTTACTACTTTCTGTAGTAGCCCCGCGTACTCTGGTGCCGTGGGCGTAAACCAGCACTACCTGTACGAAGCGCGCCAGATGCAGGCGCTGTCGCTAGCGGTGCATATCCCGCTGGTCTGCTTCGGCATTGCCTTCCCGGTGCTCATCTTGTTCATCGAGTACCGGTACATGCGTACCGGCAACCCCCTCTACCGGACCATCGCCCGGCGGTGGTCCCGGATCATGCTGGCCCTGTTCGCGGTCGGCGTGGTCACCGGGACGATCCTGTCGTTCGAGATGGGCCTGCTGTGGCCGGTGTGGATGCGGGACTTCGGCAACGTCTTCGGCCTCGGCTTCACGCTCGAGGGGTTCTCGTTCTTCGTCGAGGCGATCTTCGTGGGGATCTACGCCTACGGCTGGGACAAACTGTCTCCCCGGATCCATTTCCTGTGCGGCATCCCCATCGCGGTGGCGGGGGTCGCCGGGTCCTTCTTCGTGATCGCCGTCAACGCGTGGATGAACCACCCGACCGGGTTCACGCTGGTCGACGGGCGGGCCGCGGACGTGCATCCGTGGAAGGCCCTGTTCGACAACCCGATGTTCGCCAGCGAGTACGTCCACATGTACTTCGCCGCCTACATCGTGACCGGCTTCCTGCTGGCCGGGGCGTACGCCGTCTCCCTGCTGCGGGGGCGGCGCGGCCCCTACCACCGGACCGCGCTGGGGATCTCCCTGACCGCCGCTTCGGTGGCCGCCCCGCTGCAGGTGGTCGTGGGCGACTGGGCCGCGCGGGACGTCGCGGTCTACCAGCCGGTCAAGCTCGCGGCGATGGAAGGCCTGGCCAGGACGACCCGCGGCGCCTCCGAGCACCTGCTCGGCCTCTACAACGGGCACGCCGTCGTGTGGGGCGTCCAGATCCCCCGGCTGCTGTCCATCCTGTCCTTCCACAACCCGAACGCGGTGGTGAAGGGACTCGACATCGTCCCGCTGGCCGACCAGCCGCCGGTCAACGTCGTCCGCTTCTCCTTCCAGACCATGGTCGGGATCGGCTCGCTGCTCGCCCTGATCGGGGTCGTCTACCTGTTCCTGCGGTGGCGGCGGCGCGGGCTGCCCCGGTGGCTGCTGCTCGCCGTCGCGGCGGCGGGCCCCCTGTCGGTGGTCGCGCTGATCGCCGGCTGGATCACCACCGAGGTCGGCCGCCAGCCCTGGATCGTCTACGAGGTGATGCGCGTGGACGCCTCGGTGACCGGGGCCAGCGACATTCCCATCGGCTACGGGGCCCTGTCGGCCGTGTACCTCATCGTGGCCGTCATCGTGTACGTGATCCTGCGGCGGCTGGCCAGGGCACCGCTGCCCGGCGAGTTCACGTCGGACGCGTCGCCGGAAACGTCGGAGGTGGCCGGTGGCTTATGTTCCCATCGCTCTCATCCTGGCCGGGATGACGGCGTACACGGTCCTGGCCGGCGCCGACTTCGGCGCCGGGCTGTGGACGCTGCTGACCTCCGACCCCGACATCCGCGATCACTGCCGCCACGCCATGGGCCCGGTCTGGGAGGCCAACCACGTCTGGCTGATCTTCGTGCTGGTCGTCTGCTGGACCGGCTACCCGGTCGCGTTCGGGTCCCTGGTGTCGACCCTGTCCGCGCCGCTGCTCATCGCCGGGATCGGGATCATCTTCCGCGGCGCCGCCTACGCGCTGCGCGGCGCGACCGGCCCCTCGCGGCTGGCCTCGTACATGCTCGGCACCGGCTCGCTGATCGCCCCGTTCGCCCTGGCCTGCGCCGTCGGCGGCATCGCCCAGGGCCGGGTCCCGGTCGGCAACGCCGCCGGGAACCTGCTGACGTCCTGGCTCAACCCGGGCTCCGTCCTGGTCGGCGTCCTGGCGGTGGCGTTCTCCGGCTTCCTCGCCGCGGTCTACCTCGCCGCCGACGCGGTGCGGTTCACCCCGCACGCGCCCGGGGACGGGAACGGGAAACAGGGCCGGGAGATGGCCGGGGCGTTCCGCACCCGGGCCCTGTACGCGGGGCTGGTGTCCGGGCTGCTGGCCCTCGCGGGCCTGCTGGTCATGCACTCCTCCCTCGACTTGCTCCGCGTGCCCGCCGTGTTCCTGGTCGGGCTGTCCGCCGCGGCCGGGCTGGCGACCCTGGCGCTGTGCTGGTTCCGGCACTTCGCCCTGGCCCGGCTGACCGCCGCCGGGGCGGTCGCCGCCGTGGTCGTGGGCTGGACCACGGCCCAGTCCCCGTACCTGCTTCCGGGTCTCACCGTGAGCCAGGCCGCGTCCGGGCACTCGGTCCTGGTGGCGCTGCTGATCGCCGTGATCTGCGGCGCGGTCGTCCTGGTGCCGTCCCTCGGCCTGCTGTTCACGCTGTACCTGCGCGGGCGCCTGGGGACACCCGAGCACCCGGTGGAGGGCGGCTCCGCCGCCGGGGTCGCCCGGCACGCGTCCTCCCCGCCCCGGGTCCGCGCCCGGACCGCGGCCGCCGTCGCGGGGCTCGCGGGCGGCTCGGGACTGCTGGTCTTCACCGACGCCGGGTGGGAGCACATCCTCGGCACCGTCCTGCTCGTCATCTGCGCCGTCTCGGCCTTCCTGCTGGCCTCCCCCTCCGACGGCTGACGCCGCGAACGCCGACGGCTGACGCCCCGAACGGCCCCCTCCCGGTGACGCCCGCCGGGCGCCGAACCTCGCGGGATATGCGAGGCTGGGGCCATGAGCGAGGTTCCGGAAGTGAGGGACCTGCCGGTGGGGATCTCGGCAACCGGGAACCGGCGGGAAAGCGACTCGATGGGGCCGGTCGACGTGCCGGCCGACCGGTACTGGGGGGCGCAGACACAGCGATCCCTCATCCACTTCGGCGGGATCGGGGATGACCGGCTGCCGCGCGAGGTCTACCACGCGCTGGGGCACGTGAAAAAGGCGGCGGCCAGCGCCAACCACGCGGCGGGCCGACTCGGCACGCCCCTCACCGACGCCATCAGCCGGGCCGCCGACGAGGTCATCGGCGGGAAGCTGGACGACCATTTCCCGCTGCGGGTCTGGCAGACCGGGTCCGGCACCCAGTCGAACATGAACGTCAACGAGGTCATCAGCAACCGGGCGATCCAGCTGCTGGGCGGCACGATCGGGTCCAAGACCCCGGTTCACCCCAACGATCACGTGAACCTGGGCCAGTCCTCCAACGACACGTTCCCGACCGCGATGCACATCGCCGCCGTCCAGGCGGTTCACGAGACCCTGCTGCCGAACGTCATCGACCTCTACGAGGCCGTCGAGGCGAAGGCGCAGGCATGGAAAGGCATCGTCAAGATCGGCCGCACCCATCTCGAGGACGCGGTCCCCCTGACCGTGGGCCAGGAGTGGTCCGGTTACGCCCGCCAGCTGGAGCAGGCCATCGCCGGCCTGAAGACGAACACGGAGGGCCTGTTCGAGCTGGCCATCGGCGGCACCGCCGTCGGCACCGGACTCAACGCGCCGCCCGGGTTCGGACGCGCGGCCGTGGAGAAGATCAGTGAGGGGACCGGTTATCCGTTCCGCCTGGCCACGAACAGTTTCGCCGCACTGGCCGCATCCGACGCGCTCGCCGCGGCCAGCGCGGGGCTGCGGGGCCTGGCCGTGCCCCTCATCAAGATCGCCAACGACATCCGGTGGCTCGGGTCGGGGCCGCGGGCCGGGCTGGGCGAGCTGATCCTGCCCGCGAACGAGCCGGGCAGCTCGATCATGCCGGGCAAGGTCAACCCGACCCAGTGCGAGGCCATGATCATGGTCTGCACGCAGGTCCTCGGGCACGACGGCGTCATCGCCAGCGCGGCCTCGCAGGGCAACCTGGAGCTGAACACGATGCGCCCGCTGATCATCGCCGACTTCCTGCACTCGGCCCGGATCCTGGCCGGCGCGACGAACACGTTCAAGACGTTCTGCGTCGACGGCCTCGAGCTCAACCGCGGCCAGGTCGCCGAGCACGTCGACCGGTCGCTGATGCTGGTGACGGCGCTGTCCCCGGTAATTGGGTATGACCAGGCCGCGGAGATCGCCCACAAGGCGAACCGCGAGGGAACCACGCTGCGGGAAGCGGCGGTCGGAGGCGGCTACATCAGCGCGGATGAGTTCGACCGCGTTATCGATCCCGGCTCGATGGTAGGGGAATCGGATGAGCGAGAGTTACGACGTCATCGTTATCGGGGCCGGGCCGGTCGGGGAGAACGCGGCCGACCGGGCCGTCCGCGGCGGGCTGACCGCCGCGATCGTCGAGTCCGAACTGGTCGGCGGCGAGTGCTCGTACTGGGCCTGCATGCCCAGCAAGGCGCTGCTGCGGCCGGTGGCCGCCGTCGCGGAGGCCAACACGCTCGGAACCGCCGCCAGCGCGGCTCTCGACCCGCGTGCCGTCCTGGAACGGCGCGACAAGTTCACCTCCGGCTGGAAGGACGACGGGCAGGTCCGGTGGCTGGACAGCGCAAGGATCGCGCTCTACCGGGGCCACGGCCGGATCTCCGGCGAGCGGCGGGTCACCGTGGGAGGCGAGGAACTCACCGCCCGGCACGCGGTGGTGATCGCGACCGGTTCCGTCGCCGTGGTCCCGCCGCCCCTGAAGGACGTGCGCCCGTGGACCAGCCGGGAGGCCACCAGCGCCCGGGTGACGCCGGAGAGCCTGGCCATCGTGGGCGGCGGGGTGGTCGGCTGCGAGATGGCCGCCGCCTGGCAGGCCCTGGGCTCGCGGGTGACGCTCATCGCCCGGGGCCGCCTGCTGGACCGCCTTCCCGGGTTCGCCGGAGACCTGGTCGCGGACGGCCTGCGGGACGCCGGGGTGGACGTCCGCCTCGGCACGTCCGTCACCGCCGCCTCCCGGGACGAGCGGGTCACGCTGGAACTGGACGACGGGTCCCGGGTCGAGGCGGCCGAGGTGCTGGCCGCGACCGGCCGCGCGCCCGCCACCGGCGACATCGGGCTGGAGACGGCGGGCCTGGAACCCGGGTCCTGGCTCGACGTCGACGACACCCTGCGGGTGGGCGGCCGCGAATGGCTCTACGCCTGCGGAGACGTGAACCACCTGGCACTCCTCACCCACATGGGCAAGTACCAGGCCCGGATCTGCGGGGACGCCATCGCCGCCCGGGCCCGCGGCGCCTCGCCCGCCACGGGCGACGAGGCCAGCCGGACCGCCGTGCCCCAGGTGATCTTCACGGTCCCGGAAGTGGCCTCCGTCGGGGCGGTCTCTCCCGGGCCCGGGGAGCGCACCGTGGAATTCGATATCGGGAACGTCGCCGGGGCGGCGCTGTTCGCCGACGGGTACTCGGGCAAGGCCCAGATGGTGGTGGACGAAGAACGGCGGACGATGACCGGGGTCACGCTCGCCGGTCCCGGGACCGGCGAGATGATCCACGCCGCGACCATCGCGGTCGCCGGGCAGGTTCCGCTGGAGAAGCTCTGGCACGCGGTCCCGTCGTACCCGACGATCAGCGAACTGTGGCTGCGGCTCCTCGAGAGCTACGGACTGTAGCGGAAAGAACGGGGCGATGACCGAAACACCCGGCAAGCGCGGCCGGCTGTCCAAGAGCCTCTATGAGGCGGAGCTCTACCGGCTCCAGGGCGAACTGGTGAAGATGCAGGAGTGGACGCGCACGTCCGGCTCGCGGATCGTCGTGGTCTTCGAGGGCCGGGACGCCGCGGGCAAGGGCGGCGCGATCCAGCGGGTGACCCAGAACCTGAACCCGCGCTTCGCGCGGATCGCGGCGCTGCCCAAGCCCACCGAGCGAGAGCGCACCGAGTGGTATTTCCAGCGGTACATCGCGCACCTGCCCGCTGCGGGCGAGATGACGCTGTTCGACCGCTCCTGGTACAACCGGGCGGGGGTCGAGTACGTGATGAGCTTCTGCACCAAATGGGAGTACGCCAGGTTTCTGCACCAGTGCCCGATTTTCGAGCGGCTCCTGGTGGAGGACGGCATCCTGCTGCGGAAGTACTGGTTCTCCGTCAGCGACATCGAGCAGCAGGCGCGGTTCGAGTCACGCCTCGACGACCCGCTGCGCCGGTGGAAGCTCTCCCCCATGGACCTGGAGTCCGTCACCCGGAGGGAGGACTACTCGCGGGCGAAGGACGACATGTTCACCATGACCGACACCCCGGAGTCGCCCTGGTACGTGGTCGAGTCCGACGACAAGAAGCGCGCCCGGATCAACATGATCGCCCACCTTCTGTCGACCATTCCCTACCACGATGTTCCGG
>WRBL01000316.1 GCA_009784565.1 Streptosporangiales bacterium | reverse complement strand
CCGCCCGGCGAGACGTGGTACGACCCGGTGGCGTAAGGATTCCGTAAGCCCGAATCGGGGTCGCATCCGGCAGATCGGGCTTATACCGTGGAGGGCGGGGGCTCACGGGGCCTTACGGGGCCGCCCTCCACGGTGCTCGGCACCCAGAGCACTTTGATGAACTTCCAAACCCCTAGTAAACCCCCGGCACGATTTGGCGATCGCGGCTACCCTCGATTTCAGGTTGCGAATCGGTTCATAACGGGATCATTGCCCGCAATCTTCACCAAGCCGACGACGGACGGGAGCGGTATTTCATGTCAGGAGGACTCGGGATCCTCGCGGGAAGACACGACATCATCGGCGGCATCCTCACCGGGCCGGTAGACCTGGTCACGCTCATCGAGATCGCCGTGAGCGCCGGCCTCGGCGTGCTCCTGTCGATCGGCCTGCGCATCGGCATCCAGCTGCTGCAGAAGAAGGCCGTCAAGACGGCCTGGAAGGTCGACGACCTGGTCCTCACCCTGGCCCGGATCATCGTCCCCTCCTGCGTCTTCCTCCTCGGCCTCTGGGGCGCCCTCGGCGCCCTCCCGCTGACGAATACGTGGCACCACTACATCGGCATCGTCATCGAAGCCGTCATGGTCGCCATCATCACCATCGCCTGCGCCCGGGTCGCCGGCACCCTGGTGCAGTCTCGCGCCGAGTCCCACTCCGGGACCTCCGGTTCGTCCACCATCTTCGTGAACATCACGCGGGTCATCGTCCTCTCGCTCGGGCTGCTCCTGCTGCTCGACACGCTGGGCATCAAGATCACCCCCATCCTCACCGCCCTGGGGGTCGGCGGCCTGGCCGTCGCCCTGGCCCTGCAGGACACGCTCGAGCAGCTGTTCGCCGGCATCCACATCCTGGCCTCGCATCAGATCCAGCCGGGCGCCTACATCCTGATGGACAACGGGATGGAGGGGTACGTCCAGGACACGAACTGGCGCAACACCATCATCCGCCAGACCTCGAACAACTTCGTCGTGGTGCCGAACGACACCCTGGCCAAGTCGGTCGTCACCAACTACCACCAGCCCGACCAGCAGATGTCGGTCACGATCCCCGTCGGAGTCGCCTACGACAGCGACTTGGAGTACATCGAGCGGCTCGCGACGGAAGTCGGGCGGGAAATCATGGAGAAGTGCGAGGGCGGCGTCCCCGGGTACGAGCCGATTATCCGGTTCACCGACTTCGGGCAGTCCAATGCCAACTTCGGCGCCAACTTCGGAATCAACTTCGGAATCACCCTGCGGGCTTCCGAGGCCACCACGCGCGGCCTCGTGACCCATCAGTTCATCAAGCGCTTCCACCACCTTCTCCGGGCCGAGAAGGTCGAGCTCGCGTACCCGGCCCTCAGCATCTCCCAGTCCGAGCGCCTGGACGCGCGGGAACTGGAGATGGCGAACTTCCGGGAAGACTAGATTCTTCGTCCATGACACCTGATGACGATCCGCGATCACTTCCGCTTCGCCCCTTCCCGTTCCACGGCGACGACGTGACCGCGGTCGTCACGACCCGCCACGGCGGCGTGTCCGCCGGCGTATACGGCAGTCTCAACCTCGGCGACCACGTCGGCGACGACCCGTCGGCGGTGCGGGAGAACCGCCGGCGGGTAGCCGAGGCGCTGGGTGTCGAGCGTCTCACCGTCGCCAGCCAGACGCACGGCACCCGGGTCGCGGTCATCACCCCGGAACTGGCCGGCCGGGGTCACGACGGCGGGGCGGACTCCCGCGCCGCCCTCCCCGAGACCGACGCCATGGTGACCAGCCAGCCCGGGGTCGCCCTGTCCGTCCTGGTCGCGGACTGCGCGCCGGTGGTCCTCTTCGACCCGGCCACCGCCTCGATCGGCGTGGCCCACTGCGGCCGCCCCGGCACGGTCGGCGGGACCCTTCCGGCCACCATCGGCACCATGGCCGCGGAGTTCGGCTCCCGGCCCGGCGATCTGCGGATCGGCATCGGCCCGGCCATCGGCTTCGCCAGCTACGAGATCGGCTCCGCCGAGGTCGCGGCCGTCCGCTCGGCGTTCGGCGACGCCGCCGACGGCCTCCTGCGGCCGACCCGGCCCGGGCACGCGGCCTTCGACCTCCTGTCCGCCCTGCTTGGTCAGCTGAGGGCCGCGGGCGTGCCCGGTGATCACATTCACGCGATGGGCATCGACGCCCGGACGGCGACCGACGACTTCTTTTCCGACCGCGCCGCCCGGCCTTGCGGCCGGTTCATGGCCGTCGCCAAGCTCCCGTCGTAGGCTGGGCTCGTACGGACACCTTCAACGCGGAGGGAGGACCGCGTGGAAGCGACCATCGGTGACCACATCTGCCTCAGAGGCAATGCGGTCGGACATCCGGATAAGCACGGAGAGATCGTCGAGGTCCACGGGAACCGCGGCGAACCGCCCTACCTGGTGCGGTTCGACGACGGCCAGACCCGTCTGATGTTCCCCGGCCCGGACGCCGTGATCTCGCACATTCCCGTCCCGCGACGGGGCGACTGAGCCCATGGCCTCGGTCAGCGTCCGGTACATCGTCCACGACGTTGATGCCGCGATCGCGTTCTACCGTGATCACCTCGGTTTCACCGAGGTGATGCATCCCGCGCCCGCGTTCGCGATGCTCGAACGCGACGACCTCCGCCTGGTGCTGAGCGCGCCGGGCGGAGGTCCCGGCGGCGGCCAGGCCATGCCCGACGGGTCAGTGCCGGCTCCGGGCGGCTGGAACCGGTTCTCGATCGAGGTCGGTGACCTCCGGGCCGCCGTGGAATCGCTGCGCGCGGCCGGCGTGCGCTTCCGCAACGACATCGTCGAGGGCGTCGGTGGCCGTCAGGTCCTGGTCGAGGATCCCTCCGGCAACCCGGTTGAGCTCTTCGAGCCGACCCGCCCCGAGGCCCGTCTGTAGTTCCGCTGCTGACGGCGGACCGGATCCGCTGCCAGCAGCGTGACCTGGGCTGACGCCCGCCGGCCGGGCACTGTGGTGCCATGGCAGAAGAGCACAGGATTTTTTCCGAACGGATCAGGGCGTCTCTGGCGCTCAATCGCGTCCTCGTTCTCGACGGGGCGCTGGACGACGACAACGGCACCATGCTGGCCAGCCAGCTGCTGACCCTGGCGGACGAGGACCCGGGTAAGGACATCGCGCTGTGGATCAATTCACCGGGCGGGTCCATGTACTCCATGCTGGCGATCCGCGACATCATGCGGCTGGTGCCGTGCGACGTGTCTACCCTGGCGCTGGGGATCGCGGCCAGCGCCGGGCAGTTCCTGCTGTCGTCGGGAACCCCCGGGAAGCGGTACGCGCTGCCGCACTCCCGGATCCTGATGCACCAGGGCTCGGCGGGCATCGGCGGGTCGGCCGTCGAGGTTGAACTGCAGGCCGCCGACCTGAGGCAGATGATCAGCACCGTCCTGGGACTGATCTCCGAAGACACCGGCCAGCCGGTCGAGAAGATCGCCGAGGACGCGCGGCACGACCACTGGTACACGGCGGAAGAGGCGCTGGAGTACGGGTTCGTGGACGGCATCGTGTCAACGTTCAGCGAAACCATGCCGTCGAAGCGGCGCAAGGCCGGGCTGGGGGCGTCATGAGCAGCTACACGATCCCCAACGTGATCGCGGAGTCCTCCCGGGGCGAGCGGATCATGGACGTCTACTCTCACCTGCTGGCCGAGCGCATCATCTACCTCGGCACGGGGATCGACGACGGCGTGGCCAACACCCTGGTCGCGCAGCTGATCTACCTGGAGGCCCGCAGCCCGGACCAGGAGATCAACCTGTACGTCAACTGCGAGGGCGGCGACCTCACCTCGATGTTCGCCATCTACGACACGATCCAGTACATCCAGGCCCCGGTCGTGACGACCTGCGTCGGCCAGGCCATCGCCGAGGGAGCGGTGCTGCTGGCGGCGGGCGCCCCGGGGCGCCGGGCGATCCTGCCCCACGCCCGGGTGGTGCTGCACCAGCCCGGGACACGCGGCCAGGGCACGATCCCGGACCTGCTGCTGGCCGCGGACGAGGTGGTCCGGCTGCGGAGCGAGATGGAGTCGGTACTGTCCCGGCACACCGGTCAGACCGTGGAGACCCTCCGGGCCGACACCGACCGGGACCGCGTCTTCACCCCGCGGTCAGCCCTGGACTACGGCCTGGCCGACCAGATCCTCACCGACCGGACCTGACCGCCGGTCAGACGGCCAGAGCCAGGGCGACCGGGCCGGAGACGGGTCCGGCGCCCCGGTTCAGGCCCCGCGCGCGGTCCAGGCGGGAGAAACGGCCGCCGACGACCTGGAGGACCCGGAACTCGTCGGCGACCCCGGTCACCAGGTCGGCCAGCGTGGTGCCGAGCGCGCCCGCCAGGGCCGCGATCATCTCGCTTGACGGTTCCTTGAGACCGCGTTCGACCTCGGACAGGTACTGGGGCGAGATGCCCGCCCGTTCCGCGGTCTCGGCCAGCGTTTCCCAGCGTTCGGTCCGGAGCGCGCGCAGCCGGCGTCCCAGCACCTCCCGCCAGAGCGGCTCAGGCGGCTGCGTGTGCTGAAGCGGGTATACCCGGGCGCCCTCGGTCATGTCCCCAAGGTAAGCGGGCCGGGCCCCGGACGGAAGTCTCTCCGCTGACAGCAGACGGCCGCCTGCCGCCCGGCGGGTCAGCGCGGGCGAGCGGGAGCGGTGGATTTCACGGCCTCGGCCAGTGCCTCCATGGCGGGGACGGCCGCGAGCAGGGCTTCGGCGGTCTCCGGGGGCAGGCGGCCCAGGCACTCGGACAGTACCTGGGTGCGCTGGGCCCGGACCCGGTCATTCAGCCGGAGTCCCTCCTCGGTGACCTCCAGCCGGACCGCCCGCATGTCCTTCGGATCCGGCAGGCGGCGGACGAGACCGCGTTCGTCGAGCACCTTCACCACCCGGGACAGCATGGTCGGGTTCAGGCCCTCCAGTCCGGTGAGTTCCGCCAGGCCGACCGGGCCCCGGACCCGGACCAGGGCGAGGACCGAGTACTGCGTGGGTGTCAGGTCCTCCCCGGTGGACGTGTCGTTGAGCTGCCGGGCGAGGCGGGGGATGACCCCCCTCAGCCGGGCGACGATTTCGGCGTCCATCAAAGTACTCCGCGCTTGTAACTTGTATGCTTGCCAGCAAGCAACTAATCTGACTATACGTGAGTGCGACCGATGAAGCCTCGATAGTTCCGGCTGACCCCCCGCGGGCGCTCGAGCGCCGCTGGCTGGTCTTCGCCATCGTCTCCATCGGCCTGTTCATGGCCTCGATCGACCAGACGATCGTGGCCACGGCCCTGCCGGCCCTCGAGCATGACCTGCACGCGGGCATCAACTGGAGCGGCTGGACCATCACGATCTACGCCCTGGGCCAGGTCATCGCCATGCCCATGGCCGGCAAGATCAGCGACATGTACGGGCGCAAGAAGGTATTCGGCGTCTCGGCGGCCGTGTTCACCCTGGCCTCGCTCTGCTGCGGGTTCGCCCACAACATGCTCCTCCTGCTGCTGCCACGGTTCATCCAGGCCCTCGGGGGCGGCGCGTTCATGCCCTCGGCCACCGGCATCGTGTCCGACCACTTCGGGCCCGAGCGCGACCGGGCGGTCGGCATGTTCACTTCCATCCTGCCAGTCGGCGGGATCGTCGGTCCCATCATCGGCGGCGTCTTCGTCAGCTACTGGTCCTGGCGCGGCATCTTCCTGGTCAACGTGCCCATCGGCATCCTGCTGATCGCTCTCACGATCAAGTTCATCCCCGCGTCGGCCAAACGGCCCGCCAGCCGCATCGACCTGCCCGGCATCATCCTGCTCGCCGTCGGCATCGCGGCGTCGATGTTCGGCATCACCTACCTGGGCAGCGGCGCCATCCCGCTCTACAGCCCGGTCTTCATCGTCTCCGAGGCCGCCGCCGCGATCGCGCTGGTGTTCTTCGTCCGGCACTCCCGGACCGCCGCCGCCCCGTTCGTGCCGTACCGGCTGCTGCGGGGGCGGGGCTTCGGCATCATGAACCTGATCAACCTGGTGTACGGGGCGGCCGCCCTCGGCTTCGCCGCCCTGGTTCCCCTGTACGCGCAAGACCGGTATCACCTCGACGCGCTCGGCTCCGGAACCCTGCTCACCGCCCGGGGCGTCGGGATGATCGCCGTCGCGGGGCTGGCCGCGATGGCGCTGCGCCGCACCGGCTACCGGCTGCCCATGGTGGCCGGGTTCACCGCCCTGGCGGGCGGCCTGCTGATGATGTCGTTCCCCGCCGCCCTGTCCCCCTACGTATGGCTGGCGATCGCCGCCGGTCTCACCGGCATCGGCATGGGCCTGTCGGTTCCGGCCGCCAACAACGCCAGCCTCCAGCTCGCCCCGGATCAGGTCGCCGCCATCGCCGGCCTGCGCGGCATGTTCCGCCAGTCGGGCGCGATCATCGCCGTGTCGATCACCACGGCCGTCATCGCCCGGAGCAGCCGGCCCGGGCTCGTGCAGGCGCAGGTGTTCATCATCTTCGTGGTCCTGCTCCTGATCATCACGGCCCTGGTCCGCCTGGTCCCCGACCACCGCGGCAACTGGTGACGCTCGCCGCCCCAGTCCTCGCGGTCAGGGCACCAGGGGCGGGTCGAGCAGGCGGAGTGTGGCCGCGTCGGCGTCGAGTTCGGCCGCAATGCCGACGGGGAAGGTCTGGAACGCCCCGCCGTGGCCGACGTTCGCCCAGGCCAGCACGGGTACCTTCAGGTCCCCGAGGCGCTCGGCCAGGACCTCGTGCACGGCATCGCGTTCTCCGCAGTCGGTGAAGGTGCCGGTGACGATCCCGGCGACGCCGTCCAGGTAACCGGACCGCCGCAGCTGGGTCAGCATCCGGTCCAGCCGTCGCGGTTCCTCTTCCACGTCTTCGAGCAGCAGGATGCCGCCGCGGGCCGGCCATGAGGTATCGGTGCCGACCGAGGCGGAGAGCAGGGTCAGCGTTCCGCCCATCGTGACGCCGCGCGCGGTGCCGCCGGTGACGGTGACCGCGTCCGGGTACCGGATCTCGGTGGCGTCACCCGGCCGGGTCAGCGTCCGCAACAGCGACCCGAACGAGTAGTGCGCGTCCTCCCCGGGCACGGCCGGCATCGGCGCGGACAGCGACGCCCATCCCAGTTTCACCGCGACCGCCTCCAGGATCGCGGTGACGTCGGAGAACCCGGCCAGGACGCGGGGGCGCGGGTTTTCCGCGGCGATCGCCTCCCAGTCGATGAGTTCCAGGGTTCGCTGGGCGCCGTAGCCGCCCTTGGCGAAGACGATCCCGGAGATGGCGGGGTCGGTGAGCGCGGCGGCGAGGTCGGCCGCCCGGGTCTTGTCGTCCCCGGCCAGGTACTCCCGGAACGTTCCCGGCTCGGTCGCCGACGGGTAGAGCACCGGTTCCAGTCCCGCGAAGCGGAACACCTCCAGGCCCGTGTCCAGGGCCGGCGGATCGACCGGGCTGCTGACGCAGATCACGGCGACCCGGT
>WRBL01000315.1 GCA_009784565.1 Streptosporangiales bacterium | reverse complement strand
GCGTACTGCAGTACGACGCGCCGCATCCGTTCCAGGGCCTCTTCCTGCCGCGGCCCGCAGTACGCCCAGAACGATGCCGCCGCCCATACCTGCCCCTCCGGCCTCCCGGCGCGCCGTTCCCCGCTTCGCACGTGCGCGAGCCGTGAACCGATCTCGGCAGGGGAAGTCCAGGTGAGGAACACCCCGTCGGCGGTCCGCCCGGCGAGCCGGAGCATCGCGGGGTTCATCGCGGCGAGCAGGATCGGCACCGCCGGGCCCGCCGCGTTCGCGGACCGTGCCGGCGGCACCGTCATCGCCGCCCGGAACCCGTCCGCGTGCAGCCGGCCGCCCGCGTGCGTCACCGGCTCGCCGGACAGCGCCCGCCGCAGGATGGCGATGAAATCGCGGGCCGTCGCGAGGGGCCGCTCGAATTCCAGCCCGAACCAGCGCTCAACGATGATGGGGCTGCTGACGCCGACTCCGGCGATGACGCGCCCCGGGGCGCAGGACGCGAGCGTCGCGAATCCCATCGCGGTCAGCGCGGGAGGACGCGCGTAGCAGCCGACGACGCCGCTGCCGATCCGGATCGACGTCGTCCGCGCGGCGATCATGCCGAGCAGGCTGAAGACCTCCGGACCGGCCACCTCGCCGGCGAGCACCGCGTCGTACCCGGACCGTTCGGCGAGCGCTGCGAGATCAACGTACTCGGCGGCGGACAGCCGGTCCTCGACCGGCAGCGTGACGGCCACGCCCGCGTCACGCACCGCGGACCTGCCGGCTGACGGCAGCCGTGTCGTACCAGGTGGTGAGTTTCCGGATCCGGCCCGCAACCAGGTCGAACACGTCCACGGCGTCGAAGACGACGGGGCGTCCGGATACGGTCCGGCCCGTGAACCGGATTTCCGCGACCACAGTGGCGCCCTCGGTGATCCGCCGCGTCGGCACGTCGAGGTGCTCGGCGTATCCGGACAGGACTCTGGGGTAATAGGCCAGGATCTCCTCCCGCCCGTGGCGCGGCCGCGCCCCGGCGGCGGTGAGCTCCGCGTCCGGTTCCCACAGCAGTGCCAGCGCGTCCCAGTCCTCGGCGTTCACCGCGGCGAAGTACGCGCCGACGGGGTCGTCGGCCGTCACCGGGACAGCTCCGCGCGGAGCTGCTTCATGGCGCCGAAGGACCACTTCGCCAGCGACGGGTCCCCGAACGCGGTGATGTTCCACATCACGAGGTGGCGCAGCCCCGCGACGGCGTACTCTCGGATCTGGTCGGCGACCTGCTCCGGCGTTCCGCAGAACGCGTAGTACCGGACGACCTCCGGCGGGATCGCCGCCGCGATCCGGAGCGCTTCCTGTCTTCCGACCGCCGTCGGCACGAAGTCATGGAACCCCGAGCCGCCGGCCCCGCCGCCCGCCGCGAGCGGCGGCTCGAAGCCGAGCTGGCGGAACACGCGGTCCGGCAGCAGCACGCACAGCGCCCGCACCAGAAGCTGCTCGGTGAGTCGCTGCACGGTGTCCTCGTCTGGTCCGGTGAGCACGTATCCCAGCAGAGCGGGCGTGACGGCCTCCGGAGCCCGTCCCGCGTCCCGGGCCGCGTCCTGGATCGTCTTCAGCGACGTCTCGTATTCGCCGAGTGCCATTTTCGTGGGCAGCCAGCCGTCGGCCTTCCGGCCGGTCAGCTCGAGCATCCGCGGTCCGTGGGCGGCGGTCCAGACCGGCGGAGGCGCCTGGCCGTAGGGGGAAAGGCCCAGCACAGCCTTGCGGAG
The DNA here is from genome assembly GCA_009784565.1 of Streptosporangiales bacterium. Taxonomy (GTDB): domain Bacteria; phylum Actinomycetota; class Actinomycetes; order Streptosporangiales; family Streptosporangiaceae; genus Trebonia. The sequence goes on along the minus strand of WRBL01000315.1, from coordinate 5,779 downwards.
GTTGAAGAAGCGCCCCTCGAAGTCCACCGGCCCGCCAGCGCGCCACAGCAGGCGCATCACGTCGATGCCTTCGGACAAGCGCCCGACCGGCTTGTCCCAGGGCAGCCCGTAGGGCTTGACATTGAGCTGTTCGCCGCTGCCGAGGCCGAGGATGGCCCGGCCGCTGGTGAGGTGGTCGAGTGTCAGCGCTGTCTGGGCGAGGACGGCGGGATGGCGGCGGATCAGGTCGGTCACTACGACGCCTACCCGCAGCCGGGTGGTCTGCGCGCCGATCGCGCCCATCATCACCAGCGGGTCGAAGTAGGTGTGCGGGTTCTCCTGGGTATTCGCGAGGGGGGTCAGGTCGGGGGTCCACAGGGAATCCGGATGCCAGCCCATGAGATGGTCCGGCCACCACACGGCGTCGAACCCGTCTGCCTCTGCTCGCTGCGCGAACCTCACGGCGGCCGACGCGGGCGGCATGATCTGGCCGGGAAGGCCGAGTTCCAGCCTGAGCGGTGCCGTCATCAGTACCGCCATCCGTCGCCGAACGTGGCCAGCCTGCGGCCGAGGTAGTCCTCGACGACGGTCAGTGCGGCGCGGGCCGCGCGGTCGGTGCCGACCCCGCGGCTGCGGAAGGTCTCGCTGGCGAAGTACAGCCCGTCCACGTTGGGTGCTCGCCAGTGCGGCCGGTACATGCCGACGAGTCCTGGTTTCTGGATCACCCCGAAGGAAGGCTCGAACACGAGGTGCCGTCTGCGCCAGACCGGCCGGGCGAAGCCTGGCCACATGACCTTGATCCCTTCCTCGAACGCCAGCATGGTCTCTCGCAGGTACCGCTGGTCGCGTCCCTTCTCGCCCGGCACTACCGCGCCCATGACGTGCAGGTTCGTGCCGGGCGGCGAGCAGGCCGGGTCCATCGCCGTCATATTGAACATGAACCCCGGGGTGTCGGTGGTCGGGGTGCGCAGCCACGTGGACAGTTCGCGCGGGTCCAGCCGGGCCACCGGTTCCTCCGTCGCCAGGTACAGGCCCAGCCAGGCGATCCTGAAGCGGTCCTGGGCCAGATACCGAATCTGCCCGGTGTACCAGTCCGGGAGGTCGTCGGCCGGGACGACGTTCAGCACGTGCCACACCGGCAGCGTGGAGATGACGCACGGAGCCTCGATGATCTCTTCCTCGAGAAACTCGTTCGGCAGCACGCGCGGCTGCCGCGCCACTGCCACTCCCTTGACCTCGTGGTTCTCGATGAGGACACGTTCGATCTGGGTGCCGAGCCGCAGGTCGCCGCCGAATCCGCGGATCGCGTCGGCGAGGTCGGACCACAGGCCGTCCCAGCCCTGTCCCGGCCAGCAGGAGTAGGCGGCCATGCCCTTCTCGGCATAGTGCATCTTCCGCACGTAGAGGTTGTCACTGGCCGAGTGGTCCCACCAGCGGTCCGTCATGCATTCCAGCACGGTGATGGATTCGAACAGGTCGATGACGCCCTGGTCGGTTGTGTGCTGACGCAGCCACTCGCGCAGGGTGCGGTCATCCCATCGGTCGAACTCTTCGTAGGGAGTGTCCAGGATCGCCCTGATGACCTTCTTCAACTCGGACTTGTTCGCCGAGTACCGGTCCCGGATGGATCCCCACTGGCCCTTCTCGTGGTTCCACACCGGCATCTCCGCGGAGACTGTCCCGTGGATCAGCCTCTTGCCGACATGCTCGAACACCTTGGTCAGGCCAGAGCCGGGATCCTCGATGAGGTGGCCTCCGACGTTGACCTTGAACCCCTCGTCCGGCACCGCCATCGCCCGCCCGCCGAGCACAGGGGCGCGGTCCGCCACGAGTACCCGCTTTCCCTCCGCCGCCAGCAGCGCCCCGGCCGACAGCCCGGCGGCGCCGGCCCCGATCACTACCACGTCGTAACCGGCCACATCGCCTCCAGTGCCACTACCAAACGGTTGTTTTACACTAGACATGAGGCGGCGCATCGGTCAATGCGCTGCGCTCTCGCTGGGAGGCGGTCATGCGCGCTACGGAGGACAGGAACACGGGCAGGCCCGGGCGTCCGTGGATTCAGGTGACGACGCTGGGAGACATGCTCGGCCGCCAGGCGGAACTGCGCCCGGATGCCGAGGCCCTGGTCTTCCCGGGCGAGCGGCTTACCTACCGCGATCTCGCCGGCCGGACGCAGCGCTTCTCCCGCGGCCTGGCGGGGCTGGGAGTGCGCCGGGGAGACCGGGTGGGGCTCTTGCTGCCCGCGTCCGCGGACCTGGTGGCGCTGCTGCTGGCCGCGGCGAAGCTGGGCGCCGTCCCCGTCCCGGTCAGCGCGCGGTTCAAAGCCCGCGAACTGGCCCATGTCATCGTCCATTCGGGAATGAGGATCTGCGTGACCGCGTCCGGGGACGACGGCGGCTCACCCGACTTCCCCGCGCTGCTCACCGAGGCGATTCCCGGCCTGCGGAACCAGCGGCTGGCCGACCTGGATCTCCCCGAGGCACCCGAACTGCGGCGGATCGTGCTGCTGGGCGCGACGCTGAACGAGACCGCGGCCGCCGTGTCCCACGCCACCGTCTCAGCCGCCGAAGAGTCCGTCCGGGTGCGAGACCCCGCCGTGCTCGTGTACACGTCCGGCACGACGGCCGCCCCGAAGGGCGCGCTGCTGAGCCATGAGGCGCTGGTGAGGCTGGCCTCCGGGATCACGGGCCGCCTGCGGCTGACTCCGGACGACCGGGTGTGGACCGCGATCCCGCTGTTCCACGGCGGCGGCATCACCTTCGCGCTGACCTGCGTAAACGCCGGGTGCGCGTTTGTCCACCCGGGCTTCTTCACCCCGGCTGGGACACCCGCGTACCTGGAGGGGGAAGGCGTCACGGTGGCACTGGCCGCCTTCGAGACCATCTGGCTGCCGGTCTTGGACCAGCCGGACTTCCCGGACCGGGACCTGAGCCGGATCCGCGTCGTCATGGTGGTGGGCGTCGCTGAGCGGCTGCGGCAAATGGCCGCCCGGCTGCCCGGCGCCGTCCAGGTTTCCTGCGTGGCCATGACCGAGTCGTCGGCCTTCCTGTCGCTCAGCCATCTCGATGACCCGCTGGACAAGCGCCTGACCACGGGCGGCCACCCGATGCCCGGAATGGAGTGCCGCATAGTCGATCCCATGGGCAAGGACCTGCCTCCCGGGCAGCGCGGAGAGCTACTGCTGCGCGGGCCGAGCGCGTTCGACGGCTACTTCCGCGACCCCGAGCTCACCGCGCGCGTCATTGACTCCGACGGCTGGTACCGCAGCGGTGACCTCGCCGAGATGGACGTCGACGGGCGTGTGACGTTCGTCAGCCGGCTGAAGGACATGCTGAAGGTCGGCGGGGAGAACGTGGCCGCCGCGGAGGTCGAGGAATTCCTGCTTACCCACCCCGCGGTGTCGATCGCCGCCGTCGTCGCCGCGCCCGACGCGCGTTACGTCGAGGTGCCCGCCGCGTTCATTCAGCTGAAGGAGGGGGCGCATGCCACCGAGTCCGACGTGATCGGGTACTGCGTCGGTAAGATCGCCACGTACCGGGTGCCGCGCTACGTGCGTTTCGTCGCCGAATGGCCAATGTCAGGAACGAAGATCAGGAAGCACGTGCTCCGCGCGAGCATCCGGGAAGAGCTGTCCCGCCGGGGAATCACCGAAGCGCCGAAACCGCGTGTTCCTTGACCGGCGGGGAGTAAGAGGACGAGGAAGGTATCAATGAGGCAACCGCCGGGGCGGGGGCAGCGGAGCAGCGGGGAGCGTAAGCCCCGCGAAGAACGCTGGCCGGAACTAATAGAGGTGGCCACCGAGGTCTTCTACGAGAAGGGGTACGAGGCGGCGTCGCTGCAGGGTATCGCGAGCCGGCTCGGGATTCTCAAGGGCAGCCTCTACTACTACATACAGTCAAAGGAGGATCTCCTTTTCGAGGTCATTAAATCGGTCCACGAGGAAGGCCTCGCCAACATCGAGTCGCTGGCCACGGGCGATGGCGACGCCCTGCAGCGGCTACGGAAAGTTATCGTCGGTCACATTGATCATGAATGCGGCAACTTGAAGAAGACAGCCGTGTTCCTGCATGAACTGCAGGCACTGGCCCCCGACCGCCAGGCGCAGATTCTCGGAGGCGAGCATGCCTACCGCGGCGTCTTCAGCAATCTGGTCGCAACGGGGCAGAAAGAGGGGCTGATCCCGGAGGGCCTCGACCCGAAACTCGCCGCGCTGTGGATTCTCGGCTCCATGAACTGGGTCTACCGGTGGTTCCGCCCGGGCGGCGAATTCACCGCACGCACGATCGGCGAGCAGTTCGCGGAAATGACCATCCGGGGACTCGCCGTGGCCGATCTTCAAGCCCCGGGCGCCGTCCCCGGGGAACAGCCAGCCGGTTAGCGGCGACTCGCGGTCATAGATCGCGGCCGACCAGGTTGTAGGCCAGGAGGGCGATGGTGGGTCTCCTTCGGATCCGGCGTCAGCGCAGGAAGCGGGACTTGTCCTCGGTGACGAGGCCGTGGTCGGAGGCGAGCTGGTGCTGGAGCACGCGACCTTCGTAGGTACCGGTCCAGGTTTCGGTACTGTGTCCGTCGGCGACGGTGAGGGTGCCGCCGGACCGGTCCTGCTCGCCTGCCGACGACAGCTGGTCCTTGCTCCAGCTGGACGCGGGCGCGATGCCGGGCCCGGCCGTGGTGTCGGTCAGATCGCGGCCCATCTGGACCGTGCCGCTGAGGGCATAGTTGTTGTCGTCGGTGTAGGAACCGACCTGGTCGGTCATGCTCAGCGGGTACGACCACCGGTGCGCGCTGGTCCAGTTCTGGCCCGCCCCGGTCGTGCGCGTGACCTCGGATCCCGTGTCCGTCTGCTGAAGGTCCTCGTTCAGCCCGTCGAGCGTCACCTGCTCGGCGCTGGAGAACGCGCTGGACGACGTGACCGTGGTGGTGACCTTCCCGGCCGGTGTCCGCACCCATCCCGACAGCACCGACTGCCGCCGCGCGGTGGTGGTGGCGTCCGCGGTGGTCGATGTCGGCTGCGAGGTCTTCACCGATTCCGTCGCCGCGGGCGCCACGGTGTTCTTGCTGAGCCCGCCGGTGACGACGGACGCGTGCTTGTCGGTGAACAGCAGCAGGTTCGCCATGAGATTCCAGGTGTCGTTGACCCCCGGAACGGTCAGCGTGACCGTGTGGCTGCCGGACTGGTTCAGGTCTCCGGCCAGCGGCGTCACGTCCAGGACCTCGGGCGCCAGGTTGAACGTGCCGATGGCCGGGACAGGCCGCCACAGCGTCGGCACGATGCCGCCAGAGTAGATGTAGGGGAAGTACTGCACCGCGCCCGCGCGGGTTCCGTCGATCGACGCGTCGACTTCACGGTACGGCCCGTTCGGGCAGAACCAGCTGGTGTTCTTGTCGTAGACGTCATTCGGTACCGACGCGAACCACTGCTCGTCGCAGCCGTTGCCCTTGATGTAGATCTCCAGCTCGGCCCGGACCGTGTTCCGGGGCAGGGACGGGATCGTGAATGTCGTGCTGTTCCCCGACGCGTTCACGTCCGCTGATCCGACGCCGACGACGTCATCGGGCTCCGCTGGCGCCGGATCGTGCGCGCCGGCGGAGTAGAACGTGAGGGTCGCGGTCTGGTCGTAGACGCCGTTGTCGGCGCTGCTGACGTAGTTGACGATGCCGCCGCTGAACGGGTGGGGCGACTTCAGCAGTGACGAGTACTGGGTGACGTCCTCGCCGACGTGCCAGGTGAGGCCGTCGGGATCCGGTTCCTCGGTGGTGCCGAAGTAGACGGTCGTGTTCCCGACGGTGATCGACG
>WRBL01000314.1 GCA_009784565.1 Streptosporangiales bacterium | reverse complement strand
GACGAGGATATCGCCGAGAACCTGCTGCAGGCCATGGAGAAGGAACTGGTCCGGCGGCGCTTCGACCCGGCGGTCCGGCTGGAGGTCACCGACACCATGTCGGCGGACATCCTGTGCCGCCTGGTGAAGGAACTGGGCGTGGACACCCAGGCCGTCTTCACCGTGCCCGGGCCGCTCGACCTGTCCGGCCTGGACACCATCGCCGACCTGCCCCTGGGCGAGCTGCGCTACCCGCCGTTCGTGCCCTCCACCGGGGCGCTGCCCACCGACGCCGGCGTGTTCGACACGCTGAAGGAGCGGGACGTCCTCGTTCACCATCCGTACGACTCGTTCTCCACCACCGTCGAGCGGATGGTCGAGGAGGCGGCGGCCGACCCGCAGGTGCTGGCGATCAAGCAGACGCTGTACCGGACGGGAGGCGTGTCCCCGATCGTGGACGCGCTGGTGGACGCGGCCGAGGCCGGCAAGCAGGTCGTCGTGGTGGTCGAGATCAAGGCCCGGTTCGACGAGCGGGCCAACATCACCTGGGCCCGCAAGCTGGAGGAAGCCGGCTGCCACGTGGTCTACGGCTTCGTCGGCAAGAAAACCCACGCCAAGCTCATGCTGATCGTCCGCGAGGAACCGGACGGCAGCCTCCGGCGCTTCTGCCACATCGGCACCGGCAACTATCACCCGGCGACGGCCCGCGTGTATACGGACTTCGGGCTGCTCACCGCGGACCCGGCCGTCGGCGAGGACGTCACGGACCTGTTCAACCACCTCACCGGGTACGCCCGCAAGAGCGGGTACCGGCGGCTGCTGGTGGCCCCCGAGGCGCTGCGCGCCGGCATCGTGCACCGCATCGGCCGCCAGGCCTCCCGGGCCCGGGCCGGGAAGCCGTCCCGGATCGTGCTCAAGTGCAACGCGCTGACCGACGAGGTCGTGATCGACGCGCTGTACCGGGCGTCGCAGGCCGGCGTGCCGGTCGACATCTGGGTCCGCGGCATGTGCGCGCTGAAGCCCGGCGTTCCCGGCCTGTCGGAGACCATCCGGGTCCGCAGCGTGCTGGGCCGGTTCCTGGAGCACTCGCGCATCTACGCGTTCGGGGAGCCGTCGGAGAACCAGGGCGAGCCGGACGACGAGGTCTGGCTGGGCAGCGCCGACATGATGCACCGCAACCTGGACCGCCGGGTGGAGGCCCTGGTCCGGGTTCGTGACGCGGAGCAGTGCGTTAAACTGCGTGCGCTGCTCGCCCGCGGCATGGATGACGCCACGTCGTCGTGGCGCCTGGATTCCGGCGGCGGCTGGACCCGGCATTCCCGGGACTCGGCCGGGCACCCGCTGCGGGACCTGCATGAAAGCCTTATCCAGGAGAAAATCCGAGGACGGACCGCTGATGCCTCAAAAACCGGCGGATAAGAACGCCGGGTCGATCAAGGCGGCCGGTACGGTCGCCTGGCGTCCGGGCCCCGGCGGGGCCCCGGAGATCCTTCTCGTCCACCGCAGGAGGTACGACGACTGGTCGCTGCCCAAGGGCAAGGCCGAGCCCGGCGAGCCGCTGCCGCTGACCGCGGTCCGCGAGACGCGCGAGGAGGGCGGCGCCCAGATTATCCTCGGCCGACGGCTCACCCAGGTGAAATACAAGGTCAGCGGGCGGGCGAAGCGGGTCACGTACTGGTCGGCCCGGGTCACCGGCGTCGCTGACGGAGCGGTCCCCAACGAGGAGGTCGACGAGGCCGTCTGGCTGCCGGAGGAAGAGGCCAGGGAGCGGGTTTCCTACCCGCAGGACGCCGACGTACTCGACGCCTTCGCCGCGGCGCCCGCCGACACCGTCCCGGTGATCCTGCTGCGGCACGCCAAGGCCGAGGCGAAGGACGACTGGCCCGGCGAGGACGAGGCCCGGCCGCTCAACGACCGGGGGGACCGCGACGCAGCGGCGGTGGCCCCCCTGCTGGCGTGCTTCGCGCCTGCGGCCGGGGTTTTCACCTCACCCGCCCTGCGCTGCACCGAGACCGTCCGCCCGTACGCCGAGGCGGCCGGAATACGGGTTCAGCGCGCGGACGCCCTGCGCATCTCCCGGACGGGCAGGTCCGACTGGTCGCAGTTCCTAGCCTCGGTCCTCGCGTCGGACCGGCCGGCGATTCTCTGCGCGCACCGGGAGAACCTGCCGGGGCTCATCGCGGCCGCGGCCGCCGGGCTGGGCGCCGCGGGACCGCCCGCCGGCTTCGACGACCCGCTGCCGACGGCGGGATTCTGGGTGCTGCACGTGGCCGCGGGCAAGCTGGCCGGCGCCGACCGCTACGACTTGTCGGAGGCCTGAGCCTGATCGGCCGGCTCCGCGGCCGGGCCGCCGGGCCGCAGGCGCCTGCGCCGGCGCCAGCGCAGCCCGAGCCAGACGGCGGCCGCCACGACCACCACGATGCCCACGTAGGCCGCGTAGCGGCTGACCTCGGCGTAGATGGTGGCGATATGGTCCCCGGCCAGGTACCCCAGGCTGACCCAGGTTGCCACCCAGGCGACGGCGCCGATGAGGTTGGCCACGGTGAAGGTGACCGGCTTCATCCCGGTGACGCCGGAGATGATCCCGTTGAGCTCGCGCAGCCCCACGATGAACCGGGCGGCCACCACGATGACGCCGCCGTAGCGCTGCACCGCGTGCTCGGCTTTGTCGAGGTGGTGTTCCTTGATGAACACGTACTTGCCGTAGCGGAGCACGAGCCTGCGCCCGCCGGCCCGGCCGATGCCGTACCCGATCATGGCCCCGACGAAGCAGGCGGCCACGGAGGCCACGCCGACGACGATCACGTTCAGCTGCCCGGCGCCGGCGTAGATCGCCCCGGCGATCATCGCGAACTCGCCCGGAACGACCGGGATGCCGATGTTCTCCAGCAGGAGCAGCAGCGCGACGGCCCACACGCCGTAGTGATCCAGCGGGCCCGCGACCGCCTGCATGATGGGGGGGAGTTGCGGCTTGGCCGCGGCGGCCGCCGTGGCCACGGTGAGCCATCCGGCCGATGCGAACCGTCCGGTCACGCGCGCCCTCCCGTGTCGGTGTCGTCGTTACCGGACACCGCAGGCGTCGTCGCTTTCGCCCGCGCCGCGTTCGAGGCCGCCGTGTTCGAGGCCGCGGCGTCCACGGCCGCCGGGTCGGACAGCGCCGCGGCGAGGGGGCCGGAGACCAGGCCGGCCTGCCAGGCCCGGGCGCCGAGCCCGGTCAGGCGCTCGGTGACGCTGGCGAGGGTGATCGGCTGGGGCGGCTCCCAGGCCAGCCGCCGGACCGTGTCCGGGGTGATCAGGTTTTCCGCGGGCAGATGGTGCTCTTCGGCGATGGCGCTCACGCGCGACCGGGCGGCCGCCAGCCGGGCGGCGGCAGCCGGGTCCCGGTCAGACCACCGGCTGGCCGGCGGGGGACCGGACGACGACGGCCCGGTGACCTCGGGCAGCTCGGACTCGTCGGCCGCCCGGGCCCGGCGCACCGCCGCCATCCAGGCGGCACCGTGCCGCCGGGCGTTGCGGGCGCCGAAACCGCCGATGGCGTCGAGCTGCGGCCGGGAGGCCGGCATGGTCTTGGCCGCCTCGATGATCGCCGCGTCGCCCAGCACGCGGCGGGGAGACAAGTCGGCCTCCCGCGCGATCTCGTCCCGGGCCTCCCACAGGGAGCGGACCACCGCGAGACCGCGCCGGCTGCGCACCTTGTGAATGCCGGAGGTGCGCCGCCACGGGTCGGCCCGGGGCGCCGGCGGGGGAGCGGCCGCGATCGCCGCGAACTCCTGCCGGGCCCATTCGGCCTTGCCCTGTTCCTCGAGCTGGGCGGCCAGCATGTCCCGGAGGTCGGTGAGGATCTCCACGTCGAGGGCCGCGTAGCGGAGCATCTCGTCGGTCAGCGGGCGCATCGACCAGTCCGACGCCGAGTGCTCCTTGGCCAGCCGGTACCCGAGCAGTTCCTCGATGAGGGTGCCCAGCGCCACGCGCGGGTAGCCGAGCAGCCGTCCGGCCAGCTCGGTGTCGAACAGCGAGCGCGGCCGGTAGCCGATCTCGGCCAGGCACGGAAGGTCCTGCGTGGCCGCGTGCAGCACCGCCTCGACGTCGGTCATCCGCGCGTCCAGGCCCGACAGGTCGGGGCAGGCGACGGGGTCGATGAGCACGCTGCCGGCGCCTTCCCGGCGCAGCTGGACCAGGTAGGCCTTCTGGCCGTACCGGTAGCCGGAGGCCCGCTCGGCGTCGACCGCCAGGGGCCCGGTCCCGGCGGCGAGCCGGTCGACCGCCTCGGCCAGGTCGCCCGCGTCGGCGATGACCGGCGGGAGCCCGTCCCGGGGCTCGGTCAGGTCGATGACCTCGCGCCCGGGCTGTTCCTCCGGGCCCGGGGCGGCCGCCTCGTCGTGCGGGACGCGTTCGGCCGTCATCAGCGCCGCCTCCCGCCGGGGGCCGGCGGGCCCGGATCCCGGGGCTTTCCCGGGCGCAGGGCGGTGGTGCCGGGCGGCTGGGCCGGGAGGCCGGCCGCCGCGGCCAGCACGTCGCACCAGGCCGCCACGTTCACCCCGAGGTCGGTGTCCTCCGGCGGAGACCAGGACGCCCGGAGCTCGAACTCGGTCCGGGACGGCTCGACGGACTTGCCGCCGAACCCCTCGGTGATCACTCGCGTCACGGTGCCGCTCGGCGCGGAATAGCCGGGGGCATGGAGGGCGAGGGCGTCGGTGAGCCAGCTCCAGCCGACGGCCCCCAGCAGCGGGTCGGAGGCCATCTCCTCCTCGACGTCGGCGCGGACCAGCGTGACCAGCCGGAACGTCCCGGTCCAGCCGGGCTGCCCGTCCGGGTCGTGCAGCAGGATGAGGCGCCCGCTGGCGATCTCGTCATCGTCGTCGCGGTCGCCGGCGTAGACGGCGGCCTCGATCGCGGTCGCGTACGGGGCGATCCGCCGCGGAGCCGGCGAGACGTCGAAGACGATGTCGCTGCGCAGCCCGGCCAGGTCATCGACCGCGGAGTGGAATCCGGCCGAGGCGAGCTGGAACACCGCGTCTGCCCCCGGCACGGCGGCCTCGCCCTGCGGCGTGCCGCCTCCGGTGTCCCGCTGGCCCGGGGTCCCCTGAGGCGGGGCCTGTTCCCCCGTGTCCCGGCCCGCCGGAGGCCCGCCGTGTCCTCCCGCCGTGGGCTTATCCTGCGCCAACCTCATGGCCTGAGCGTACGTCGGCCGGGGCAGCGGTACGTCCACCGGTGTCCGGTTCGCCGCCGTGGCCGGCCATTTCCCGGTCCGTTCGCTGCCCGCGCCCACGTTCTGCATCCCCACGTTCTGTCCACCTACGACCCGCCTGTTCCCCGTTGCCGGCCGCTACGCGGCGCTGACACTCTGGTCGGCCTGGCCGACGGCGGCCGCGGCCGGGACAGTCCCCATGATGACCGCCGTCCGGCTGGCTCATGGAGGCGCCCCCTTTTGGCTGCCTTCGTTCGCCTAACTGACATCTGAAATCACGATGACCTCTCCCGAGTTTGGCATGTTCGGCCGCGGTTAGCGCGGATATCACCCGGCGTGTCGCTCGCGGTGCCCTCCGCCCGCCCCGGGCGACGGCCCGCGGGCCCGGTATGGGAGAATCGCGCGGTGACCCAGGACTCCCCTTTCCTCCGCGCGTGCCGCGGCGAGGACGTTCCCTACACCCCGGTCTGGTTCATGCGCCAGGCCGGCCGCGCGCTGCCGGAGTACCACCGGGTCCGGGAAGGCGTCCCGATGCTGGAGTGCTGCACCCGGCCCGAGATGGTCACCGAGATCACGCTGCAGCCGGTGCGCCGCTACGGCGTGGACGCGGCCATCCTGTACAGCGACATCGTGGTCCCGCTGCGGGCGGTGGGCGTGGACGTCGAGATCAAGCCCGGTGTCGGCCCCGTGATGGGCCAGCCCGTGCGGTCGGCGGCGGACGTGGAGCGGCTGCGGCCGCTGGAGCCGGACGACGTCCCCTACATCACCGAGTCGGTGAGGTCGCTGGTCTCCGAGCTCGGCCCCAGGCCGCTGATCGGCTTCGCGGGCGCGCCGTTCACCCTGGCCTCGTACCTGATCGAGGGCCGCCCCTCGAAGAACTACGAGAACACCAAGGCCCTGATGTACGGCGAGCCCGGGCTGTGGCACGCCCTGATGGACAAGCTGGCCGACATCTCGACCGGGTTCCTGTCGGCCCAGGTCGCGGCGGGCGCGTCGGCGGTCCAGGTCTTCGACTCCTGGGCCGGCGCCCTCAGCGCCGCGGACTACCGGGAACTGGTCATGCCGCACACGGCGAAGATCTTCTCGGCGCTCGCCGCCTCCGGCGTGCCGAGGATCCATTTCGGCGTCGGCACCGGCGAGCTCCTGGCCCTGCTGGGCGAGGCGGGCGCCGACGTGGTCGGCGTGGACTGGCGGGTCCCCCTGGACGAGGCCGCTCGCCGGATCGGCCCGGGGAAGGCGGTGCAGGGCAACCTGGACCCGGCCATGCTCGGCGCCCCGTGGGAGGTCATCGAGGCCCGGGCCCGCGACATCCTGCGCCGCGGCGCCGGGACCGGGAGCGGCCATGTCTTCAACCTGGGCCACGGGGTCCTGCCCACCACCAACCCCGACGTCCTGGCCCGTCTCGTCGACCTGGTCCACTCCGCCTCGGCCCGCTAGGCGGCCGCCCGGAGCGCCAGCGGCTCAATGTTCACCGCCACTTTTCCGGCACGGGGTGCCGAATAGCCTTCGGATCCTGGGACAATAGGGACATGGCGTGGATCGATGTTGAAGGCGCGGCCAACATGCGGGACCTGGGCGGGACGCCCACCGGCGACGGCGGGCACATCGTGCCGCGCCGCCTGCTGCGGTCGGACAACCTGCAGGGCCTGACGAAAACCGACGTGGACCTGCTGGTCAACGACTACGGAGTGACCACGATCGTGGACCTGAGGACCACGGGCGAGGTCGAGAAGGAGGGCCCGGGCCCGCTGGACGCGGTGCCTGGTGTGCGGCACGCCTGCCACCCGGTCCTGCCGGTGTTCCCGTCCCAGCGGGACGAGGTGGCGCGGGCGCTGCTGACCGAGAAGCTGGCCCGTGACTCCGAGCGGTACCCCGACGACGTCACGACCGGTCACTACCTCGGCTACCTGGAGGAACGTCCCGAGGAGGTGACCGCCGCCCTGCGCGCGATCGCCACCTCCTCCGGCGCCGCCATCGTGAACTGCGCGGCGGGCAAGGACCGCACCGGCGTGATCGTGGCCATGGCCCTCACCGCCGCCGGAGCCGTGCCGGACGCGGTGGTCGCCGACTACGCGGCCAGCGCCGAACGGATCGAGGCCGTGATCGCCCGGCTGACCGGCTCGACCACCTACAACGAGGACGCCGGCAGCAAGCCGGTGGGAGCCCACGTGCCGCGCCCGGAGACCATGAAGGCGTTCCTGGAGCAGCTGGACGCCCGCTACGGCGGCCTGCCGAAGTGGCTGTCCGGCAACGGCTTCGGCGACGAGGATCTGGCCCGCCTCCGGGCCTTCCTCCGCGACCCGGACCGTGACCCGGACCGAGACCCGGACCGCGGCCCGGACCGCGACCCGGACCCAGGCCCCGCCGCCGGGTC
>WRBL01000313.1 GCA_009784565.1 Streptosporangiales bacterium | reverse complement strand
GGCGGCGGCGGCCAGCCTCAGAGCGGCGGATGGGGGGCGTTCGCCCCCGCCATCGTCCAGCAGGTCTGCAACGCGGCCCTCGTGTCGATCGTCGTCGTCCTGGTGTCGGCCCGCCGCGGTGTCACGTCCCGGTGGCTGGGGACGCGACTGCCGCGTCCCCGGGTTCCCGACGGCGCGCCGCCGGCCCCGGACCGCGCCGCCCCGGGCCGGGCGGTGCGCATGGCGGCCCTGGGGCTGCTGGCCTTCAGCGCCGGGGGAACGGTCACCGTGCTGGTGACCACGCGCCAGCTTCCGCACCAGCTGCACCCGTCGGTCCCCTACCTCGTGTACTCGGTCTTCGGATCCGGGGTCACCGCCGTGGTCGAGGAGATGGTCGCCCTCGCGTTCGTGGTGAGCACCCTGAAGCAGGCGAAGCGCCCGGTAGCCGAGATCCTGATCGTCGCGGTGCTGCTGCGCTGCTCCTACCACATTTACTACGGTCCGGGAATTCTCGGCGTCGCCGTCTGGGCCGCGGTGTTCGTCCTCCTCTACCTGCGCTTCGGCAGCGTCATCCCGCTGATCGTCCTGCACTTCTTCTGGGACGCGGGCCAGTTCCTGACGTTGAAATGGCACTGGTTCGCCCTCGTCGACGTGGCCGCGGCCCTGGTCTTCCTCATCGCGGCCCTGGTCGTCTGGCTGGTCGATCTGCTGAACAGGCATCCCTCGTCCCCCTACGCCCAGGCGCCCCCGTACGGAACCGCGCCCGCCAGCCCCTACCTCCAGCCGCCCCGGCCGCCCGCTGACGCCGGGGAGTTAAATGGGGCCATGGCTGATATCGCGGAATTCCAGGAGCTGACCCGGCAGGACCACGGGCTGGTGACCGTGTCCGTGCTGCGGGACGAGGGGAGCATCTCCTCGACGGTGGTGAACGCCGGAGTGCTGCCGCATCCCGCGCTCGGGAGGCCGGTCGTCGGGATGGTCATCCGGGGCGGCACCCGGAAGCTGGACTGGCTGCGCAAGCGGCCCTATACGAACGTCGTCGTGCGGGCGGGCTGGCAGTGGGCCGCCGCCGAGGGCCCCGTGGAACTCATCGGACCCGACGATCCCTACGAGGGCTTCGACGCCGAACGGCTCCGGGTCTTCCTGCGGGACGTCTTCACCGCGGCGGGCGGGACGCACGACGACTTCGAGGCCTACGACCGGGTGATGGCCGCAGAGCGCCGGACCGCCGTTCTCCTCACGCCGGAGAAGATCTACTCCAATCCCGGCAGGTAGCCGGCACTACGCTGGGCATCGTGCCCAGAGAACAGAAACTCATAGAACTGCCGGACGGCCGGGACCTGCACATGCTGACGGCGGGACCGGAGGACGGGTTCCCCCTGGTCATCCACGAGGGGACACCGGTCGGGCTGGACGTGTTCCCGCAGACGGTCCGGACCGCGCGGGCCCGCGGCCTGAAGGTCGTGATGATCGCCCGTCCCGGGTACGAGGCGTCCACTCCCCGGCCGGCCCGCAAGGTCGGCGACGTCACGGACGACGTCGCGGCGGCGCTGGATGAGATCGGCGCGGACACGTTCGTCACCTACGGGGTCTCGGGCGGCGGCCCGCACGCGCTGGCCTGCGCCGCGAAACTGCCAGGCCGGTGCCTCGCCGCCGCGTCGGTGGCGGGAGTGGCCCCGTACCAGGCCGAGGGGCTCGACTTCCTGGCCGGGATGGGCCCGGAGAACGTGACCGAGTTCGGTGCGGCACTGAAGGGGATCACGCCGCTGACCGACTACCTGAACCGTGAGGCCGCCCAACTCGGGAACCTGACGCCGGACGCCGTCGCGGCGGCGCTCGGCGGACTGGTCTCCGGCGTCGACAAGGCCGCGCTTACCGGGGAGTACGCGGCACACGTGGCGAAGGGCCTCGGCGACGCGGTGCGCAACGGCATCGCCGGCTGGCGGGACGACGACCTGGCGTTCACCATGAACTGGGGATTCGACCTGGCCAAGATCGAGACCCCGGTCGCCGTCTGGCAGGGCGACCAGGACCGGATGGTCCCCTACGCTCACGGTGAGTGGCTGGCCTCGGCCATCCCGGGCGCGCGGGTCCACCTCAAGCCCGGCGAGGGCCACTTGTCGCTGCAGGTCACCGCTCTGGGTGATGTCCTCGACGACCTCCTCGACCTGGCCGGGAAAACCGGCCTCACGCCGAAGTGAACGCCCATCCGCTCTTCGATATCGAGGGTCAGCTGGCCCTGGTCACCGGCTCCAGCCGGGGCATCGGCCTCGCCCTGGCCCGGGGCCTGCTCCAGGCCGGTACCAGCGTCGTGCTCAACGGCCGTGACCCCGGCCGGCTGGAAGAGGCGGCCCGGGCCCTGCGGGGCGAAGCACCGGAGTGGGAAACCCGGGTGCATGCTGTCCGGTTCGACGTCACAGACGAGGCCGAGGTGATCGCGGCGTTCGACGCCGTCGAACGGGACATCGGCCCGGTCGGGATCTGTGTGAACAACGCCGGGATCCAGATCCGCGGCCCGGTCGCCGACTACCGGCTTGAGGACTGGAACCGGATCGTCGCCACCAACCTGACCAGCGCGTTCCTGGTCGGGCGGGAGGCCGGGCGGCGCATGGCGTCCCGGGGCCGAGGGAAGATCATTAACATCGCGTCCCTGCAGTCCGAGGCGTCCCGGCCGGGCATCGCCCCCTACGCGGCGACCAAGGGCGGCGTCAAGATGCTCACCAAGGGCATGTGCGCCGACCTGGCCGGAAGCGGCGTCCAGGTCAACGCCATCGGCCCTGGCTACTTCGCGACCGACCTCAACGCCGCGCTCAAGGCCGACGAGGCCTTCGACGCCTGGATCACGCGACGTACCCCGGCCGGCCGCTGGGGCGAAGTCGAAGAGCTGGTCGGGACCCTGCTGTACCTGGCGTCCCCCGCGTCCGACTTCGTCAACGGCCAGACCATCCACGTGGACGGCGGCGTCCTGGCAGTGCTGTAGAACGCTAGTCCGGCTTGCGGGCGACACCGCCGTAGCAGCTGACTTCCGCGGGCGCCGGGACCGGCCCGGCCGCGGCGTCGCGCCGCCACTCCGAGACCAGGACGACGCCCGGCGGCACGAGGTCCAGGCCGCTGAAGGCCAGCCGGGCGAACTCCCCGGACTCCCGGTGGGCCGGGGAGACTCCCGGCACCTGGTAGTCGCCCTTCACGCCCGCGAACCGCTCCGGGTCGTGCTCCGGAGTCACATGGGAGGCCACCAGGTAGCTGCCCGCGGGCAAGGCGCCGAGCAGCGTGGCCAGGATGCCCTCGGGGTCCTCGGAGTCCGGGATGAAGTGGAGCAGCGCGAGAAGCATCAGGGCGACGGGCTGGCCGAGGTCGAGCGTCTCGCGCACCGAGGAGAGGATGGTCTCCGGGTCCCGGAAGTCGGCCTGGACGTAGGCGGTGCGTCCTTCGGGGGAGGAGGTCAGCAGCGCCCGGGCATGGGCCATGACCAGCGGATCGTTGTCGGCGTAAACGACGCGGGCGGACGGTTCGATCCGCTGGGCGATCTCGTGGACGCTGTTCACACTGGGCAGGCCCGTGCCGATGTCGAGGAACTGCCGGACCCCGGCCTCGGCGGCCAGGTACCGGACCGCGCGGCCCAGGAAGGCCCGGTTCTCCCGGGCCATCGTCCGCACGGCCGGGATGTGGGCCGCGACCTTCTCCGCGGTCTCCCGGTCCGCGGCGAAATTGTCCTTGCCGCCGATCCAGTAGTCGTAGATCCGGGCGGGATGGGGGACGCTGGTGTCGATCTCCGGCGGGAGTCCGGCGGCTTCGGGCATGCCGGAAGCCTACGCCCGCTTACCCGGGCTTGCGGGCGACGCCGCCGTAGCAGTTGATCTCGGAGGGGGCGGGACGAGGGGATTCGGCTTCCCGGCGCCATTCCGACACCAGCACCACGCCGGGCGGGACGAGCTCAAGCCCGTGGAACGCCATCTCGGCGAATTCGTCGGAGTCCCGGGGCCGGCCCCGGAAACCGGCGTTCCAGTAGACGTTTCCCCCGTCGAGAATCTCTGGGCCGTGCTCGGCCGTGAGGTGCGAGGCCGCCAGGTAACTGCCGGGGGGAAGGGCGTCGAGCAGTTCCGTGACGAGCTCGGCGGGCTTGTCCCGGTTAGAGATGAACGGCAGCAGCAGGAAGAGCATCAGCGCGACCGGCTGATCGAAGTCGATGGTCTCGCGGACGGCCGGGTCGGACAGGATGGCCTGAGGATCGCGGAAATCGGCCCGCACGTAAGCGGTCTGGCCCTCCGAGGAGGACCGGAGCAGCGCCCGGGCGTGCGCGATGACCATGGGATCGTTGTCCACGTAGACGACACGGGACGACGGCTCGATCCGCTGCGCGACCTCGTGGACGTTCTCGGAGGTCGGCAGACCCGTGCCGATATCGAGGAACTGGCGGATCCCCGCCTCTTCCGCCAGGAAGCGGACCACCCGGCCGAGGAACGCGCGGCTCTCGCGGGACATGACGCGGGCGCTCGGCACCTTGGCCAGCGCCTCCTCCGCGACTGCCCGGTCGGCCGTGAAGTGATCTTTCCCGCCTAGGAAATAGTCGTATATACGCGCATTATTCGGGCGGGTGACATCAACTTCGGGCGGCAGTGCCTTCTCCGCGGGGATCTCCGGCATAAACAGTAGCCTAAGCAACACGCAGCGGTGCGCGGGGCAGGAATGAAGATCCGTTCGGCGTAGTTCGGGGTCTATGCCCCGCCGGGGGCGGACCCCGGGGCCGCCCGCCTGGGCGCGCGGAGCGCCCGGTGCCGATAGCATCGGTAGAGATATCGTCCGACCCAGAAGGAGCCCACCGTGTCGAGCCAGCAGCTTCGGATCACCCTCGCAGGCGGCGAGCATGTGACCGAGGCCGGGACGACGGCGGGCGACCTGCTCGACGGTTCGACCGGCGTGATCGCGGCCCGGGTGAACGGCGTCGCACGTGATCTCGCTCACGTCCTGGCCGACGGCGATACCGTCGAGCCCATCGCCGTCACCGACGACGAGGGCCGCGCGATCATGCGGCACTCCGCCGCGCACGTCATGGCGCAGGCGGTGCAGGAACTGTTTCCCGAGGCCAGGCTGGGCATCGGCCCGCCGGTCGAGAACGGCTTCTACTACGACTTCGACGTCGACAAGCCGTTCGCGCCCGAGGACCTGAAGAAGATCGAGGCGCGGATGCGCCAGATCGTCAAGCAGGGCCAGGCCTTCTCCCGGCGGGTCGTCACCGAGGACGAGGCGCGGGCCGAGCTCAAGGACGAGCCCTACAAGCAGGAACTCATCGGGCTCAAGGGCGCCAGCGACTCCGGCGACGACAACAACGAGTCGGTCGAGGTCGGCGGCGGCGAGCTGACCATCTACGACAACCTGCATCCCCGGACCGGCGACCTGTGCTGGAAGGACCTGTGCCGGGGTCCCCACGTACCGTCCACCAAGCAGATTCCGGCGTTCAAGCTGATGCGGACCGGCGGCGCCTACTGGCGCGGCAGCGAGAAGAACCCGCAGCTCCAGCGCATCTACGGCACCGCCTGGGAGTCCCGCGACAAGCAGGACGAGTACCTGAAGCTGCTCGAGGAGGCCGAGCGGCGCGACCACCGCAAGCTCGGCGCCGAGCTGGACCTGTTCTCGTTCCCGGCCGAGATCGGCTCCGCCCTGCCTGTCTTCCATCCCAAGGGCGGCATCATCCGCCGGGAGATGGAGGCGTACTCGCGCAAGCGGCACGAGGAGGCGGGCTACGACTTCGTCAACACCCCGCACCTCACCAAGGGCCCCGTGTTCGAGATGTCCGGGCACCTGCCGTACTACGCGGACACGATGTGGCCGCCGATCGAGTTCGAGGGCAGCGAGTACTACCTCAAGGCCATGAACTGCCCGATGCACAACCTGATCTTCAGGTCGCGGGGACGGTCCTACCGGGAACTGCCGCTGCGGCTGTTCGAGTTCGGGACCGTGTACCGGTTCGAGAAGTCCGGCGTGGTCCACGGCCTGACCCGGACCCGGGGGTTCACCCAGGACGACTCGCACATCTACTGCACCCCGGAGCAGATGCCCGGGGAGCTGAAGTCGCTGCTCACCTTCGTCCTCGACCTGCTGCGCGACTACGGGCTGAACGACTTCTACCTGGAGCTGTCCACCAAGGGCGACTCCGAGAAGTTCATCGGCTCCGACGAGCAGTGGGAGATCGCGACCGAGACGCTGAGGTCGGTGGCGACCGACTCCGGCCTGGAGCTGGTGCCCGACCCGGGCGGCGCGGCCTTCTACGGGCCGAAGATCTCCGTCCAGGTCCGGGACGCCATCGGCCGGAACTGGCAGCTGTCCACCATCCAGCTGGACTTCAACCAGCCGGCCGGGTTCGAGCTGGAGTACTCGGCCGCCGACGGGACCCGGCAGCAGCCCATCATGATCCACCGGGCGCTGTTCGGCTCCATCGAACGGTTCCTGGGCGTGCTGCTGGAGCACTATGCCGGCGCGCTCCCTCCCTGGCTCGCGCCGGTCCAGGTCACCGGGATCCCGATCGGGGACGCCCACGTGCCCTACCTGAATGAGCTGGCCTCCCGGCTCCGTGACCAGAGGATCCGGATCGAGGTCGACGACTCCTCGGACCGCATGCAGAAGAAGATCCGGAACGCGCAGAAGCAGAAGGTGCCGTTCATGCTGATCGCGGGCGACGAGGACATGGCCGCCGGCGCGGTGTCGTTCCGCTACCGGGACGGGTCCCAGAAGAACGGCGTGCCGGTCGCCGACGCGATCGCCGAGATCACGGCCGCGGTCCGCGACCGCGTACAGGTGTGAGCGTGGGTCCTACCGGTCACGAAGACATGCCCGAGGGCGGCCTGCCCGGCGCGGGCGTGCCCGACGCGTACGGCCGGCTGTGGACACCGCACCGGCTGGCCTACATCCAGGGCGAGGGCAAGCCGACAGGACCCGGCGCGGACGAGGGCTGCCCGTTCTGCATCGCGCCGTCTCTCACCGACGAAGAGGGCCTCATCGTCGCGCGCGGCACCACCGTGTACGCGATCATGAACCTCTACCCGTACAACGCGGGACACGTCCTAATCTGCCCGTACGAGCACAAGGCCGACTACACGGAGCTCACGGCCGGGGAAACGGCCGAGTTCTCCGATTACACCCGGCGCGCGATCGGGGCGATCCGCGCCGCGTCGGGCCCGCACGGGTTCAACATCGGCATGAACCTGGGCACGGTCGCGGGCGCCGGCATCGCCGCCCACCTGCACCAGCACGTGGTGCCCCGGTGGGGCGGCGACACCAACTTCATGCCGGTCACCGGCCGCACGAGGGTGCTGCCCCAGCTCGTCGCCGACACCCGCAAGATCCTCGCCGACGCCTGGCCCGCCGCGTAACCGCCGGCTGCCGCTTAACCGTCGGCTGCCGCGTAACCGCCGGCTTATGTTCGCGATTTCTGCTGCCATCACGACAGGAATCGCGAACATAAGGGCGGGTGGTGGTGGCGGATGGTGACGGTTCTACTCCGGGTGGGAGGCGGCGGCCACCTTGCCCGCCAGGTGCGAGGGCAGGGGCTCGTGGCGGAGGTAGCCCCGGGTGAACGATCCCGTCCCGT
>WRBL01000312.1 GCA_009784565.1 Streptosporangiales bacterium | reverse complement strand
GGTTCAGCGTGAGCGACACCGAGCAGCAGCGCCGTCTGGCCAGCCGTCTCGACGACCCGCTGCGCCGGTGGAAACTGTCTCCTATGGACTTCGAATCGGTGACCCGCTGGGAGGACTACTCCCGGGCCAAGGATCAGATGTTCGCGCTGACCGACATCCCGGAGGCACCCTGGCACGTGGTCGAGTCCGACGACAAGCGCCGGGCCCGGATCAACATGATCGCGCACCTGCTGTCCACGATCCCGTACCGCGACGTGCCGGAGCCTCATCTGACGATGCCGGAGCGGCCGGCGCCCACCGGGTACGTCCGGCCGCCGCGCGACCTGGAGACCCACGTCCCCGATCACGCCGCCGCGCTGGAGAAGGCGGCGGCCGCCTCCAAGGGCCCGGGCAAGTCCGCGGGAAAGGGGCGATGATGGTCCACGCGGTGGGGATGGTCCTGCATCCGGACCGGGACGCGGCCGAGGCCGTCAAGGCCGTGATCGACTGGGCGGCCCGCAACGGCGCCGAGGTCTACGGGGTCGGGGACGAGATCAGCCGGCTCAGCGGGGAGGTCAAGCCCCTGACCGAGTCCGAGCTGGCGGCCCGCAGCGACCTGCTGGTCAGCATCGGCGGAGATGGCACGATGCTGCGGACGATGCGCCTGGCCGACGGGCAGCGGGCCCCGGTCCTCGGCGTGAACCTCGGAAAGCTGGGCTTCCTGGCCGAGGTCGACGTGCCGGAACTGCCCGCGGCCCTGTCGGCGATCGACGCCCACGAGTTCGTCACCGAGCCCCGCCTGGCGATCGACTGTTACGTCAGCGATCACGACGGCGAGCCGGGGCCGGTCCCGGCGGGCGGGCAGCGCGAGACCGCGTTCAACGACATCGCGGTGGTCCGCGTGCCCGGGGACAAGCTGGCCGCGGTCGCGGTACACGCGGCCGGGCAGCCGTTCGTGGCGTACGTGGCGGACGCGGTGATCGTCGCGACGCCGACCGGGTCGACCGCCTACAGCTTCTCGGCGGGCGGCCCGATCGTCAGCCCGGCGGTGGAGGCGCTGCTGGTCACCCCCGCGGCCCCGCACTCGGCCTACAACCGGGGCGTGGTGCTCTCGGTCGCGGACACGCTGTCGCTGGAACTGCTGCCCGACAGCGGGCGGCTGGCCATCGAGGTGGACGGCCGGGTAGCCGGGTACGCCTGCCCCGGCGACTTCCTGGACATCACGCCGCGCCCCGCCGCCGCCCGGGTGGCGCGGCTCGGCCGGACCACGTTCTACCAGCGGGCCCGCCGGAAACTGGGCATCACCGGCTCGACCAAGTACACCCACTGGCCCCCGCAGGCGGTGGTGCCGGAACTCGACGAAAAAAACTCTCCCGGGACGTAACGCGGGTCCCGGGACCGGCGTTTCGGTATATAGGACTTTCTCTGGGAGAGCCACCGGATCCCCCCATCCGGTGGCTCGGCCGCACAGCACCTGGGGAAAGCAGCCGGTCAAGCTCATCGGCCGCGGTAAGGCCATCAGCCGCGGCCGATGAGCGTTTTCCGGGCCGGTACGGGCTTTCCGGGCCCGAAACGGCCAGCCCGATACGGTTAGCGGCATGGCTACTGAGACACAAGCGGCGGTCGTCACCGGAGGCGGATCCGGCCTGGGACGGGTCATCACTCTCGCGCTGGCCGAAGCCGGATGGCAGGTCACCGCCGCCGGCCGCCGGCTGGAAGCCCTGAACGAGACCGCGTCCCTCGCCCCCGCTGGCACGGTCCACCCGGTCGTCGCCGACGTCGGCGACGCGGACTCCGTGGGGGCGCTCTTCGACGGCGTGCGGCAGCGGCACGGCCGCCTCGACCTGCTGGTCAACAACGCCGGGACGTTCGGGCCCGGCGGGTCGGTGGACGAGGTGACGCCCGAGGGCTGGAACTCGATCGTCGCCACCAACCTGACCGGGTCGTTCCTGTGCGCCCGTCACGCGGCGCTGATCATGAAGGACCAGGACCCCCAGGGCGGGCGGATCATCAACAACGGGTCGATCTCCGCCCACGCGCCCCGGCCCGGCAGCGTCGGCTACACCACGACCAAGCACGCCATCACCGGGCTGACCAAGTCCATCTCGCTGGACGGCCGGCGCCACAACATCGCCTGCGGCCAGATCGACATCGGGAACGCGGCCACCGACATGACGGCCGGCATCGCCACTGGCGCGGCGCAGGCCGACGGCAGCGTGAAGCCCGAGCCCACGTTCGACGCGAAGCACGTGGCGGAAGCCGTCCTCTACATGGCGGGCCTGCCCCTGGACGCCAACGTCCAGTTCCTCACCATCACCGCCACCACCATGCCCTTCATCGGCCGCGGCTGACCCCGCCGCCGGCCGGGGCCGGGGCGGGGGCGGGGGTTCAGCGGCCGGTGAACTTCGCCGGGCGTTTGTCCAGGAAGGCCTTCGCGCCCTCGATGAAGTCGGGGGATTTCGCCAGGTCCCGCTGGATCTCCATCTCCAGCTTGAGCTGGTTGGCCAGCTGCCCGTACATCCAGGTGTTGAGCTCGCGCTTGATGCCCGCGTAGGCGCGGGTCGCGCCCTGGGACAGCTTCCGCGCCAGTTCGGCCGTGTTGCCGGCGAATGACTCGTCCGGCCAGGCGTAGTTGATCAGGCCCCACTCGGCCGCCTGGTCGGCCGGGACCCGCCCGGCCAGGAGGGCCATCTCGGCCGCGCGGGTGAACCCGACGCGGGCGGGCACGAACAGCGAGGCGCCGGAGTCGGGGACGAACCCGATCCCGCTGAACGCGAGCAGGAAGTAGGCCGACTCCGCCGCGACCACGAGGTCTCCGGCCAGGGCCAGGGACGCGCCCGCGCCGGCGGCGGGGCCGTTCACCGCGGTGATGACCGGCTTGGGCATCTCGCGGATCAGCGTGATGACCGGGTTGTAGGCCTCGAGAAGCTCGTCGGTATCGAGTTCGCCGGCCGTCGCGGGCCCCGCGATGGCCTTCAGGTCCGCCCCGGTGGAGAACGCCTTGCCCGCGCCGGTGATCACGACCGCCCGGACTCCGTCGTCCTCGGCCGCCCCGCGAAGCGCCGCGGCCAGGTCACTGGTCAGGTCGAGCCCGAGAGCGTTCATCCGCTCGGGCTTGTTGAGCTCGATGGTCGTCACCGCGTCGTCGCGGGAGACCTTTACCGCCTCGGTCGCGCCAGAAGAGTCAGCCACGATGGCCATCGTAACTGCTGCATGATCACTGTCATCAGGCGCCGCAGATCCCTGAGGGCGTCGTCGATCTCGGCAACGGCGTGCTCGACCCGGTCCCGGCCTGGACCGTCGTCCAGCGTCATCAGGGTGAAGTGCAGGTCAAAGCCCGCGGCGAACAGATGGTCGCTGATCTCCTGGCCGACGCTGCCCGCGCACGGAGGAATGGCCATGATCCGCTCCCGGCGGTTGCTCATGCTGGGGTTCGTGAATTACCGATGCCGCCAGGGTCCGGGACGGTTGAGCCCGAGTCTAGAACAGCCTGCGGCGCTCGCCCAGCGCTTCGGT
Organism: Streptosporangiales bacterium; assembly: GCA_009784565.1. Taxonomy (GTDB): domain Bacteria; phylum Actinomycetota; class Actinomycetes; order Streptosporangiales; family Streptosporangiaceae; genus Trebonia. The sequence goes on along the minus strand of WRBL01000312.1, from coordinate 4,119 downwards.
CTTCAACCAGCCGCCAATCAGTCTTCGCTCAGCCGGTACCCGTTGACGATTCCGGGATCAATCCGGATCATCTGCCCAGATCCCTCGCCCTGAGATTCCGTCCACGGAGGGAGTTCGGCCGCGTACTCCTCGATCTCGTCCGGGTCCTCGACCGCCGTCGCCGGGCCGGTGACCACGACGCTCCAGCCCAGCCGGGAACCGAGGTCGATGTCGTCCGCCTGGTAGGCCACGACCGTCTCGCGGGCGCCTTCGCCGGACGCCCCGGCACCGGGCGGCGGCACGACCGCCGAGCCATCGTGACTGCGCGCGACGAGCACGTCGCCGACCACGAGGTGGCTGGCGGGCCTGACCGCGGGCATCGCGTTCTCGGTGAAGACGATGCGCCCCAGCGGTACCCCGCCGATCAGGGTCAGCGCCTCACCGGGTGCCAGCGGGCCGGTCTTCCGGAGACTGATGCTCATAAAACCGTTTCTGACGATTGGTCCGGGCAGGGTCTAGGCCGGGACACGCCCACGGCCGTGCGATGCTGCGCGGCAATGATAGCTACTGCTCGACACCGGGCGCACACTCATTGTGCCATCAGGCCTCTGCGGCGGTAGGGCCGAACGTCCCTGTTTACCTCGGGTCACTCGAGATCCAGATCACCCCGTCCGTCGCCAGACGGATTCATGCTGGAATCCCACGCCTGCGGACAACTCTGGTCGCCGAGCCGCTGCCAATCTAAGTAACAGTACGTAGAGTTGCAATATACGTACCTACACAGCTATGCACGCTACCGGGGCGGCGCCGGCCAGCCGGCACGCCCGGCACCAGGGCAGAAGGCGGGGTCATGGATGGGGAACAGCGACCACGGCACATTCGGTGAATCAGTATACCTACACAACATTTCCGAGCATCAGTCCAGCTCACTGGCGCTGGCCGCGGTATGCCTACTCCTGCACCGGCAACTCCAGCGGAGCCTTCGGGAGCTGGAAGAGAGCCAGCGGCTGGCCGGGCAGCTTCAGGCCGCCCTCGACAGCCGGGTCGTGATCGAGCAGGCCAAGGGCGCGGTGTCGGCGCGGCTCGGGATCTCCCCCGGCGCCGCGTTCGGGCTGCTCCGCTCGTACGCGCGGTCGCGCAGCCGGCCGCTCCGCCAGCTGGCCGGCGACGTGGTCGGCGGCTCCGTGCCGGTCACCGCCCTGACCGGCGATCCGGTCAGCTCCGGCTGAGGGGTTCCGGCTGAGGAGGTCCGCGCTGCCGCGCCCGCGGCCCCGGCCGTCCAGGGGCGTACGCCGCGCGGGCCCCGGGAGGTGCGGCAGACTGGGCGCATGACCAACGGGGAACTGCGGGCAAAGGCCGCCGGGCTGGGGGTAACCCTCAGCCTCGCCGGCACCGACGGCGCCGAGCGGCCGGTCAGCGAACAGACCCTGTCGGCGATCGTGACGGAGCTGGAGAGCGCCCCGCCGGTCACGTCGCCGGTCCGCCCGCCCGCCCCGCTGCCGGTGCCGGACCGCCGGGCCTGGGGTTTCACCCTGCAGCTGTACTCGCTGCGCTCGCGCTCCTCCTGGGGTCACGGCGACCTGCGCGACCTGGCCGACTTCGCCGCCTGGTCGGCCCGCGACCTGGGCGCCGACTTCGTCGTCGTCAACCCGCTGCACGCCGCCGAGCCCGCGACCCCGGTCAGCACCTCGCCCTACCTCCCGATGTCACGCCGCTGGATCAGCCCGCTGTACCTGCGGATCTCCGACATCCAGGAATTCAACGACCTCTCTCCTTCCGAACGGATCATGGTGACCGCCCCCGCGTCGCCGCTCCTCGCCTCGTCCCGGGAGAACCAGCTCATCGACCGCGACGCGGTCTGGACGGCCAAGCTGGCCGCGCTGGAAGCGATCCGGAAGGTACCGCTGTCCCCCGCCCGGCAGGCGTCGCTGGACCAGTTCCGGGTGACGCGCGGGCAGGCCCTCACCGACTGGGCCACGTGGTGCGCGATCGCCGAGGTCCACGGACCCGACTACCGGTCCTGGCCCCGCTGGCTGCGCCACCCCCGGTCGGCCGAGGTGTGCGTGGAGCGGGGACGGCTGGCCTCCCGCGTGGCGTTCCACTCCTGGGTGCAGTGGCTGGCCGCCGAGCAGGTCGCGGCCGCGCAGCGGGCCGCCGCCGACGCCGGGATGTGCATCGGCGTCGTGCATGATCTCGCGGTCGGCGCCCACCCGGGCGGGGCCGACGCCTGGGCCTGGCAGGACGTGCTCGCCGACGGGTTCACCGTCGGCGCCCCGCCGGACGAGTTCAACCAGCGCGGCCAGGACTGGACACTGCCGCCCTGGCACCCCCGGCGCCTCGCGTCGCGGGGGTTCGGGCCGCTCGCCGACCTGACCGGGTCGCTGGCGGAAGCGGGCGGCGGCCTGCGGATCGACCACGTGATGGGACTGTCCCGGCTCTGGTGGGTGCCCGAGGGCCGGCCCGCCTCCGAGGGCGCCTACGTGTACTACGACATCGACGGCACGCTGGGCGCGCTGTCCGCCGAGGCCGCCGCCCACGGCTCGGTCGTGATCGGCGAGGACCTCGGCACGGTCGAGCCGTGGCTGCGCCAGCGCCTCGGCGACGCGGGCGTTCTCGGAACCTCGATGCTGTGGTTCGAGCGCGGCGGCGACGGCCGCCCGCTGCCCCCGGGCGAGTGGCGGCGGAACTGCCTGGCCACCGTGTCCACCCACGACATGCCGCCCGCGGCGGCGTTCCTCACCGGGGACCAGGTGACGCAACGGGCCCGGCTCGGGCTGCTGACCCGCCCCGAGGAGACCGAACGGGCCGACGCCCGCCGCGCCCTGGAGGCGTGGCTGGCGGCGCTGGCGGGCGAAGGACTGCTCGCCGAGGGAGAGAAGCCGGACCCGGAGACGTTCACCGCGGCGCTGTACGGGTACCTGGCCAGGACGCCCGCGCTGCTCATCGGCGTCTCGCTGGCCGAGGCGGCCGGGGAGCGGCGCTCGCAGAACCTGCCGGGAACGACCGACGAGTATCCCAACTGGCGCGTCCCCCTGGCCGACGGCGACGGCCAGCCGGTGCTGCTGGAGGACCTTCGTGATCATCCCGGAGTGCGCGCCGTGGCCGAGGCCGTCTGTGGAAGGATCGGGAACGGCTAAGTCACAAGACGAAGAGACCAAGGGGAGAAAAACATGTCTGCGACCCCTGTAGCTACACCATTGCGGGAGCGCAAGGCGTGGCAGGCCCTGGAGCGTCACTACGCGGAGATCTCCAAGCGGCACCTGCGCGACCTGTTCGCGGAAGACCCCGGGCGCGGCGAGCGACTGACCGCCGAGGCCGCCGGCATCTACCTGGACTACTCCAAGAACCGGATCACCGACGAGACGATGCGGCTCCTGCTGGACCTCGTGACCGAGTCGGGCGTGACCGAGCGCCGGGACGCGATGTTCGCCGGGCAGCACATCAACGTGACCGAGGACCGGGCCGTGCTGCACGTGGCCCTGCGCAAGCCGGCCGACGCGTCGCTGGTGGTAGACGGGAAAGACGTCGTTCCCGAGGTCCACGAGGTTCTGGGCCGGATGGCGGAACTGGCGACGAAGATCCGTTCGGGGGAATTCAAGGGTTTCACCGGGAAGCCGATTAAGAACATCATCAACGTCGGGATCGGCGGCTCCGACCTCGGCCCGGTGATGGCCTACGAGGCGCTGCGCCACTACACGGCCCGGGACCTGACGTTCCGCTTCGTGTCCAACGTGGACTCCACCGACTTCGCCGAGGCCACGCGCGACCTCGACCCCGAAGAGACGCTGTTCATCATCTCGTCCAAGACGTTCGGGACGCTGGAGACCCTCGCCAACGCGAACTCGGCCCGGGACTGGATCGTCTCCTCACTGGGCTCGGACAAGGCCGTCGCCAACCACTTCGTGGCCGTCTCCACCAACGCCGAGCGGGTGTCGAAGTTCGGCATCGACACCAACAACATGTTCGGCTTCTGGGACTGGGTCGGCGGCCGCTACTCGATGGACTCGGCCATCGGCCTGTCCAACATGATCGCGCTGGGGCCCTCGCAGTTCGCGGAGATGCTGGCCGGCTTCCACGACATGGACGAGCACTTCCGGACCGCTCCGCTGGCCTCGAACCTGCCGGTCCTGCTCGGGGTCC
>WRBL01000311.1 GCA_009784565.1 Streptosporangiales bacterium | reverse complement strand
GAGCCTAGGCTGGCCCGCCGAGCGGCAGGCCGAAGCGCTGGCTCGCACGGCGGCCAGGGGATGGCGCCCGGTCCCGGACGACGGCCGGCTGCCCAGCGGGGCGGAAGCGGCCCGCGGGCTGTCTAGCTTCATCTCCTCCACGTGGGAGAACCTCGCCCGCCCGTGCCCGGAGGCGGTCGTGGACCTGGCTGTTGGCTGCGCCGCCGCAAGGGAGTCCGCCTTCGACCCGGGCCGGGCAGTGCTCGTGCACGGCGACGTCCACGCCTTCAACGCCCTGCAGGCACCAGCGCCGGGCGGAACCGGGCACGGGTTCCGGCTCGTCGATGCGGAAGGGCTCATCTCCGAGCCCGCTCACGACCTCGGCGTGATCTTGGTCCGCGGCGTGCCGGGCTGGATCGGCGACCTTTCAGGAGGTGACCCGCAGCAGGTTGTTGAGATAGTGGCCCGGCGCTGTCGGCACGCCGGGAAGCTGGCCGGGGCCCACCCGGAAGCGATCTGGCAGTGGGCGTTCACCGAACTGGTCTCCACCGGGTTGTTCCTCCTGCGCCTGGGCCACCGCGGGGAAGCGGAAACGTTCCTCACCGTGGCCGACAAGCTGGCGACAGCCACCGCAAACGGCCAGCCAGACCGGGTGCGGCAGGACCCGGGCAGCGGGCAAGCAGACGGACCAGCCGGACACACGACGGGCAAATGAGGAGCCCAACGGACATCGTCACGAACTTCCCGCGTCATCGCTGCCACCTGCGAGCTCGCGCTCGATCTGCTCGATGGTCGGGAGGTTGGTCTGGAGCGGTTCGGGCAGAGACTGCGCGAGCTGGTATTCCGCGATGCCGAGCGGGCGGGCGTTGTCCCTCAGCGCGTATTCGGCGACGATCTGGTTCTTGGACTTGCACAGGATCAGGCCGATGGTCGCCGCGTCCTGCTCGTGCTTGACCTGCGCGTCGATGGCCGTCATGTAGAAGCCGAGCTGGCCGACGTGCTCGGGGCTGAACTTGCCCGCCTTTAGCTCGATGACGACATAGGCGCGGAGCCTGAGGTGGTAGAAGAGCAGGTCGATGAAGAAGTCGTCGCCGCCCACCTCAAGGTGAATCTGCCGCCCAACATAGGCGAACCCGGCGCCCAGTTCGAGGAGAAAGTCGGCGACGTGATCGACCAGGGCCTGCTCGATCTCCCGCTCACGGGCGTCCTCCTGAAGACCGAGGAAGTCGAGCTTGCAGGGGTCCTTGAGAGCCTCTCGGGCGAAGTCGGACTGCGCGGCTGGCAGCGTGCGGTCGAAGTTGGTGACTGCCCTGCCCTGGCGTTCGATGGCCCTGGCCTCGATCTGCATGGTCAGCACGTTGCGCGACCAGCCATGCTCGACCGTCGCGACCGCGTACCGCAGCCGGGTGTCGCGCTCTTTAAGCTTGGTCAGGAGCACGACGTTATGCCCCCACGGAATTTGTCCAACAGCCTGTTGGACAATTGCCTCCTCGGGCCACGCCTCGGCGAACGCGCGCATGTACATCAGGTTCGCGCGGGAGAACCCCAGCCTCTAGATACTCATCGACCCTTGTCCACAAGTGTCGATCATATATCTTACACCACTTTGATGGCTCGACCACCGGGGCCGGGGAGTCTGAACGTACCTGTGCTTCAACTGGCGCCGATGGATTCCGGGGCCGACAGACGTCGTTCCTGGTGGCAGCTCAGCCAATCAGCCCAACCAGGAGGCGACCCCTATGGCCGACGAGAACATCAGCGCGACCACGGTTATCAACGCTCCGGCCGATTCCGTCTTCGCGGTCCTCGCCGACCCGGCCCGGCACGCCGCGATCGACGGCACCGGCTGGGTCCTCGATCCGCTCGACAGCAGGCCGCTGACCGAGACGGGTCAAGTGTTCCGGATGGCCATGTACCACCCCCAGCACCCGGACGGGAACTACCAGATCGCCAACCAGGTCCTGGTCTTCGAACCGCCGCGCGCCATCTCCTGGAAGCCGGGCTACGACGCCGGCGACGGAAGCCTGGCGTTCGGCGGCTGGACCTGGCGCTACGATCTGGCTCCGGCCGGGCCGTCCGGGACCGAGGTCACCCTCACCTACGACTGGTCAGCGGCCCCGGAGCCCGTACGCGAGCGCTTCCAGTTCCCCGCCGCGCTCCCCCCGGGCCACCTGGACAACTCGCTGTCTCACCTCGCCGGCCTGGTCACCGGCTGACCGGGCCCGATGCCGGGCCGGGCCGTTAGAATCGCCGCGTGGCTGATGAACCCATTCGGGTGCTGGTCTGCGACGACCAGGGCGTGATGCGGGCCGGTTTCGCCGCGGTCCTTTCCTCCCAGCCCGATATCGAGGTAGTCGGCGAGGCCGGCGACGGCGCGCTCGCGGTACGGGAGGCTCGCAGGCTCCGTCCGGACGTGGTCGTGATGGACATCCAGATGCCCGGGATCGACGGGATCGAGGCGACCCGGCAGCTAGCAGGGCCGAACGCGGCCGGTCTCACCGGGGACGGGGCGACCGTGCCCAGGGTGCTCATCGTCACCAACTTCAACCTGGACGAGTACGTCTATCAAGCGCTCCGCGCCGGCGCGAGCGGGTTCCTGCTCAAGGACGCGCCGCCCGCCGAGCTGATCGGCGCGGTCCGCGTCGTCGCCGCGGGCGAGTCACTGCTCGCGCCCGCGGTCACCCGCCGGCTTATCGGCCGCTACGCCGGGCGCATCCGCCCGTCCGATTCCGGCTCGCCCGCGGCCGGCCACCCGCTCGGCGGGCTCAGCCCCCGCGAGCGCGAGGTGCTCACGCTGATCGCCGCCGGCCTGTCGAACGCGGAGATCGCCGGGTCCTTGTTCATCAGCGCCGAGACGGTGAAAACCTACGTCTCGCGCATCCTGGCCAAGCTCGGGCTGCGCGACCGGGTGCAGGCGGTCGTCTTCGCCTACCAGGAAGGACTGGTTTCCGTCCGCGACTGAGCTGCTCAAGGCCCTAAGACCCGCCCTCTCCCCCGGCCGGGATCACCGCGCGCAGCCGGAATCGCCCGTCCGGTTCCGGCCCGGCGGTCAGCTCCCCGCCCAGCGTTCCGATCCGTTCGCTCAGCCCGGTCAGACCGCGCCCGCCGGACAGGGCGCGTCTCGCGCTCACGGGCAGCGGCACGGAGGCCGGAATGTTGGTCACCTCGACTTCGGCGCGCCCGTCCCGGTACCCGACCCGGACCACGGTCGGCTGCCCGGCCGCGTACTTGACGGCATTGGTCAGCCCTTCCTGGACGACCCGGTAGACCGCCAGGTCCACGTCGGCGGCCAGTCCCGGGGCGCCGAACGCGATCAGTTCCACCGGCTGCCCGCCCGTCCGGGCCTGCTCCACCAGGTCCCGTACGGTCCCCGCGGCTGCCTCGCGCGCCGTCTCCGTCGCGGGATCCAGCACGTCCAGCAGCGAACGCAGTTCGGTGAGCGCCCGGCGGCCGGTATCGCCGATGGATTGCAGTGCCGTGACGACCTGGTCCGGGGACCCGGCGGTGTACTGCGCGGCACCGGACTGCACGACCATCGCGGTGACGTGGTGGGTCACCACGTCGTGAAGTTCCCGGGCGATGCGCGCCCGCTCGGCGGCGGTCGCGGCGGCTGCCGCCAGCCGACGCCGTTCCGTTTCCTCGGCCCGCTGTCGCCGCACGACGGAGCCGAGTACCCAGCAGGCCGCGAGACTCAGGTAGAAGACCAGGAAAACGGCCGGCCCGTCGGGTGACCCGAGTAGCCGCACGGCGGTCGCCAGCCCCGAGTACGCGGCCGTCGCCGCGAGCGCGGTGGCGCGCCGGAAGCGCGGTTGGTGCGCGCCCGCCGAATACAGCGCGATATACACCGTCACGCTGCCGAACTGCGCCGGGTACCCCAGCGCCTCGTAGGCCGCGAAGGACAGCCCGACGACCGTGAGGCACACGGCGGGCCGACGGCTCCGCAGGGCGAGCGGCAGCGTCTGCGCCAGCATCAGGACGACGGCGAGCACGCCGCCTGGCCGGGCCGGCAGGTCACCGAGCTCAGCGCTGACGGCCGACAGCGCCGGCACGAACGCCAGAGCGGCGAGCGCGACGGCGAGCCAGCGATCCCAGACCGCCGTGTCGCAGGCACGCCGCCAGCCCCGCAGTACACGCAGCCGACCGGAGGCCCAGGTCCTCGGCATGCCCTGAGCTTAACGGTGTCCGTTGCCTAATCGGTGAGCAAATGTGTGTCTGCTCGCCCGTCAGGCAGCCTTACCTTACGGTGAGGCGGTTCCCGTCTTGCCCGGCGCTTGCCGACGCGGGATTGACGCTTCACGGCCCCCTGCGTCACCCGCTCGCCCGGTCTCGGACTCCCGGATGGCTCCACGTCCTGCCACCGGGCCACTCCCGGCGGGACCCTGTTCGCCCCGAAGGGCCCCGCCGGGTCAGGCGGGACAGCACACGCGGCCCAGCGAGCCTAAAGCGGACTTGGTTTTCGACTGCCCATGGCTCTATGCGCCCCGTATAGGTCATAGTAGCGGACAGACGCGGGGCATGCATGCTTGTCCGATCAGCTCTCCGTGCTCGCAAAGATGCAGATTTAGTCAAATTTGCTGACGAAATGCCGAACAGCTCAGAACCCCCCGTCAGAGCTACCCGGGTTTGTCCACGGCGGGGTGACGCGCGGCCCGGCCCGCGAATCCTACTTTTTCCTCATGCTCAGATCTCGCAGCGTCACGTCACGCACCCGGCGCGCCCGCCTGACCGGCACCGCCGTCATCACGCTGGCCGTCGCCGCGGCCACCGCCTGCTCCGGGCAGGCGGTGTCCAAGGCGTCCGGCACCGCCGCTGACTCCGTGCAGCACGGCGGCGCCCAGGCCCAGACCCAGTCCCGCGTCCAGACCTCGATCGCCTGGGGCACCTGTCCCGCGCTGGCCAAGGACGCCATCCGGGACCCCCGGGAGAAGTGCGGCACCGTCACCGTGCCGCTGGACTACCAGCACCCGGACGGGAAGACCATCACCGTCGAGGTGTCTAAGATCGCGACCGCCAAGCCCGGCCGGAAGCGCGGCTACCTTCTCCTGAACCCGGGCGGCCCGGCGCTGGAGGGGCTGGACATGCCCAGCACGATGGCTCCTGCCCTGCCCGCCTCGGTGCTGGACTCCTACGACCTGATCGGCTTCGACCCGCGCGGGGTAGGTCACAGCACCCCGATGAGCTGCGGCATCGACCCTAGCCTCCCCGCCGCGTTCCCGTATCCCGCCGCCGACGGCTCGATCCAGGCGAACGTCGCCACCGCCAGGGCCACCGCCGCGGCCTGCGCCCGGATCGGCGGCGAGCTTCAGTACTTCACGACCGCCAACACCGCCCGGGACATGGACCGTATCCGCGAGGCGCTGGGTGTCCCGGAGATTTCCTACTGGGGCCGGTCCTATGGCACGTACCTCGGCGCGGTCTACACGAGCCTGTTCCCCCGGCACACCGGCCGCATGGTTCTCGAGGGCAACGTCGATCCCGGCGACGTGTGGCGCGGCGAAACCGAGCTGTGGAACCAGGGCATGAACGACAGGTTCCCCGACGCCGCCCGCGTCGCAGCGGCCGGCAATGCCACGCTCGGCCTGGGCCGCACCGCCGCGCGGGTCACGAGTACCTTCCTCTCCCTGGCCAGCCGGCTCGACCGGAAGCCGGCGGTGGTACCGGGCACCCACGACGCCGTCAGCGGCGCTCTCCTGCGGGTCGTCACGTACGAACTGCTGCTCAGCAACGACACGCTCACCCCGTTGACCCGGTTCTGGAAGGCGGCCGCCGACCTGGCCGCGGGCAAGTCCCCGACCGCCGCGGACACGGACGTGCTGCGGCAGGCATTCGCCGCCACAGCGGCCGAGCCGGGCGTGCCCGCGGACAACCAGAGCAGCATGTTCATGGCACTGACCTGCGGTGACGTCGCCTGGCCCCGCGGCACGGCCACGTACGCCGCTGCCACCGCGGCCGACCGCGAGCGGTACCCGCTGAGCGACGGCATGCCCGGCAACATCTGGCCTTGCGCGTTCTGGTCGAAGGCTCCGGTGGAGCCGCCGGTCCAGGTGACCTCGAAGGGCCCGCGCGACATCCTGCTCCTGCAGAATCGGCGGGACAATGCCACTCCCCTGGCGGGTGCCCTCGGCCTGCGCAGGGCGCTCGGGAACCGCGCCGCCATGGTGACTGCCGACAGCGGGGGCCACTATGTCTACGGCGTCGGGTCGACGTGCGCCGACCAGGCCACCGTCGCCTTCCTCGCCGGCGGGACTCTCCCGGCGAAAGACGAGTCCTGCCCCGCCGCAGCGTCCTGAGCCTGCCAGCGCGTCCCCGGCAGCGGCCGGTAACCGCGTACGGTTACCGGCCCGAGGGCAGCAGTCTGACGGTCTCGGAGGTCACGACCGTGCTCGGATCGGGATAGGTGCCCAGCAGGCGGTCGGCGGTGCCCGCCGTGCTCACCGCGAACCAGTAGTGCTCGTTTTTGTAGTGGTGCAGGCGGTGGTTGCGCCAGACCATCCGGTACCACCGGGAGCTGGGCCGGTAGTCGCTGTGCAGCAGGTAGTGGGTCCACTCGTAGACCGAGAGCAGCCCGTGCATCGACAGCAGCAAGGTGAACATCGCCGACCAGGTCGGCGTGACCAGCCAGGCCACGACGGCTGACATCGGGATCAGCCGCAGGGAGACCTGCCAGGGAAGGAACACCAGCGCGATCGCCCGCGGGTCGGCGTGGTGCTCGCGGTGCTTGCGGGACAGAAGCGGATCGACCCGCAGCCCGGCGACCCGGCGCGGCTTCCAGTGCAGAACCCGCGCGTGGACTGTCCACTCGATGAGCGGAAGCAGCGCGAGCAGGATCGCGGGGATCACCAGTTCCCACCATGACCCGCCGCCGACGAGGATCCGGCCGGCCAGCGACCCGGCGATCGCGGCGCTCAGCAGATAGGGGCTGGGGTAACGCCAGAACCGCCTGAACACCTGGCCGAGCGGCTGGTTGACGCGCCGGGCGTCGCGCGTCACCTGGGCGCGGGCGAATTCCTCGGCGGAGGACGCCGACGCGGCCGGGAAGCTGGTCGGTTCCGGCATCCGGGTCAGGACGGGGCTGACTCGGGGACCCGGGTGACCGTTACCCAGCCGGACGCGCCGGTCAGCGATTCCAGGTCGGCGACGTCCACCCCGATGGACGCGTTGGTCGCGCCGGCGGCCGGATAGACCCGGTCGAAGCGGCGCAGCGACTCATCCAGCCAGACCTGGGCGCCCTCGGGGACTCCGAACGGGCAGACGCCCCCGATGGGGTGGCCCGTCAGCCGCTCGACGTCCCCGGCCGCGAGGAACCTCGGCTTGTGGCCGAACTGGCGCTTGAACTCCCCGTTGCCCAGCCTCGCGTCTCCGGCCGCGACGATGAGGACCGCCGAGGACTGGTCAGGCCCGTACACGGAGATCGTCTTGGCGATCTCCTCCGGTGCCACCCCGAGCGCCGCCGCCGCCAGTTCCACCGTCGCGCTGGACCCGGGCAGTTCGACAATGTCGCCGTCCCGGCCGAACGGCGCCAGGTGCGCGCGCACCGACTCGAGGCTCATCCTCCCACCCTACTGACCCCCGGCGGGCTCAGCACCGAAACGGGGACCCTTGCCATCGCCATAGTAAATGCTATGTTCGCGAGGCGGCGGTGGAACAGGTCGAGGG
>WRBL01000310.1 GCA_009784565.1 Streptosporangiales bacterium | reverse complement strand
CGGCGGCTACGGCTACTCCACCGAGTACGACGTGGAACGCTACTTCCGCGACGCGCCGCTGATGATCGTGGGCGAGGGCACCAACGAGATCCAGCGCAACGTCATCGCCGCCCAGCTCGTCAAACGCGGCGGCCTCGATCGGTTTTAGCGAAACCTGTGGTGGAGCTCTTCCGGGCGCCACCGCTTCTCGCACATTAGTCGACCATCAACGCAGACAATCGTGCGTCTCTATGGGGTAATACCCGGTACGGGCTTTTGAGCTTCGGTAATGAACTCCGTATACGGGGTTCATTACCCATTTGATAATGCACATGCATCGTGCTTGTTAGCATCCTCAGCGGTTGATCGATGCAATTTACTCGCGAGGAGAAGAAATGACGTTCGGCAATGGCATCCCGGCGGGTGAGCTCTCGGCAGCCGTATGGCGCAAGAGCAGTGCGAGCAACCCCAGCGGCAACTGCGTGGAGATGGCCGGGCTTCCAGGCGGGTCCGTGGCCATCCGGAACTCAAGGTACCCAGCCGGGCCGGCGCTGGTCTACACCCCCGCGGAGATGGCGGCGTTCATCGCCGGGGCGAAGAACGGGGAGTTCGATGACCTCCTCCCCGGTGCAATTGCAGGGACGTGAAACAAATGTAAACGGTCATAGATTGACCCGTGCGTGATATTGTCCTGCCCGTAGCGCGCGTCCATTAATGAGGGAACGGGAATGGCTGAGAAGTACGGGAAGGTATCCGGCGATTCTCCCTCACCGACCGCGCCGCGAGTGATCCTCGGCGGCCAGTTGCGGGGCTTCCGCGAGGCGGCGGGAGTCACGATGGACGAAGCCGCGCACCGAATCCGGGCCTCCCGGTCCAAGCTCAGCCGGATGGAGAACGGCCGCGTCAGCATCAAGGAACGGGACATCGAGGACCTGCTGACCCTGTACGGCGTGACGGACGCCGAGGCCCGTTCCGGCGTGCTGTCGCTGGTGGGCCTGGCCAACGCGGTCGGCTGGTGGGACCGGTACGACGACGTGCTGCCGGACTGGTTCGAGCCCTACCTGGGCTTGGAGTCGGCTTCCTGCCTCATCCGGTGCTTCGAGCTGCAGTTCGTGCCCGGGCTGTTCCAGACCGTCGACTACGCCCGGGCGGTCGCCCTGCTGGGGCCGGGCATGGTTCCCGGGGACGAACTCGACCGGCGGGTGTCGCTGCGCGTCAAGCGCCAGGACCTGCTGACCCGGCCCGGCCCGCCGAGAATCTGGGCGGTCCTGGACGAGGGGGTGCTGCGCCGCCCTCTCGGCGGCCGCGCGGTGATGCGGGCCCAGATCGGGCGGCTGCTGGAGGTCGCGGACCTGCCGAACGTGACCCTTCAGGTCGTGCCGTTCGGCCGCGGCGGTCACGCCGCGGCCGGAGGCTCGTTCAGCATGCTCCGCTTCGCCGACCCCGGAGTACCGGACATGGTCTACGCCGAGCAGCTTGCCAGCGCCGTCTACTTCGACAAGGAGAGCGATGTCGACCTGTACGCCGGGGTGATGGACCGGCTCGGAGCCAAGGCGCTGATCCCCGCACAGACCCGCAGCTTCCTCACCCGGATCCGGGACGAGACATGACGGAAGGCAACGACGTGGCCAGGGAAGAGTTTCCCGACACCGTGAGCGACGACGACCCGGCGTTCGACACGAGCGTCGCGCACCAGGCCCGGTTCTACAACTACCTGATCGGGGGCAAGGACAATTACGCCGCCGACCGCGAGTACGCCCGGGCCCTCCTGTCCGTCTACCCCGGCCTCGCGGACACGGCGAAGGCCAACCGCGCCTACCTCCGGCGGGCGGTCCGGTTCCTGGCGGGCGAGGCGGGCCTGTCGCAGTTCCTGGACATCGGGACCGGTATCCCGTCCGAGGGCAGCACCCACGAGGTGGCGCAGGAGGTGCGGCCGGACAGCCGGATCGTCTACGTGGACAACGATCCCGTCGTGCTGGCTCATGCCCGCGCGTTCCTGGTCGGCCGCGACCCCGGCACCACGGATTACCTTCACGCGGACCTGCACGATCCCGGGCACATCCTGGCCGGGGCCGCGAGGACGCTGGACTTCAGCCGGCCGGTCGGGGTCCTGCTCATCACCATCCTGCACGCCTTCAGCGATGACGAGGACCCCTACGGCATCGTGTCCGCGCTGGCGGACGCCCTGCCCGGCGGCAGCTACCTGGCGATGACGCACTGGGGCACCGAAGCCGGCAGCCTGGACGCGGACGCGAAGGTCGGGGACCTGACCCGCCAGATGAGCCGTCAGCAGTACACGCCCCGGAGCCGGGCCGAGTTCGCGCGGTTCTTCGACGGCCTGGAACTCGTCGAGCCCGGCATCACCCGGGTCCAGGACTGGGGAGCCGGCCCGGAATCCGCGCCCGGCGGCGGCCCCGCCTGGTGGGCCGGAATGGCGCGGAAGCCATGACCAAGGACGAGGAGAAGCTGCGCCGCGAAGTGACCGGTCACGACCCGCGGGCCGGCGCTGGCGTGGCGCATGACGCCCGGGTCTACGACTACCTGATCGGCGGCGAGGGGCACTCCGAGGCCGACCGGACCCTGGGCGACGCCCTGGAGGCCGCCTACCCCGGCATCGGGGTCTCGATCCGGGGCGGCCGGGCGTTCCTCCGGCGGGCGGTCCGCTTCCTGGCCCGGGACGCGGGGCTGTCGCAGTTCCTGGACATCGGGACCGGCATCCCGTCCGAGGGCAGCACCCACGAGGTGGCGCGGGAGGTGCGGCCGGACAGCCGGATCGTCTACGTGGACAACGATCCCGTCGTCGGTTCCCAGTCCCGGGCGCTGCTGGCCGGCCGGAAACCAGGCACCACCGACTATCTCGACGCCGACCTGCGGGACCCGGCGCGCCTGCTCGAGAAGGCGGCCGACACCCTCGACCCCGGACGGCCCGTGGGGGTCCTGCTGATCGCGGTTCTGCACACCATCGGCGACGCCGACGACCCGTACCGGATCGTGTCCGGGCTGATGGAGGCCCTGCCCGGCGGCAGCTACCTGGCCATCACGCACTGGGGTCCGGACCCGGCCCGGCCGGATCCGGACACGAAGCGGGTCGCCGAACTCACCCGGGAAGTGAGCAGCCAGCCCTTTCGCGTTCGCGACGATGCCGAGGTCAGGCGGTTCTTCGACGGACTCTCCCTGGTCGAGCCCGGGGTCTCCCGGGTCCGGGACTGGCGCCCGGACCCGGGAGACCGGGAACACGAGGGCGGCATCACCGTCTGGGGCGCGGTCGGGCGAAAGCCCTGACCGGAACGGGCCGAGGCTCCCGCCCACGTGGACAGGAGCCTCGATCCGTTCGGGAGGTAATCAGCCCGCGGCCTTCTCCTTCTCCTTGGCCAGCTGGAGGGCGACGTCGATGATCATGTCCTCCTGGCCGCCGACGTAGCCGGCCTCGCCGACCTTCTGCAGGATCTCGTGCGCCGGGACGTCGTAGCGCTCCGCGGCCCGCTCGGCGTGGAGCAGGAAGCTGGAGTACACGCCCGCGTAGCCCTGCGTGATCGCGCCCCGGTCCGCGAACGGCAGCCGCGTCAGGAAAGGCTTCACCACGTCCTCGGCCGCCGCCATCGCGCCCTGCACGTCGACGCCGGTCGGGATGCCCAGCCGCTCGAACGTGGCGACCAGCACCTCGGTCGGGGAGTTGCCGGCCCCGGCGCCGAGGGCGCACAGCGCGCCGTCGATCTGCAGCGCGCCCTGCTGGGCCGCGAGCACCGAGTTGGCGATGCCGAGCGACAGGTTCTGGTGGCCGTGGAAGCCGACCTGCGCCTCGGCGCCCACCTCCTTGACCAGCGCCGCCACGCGGGCCTGGGCGTCGCCGAGGACCAGGGCGCCGGCCGAGTCCACGACGTAGACGCACTGAGCGCCGCCGTCGACCATGATGCGGGCCTGCCTGGCCAGCTCGTCGGGGCCGATCCGGTGCGCCAGCATCAGGAAGCCGACGGTCTCCATGCCCATGTCCCGGGCGGCCTGGAAGTGCTGCAGGGAGACGTCCGCCTCGGTGCAGTGCGTCGCGATGCGCGCGACCGAAGCGCCGGCGTCGCGGGCCATGCGCAGGTCGGTGACGGTTCCGAGACCGGGCAGGAGCAGAACCGCGATCTTGGCGCTCGTGGCCTCGTCGACGGCGGCGGAGACCAGCTTGACGTCGTCCACGGCGGAGAATCCGTAGTTGAAGGACGAGCCGCCCAGGCCGTCGCCATGGGTCACCTCGATGACCTCCACGCCGGCGCTGTCCAGGCCGTGGACGACGCCCCGCACCTGCTCCTCGGTGAACCGGTGCGCCATCGCGTGGCTGCCGTCCCGGAGGGTGGAGTCGGTGACCCGGATCTTGGCCGGGCTCTCAGCGGACGGGTTGAAAGCAGCTGCGGTCATTCCTAGTTCCCCCTCTTCAGGGCGAGCTGCTCACCGGTGCGGGCGGCGGCAGCGGTCATGATGTCCAGGTTGCCGGCCCACGGCGGCAGGTAGTCGCCGTTGCCGCGGACCTCGAGGAAGATGGCGACGCGGGCCATCCCGTTCCAGATGTCGCGCGGCTCGTCGAACTGCGGCTCGACCCGCAGCGTGTAGCCGGGCACGTACTCCTGGACTTCGGCCGCGCGCTTGTGGACGGACGCGGTGATCGCGTCCTTGTCGGCGTCGGCCGGGATCGAGCAGAACACCGTGTCCCGCATGATCATCGGCGGGTCGACCGGGTTCAGGATGATGACCGCCTTGCCCCGCTGGGCGCCGCCGACCTTCTCGATGGCGTGCGAGGTGGTCTCGGTGAACTCATCGATGTTGGCGCGGGTGCCGGGCCCGGCCGACTTGGAAGCGATCGACGCGACGATTTCCGCGTAGTCCACGGGGACGACCGAGGAGACGGCATGCACCATCGGGATGGTGGCCTGGCCGCCGCAGGTGATCATGTTGAGGTTGGGTGCCTCGACCAGCTGGTCCAGGTTCACGGCCGGGCACACGAACGGCCCGATGGAGGCCGGCGTCAGGTCGATCGCCGTGATCCCGGCTTCCTTGTACTTGGGCGCGTTGGCCAGGTGGGCCTTCGCGGACGTGGCCTCGAAGACCAGGTCGGGAAGGGTGTCCTGCTTCAGCAGCCAGTCGACGCCCTCGTGGGAGGCGGGGATCCCCATGTCCCGGGCGCGGGTGAGCCCGTCGGACTCCTTGACGACGCCGATCATGGAGTGGACGTCGATGAGGTCGCTGCGCAGCAGCTTGACCAGCAGGTCGGTGCCGATGTTGCCCGGCCCGACGATGGCGGCGGTGAGCTTGCTCACTGGCCCTCCTGACCTGAGAAGGTGATGCTGACAGAGCCGATCCGGTCGAAGGTGGCGCTGATGGTGTCGCCCGGATTTACCGGGAAGGCGGCGGTGACCGAGCCGGGCAGGATCACGTGCCCCGCCTCCAGGGACACGCCGCGCTCGCCGAGCACGTTGGCCAGCCACACCAGGGCGCTGACCGGGGAGCCGCCGAGAACGGCGCCGCCCGCGCCGGTGTCGATCAGCCGGCCGTTGCGGTGGACCAGGCAGCCGGTGAGCGACAGGTCGATGTCGGCCGGCTTCACCGGGCGCGAGCCGAGCACCAGGCCGCCGCTGGAGGCGTTGTCGGCGATGGTGTCGGGAAGCGTGATCTTCCAGTCCGCGATGCGGGAGTCGATGAGTTCCAGGGCCGGCAGCACGAAGTCGATGGCGGCCACCGCCTCGGCCACGGTGACGCCCGGGCCGGACAGGGGCTTGCCCAGCACGAACCCGATTTCCGGCTCGGCCCGCGGCTGCAGGAACCGCGTGATGTCCGCGGTCTCGCCCTCCGGGAAGAACATGCTGTCGGTCAGGACGCCGAAGTCCGGCGTGTCCACGCCCATCTGCTTCTGCATCGCGGCCGAGGTCAGGCCTACCTTGTGGCCCTTGATGACCGCGCCGTTCTTGACCCACGCGTCCGTCTGGATGCGCTGGATCGCATAGGCGTCGTCAATCGAAATGTCGCTGTACGTCGCCGTGAGCGGCGGTACCGGGGTGCGCGTGGCATAGGCGCCGAGCAGCGTACTAGCGGCCTTCTCCACCGAATCCGCGTCCATGGGGATCCTCTCGTTAGTGTCGCTGGCCAAGTCTCACTGACGAAGGTACATACCCGCAATCGGCCGTCCCGGCCGCCGGAACGGTACTTTCCCCGGGCGAGGTCAGCCGGCGAGAGAGCGGCGGATGACCAGGGATTTCGCGATCGCGGCGGCGGTCTCGCGCAGGGGCGCGATCAGGGACCGGGGATTGCCGGAGGCGGAGGCGGCCGGGTAGGAGACCGAGATCGCCGCGACGGCGCACCCGTCGCCGCCCAGGACCGGGACGGCCACGCAGGAGACGCCGGGGGCGGCCTCCTCCTGGTCGAGCGCGTAGCCGCGCCCCGTGATGGACGTCAGTTCGCGCCGCACGTCGTCCAGGCTTCCCAGGGACCGGGCGGTCCGGCGGGGGAGGGGCCCGGCCAGCGCCGTCTCCCGTACCTCCTCGGGCGAGAACGCGAGGAGCACCTTGCCGACCCCGGTGCAGGTGGCGGGCATCCGGTCGCCGATCACCGACGGCATCATCACGCTGCGCCCCCGGGGCAGGAGCTTCTCCAGGTAGACGACGTCGGAGTCCCGCAGGATGGCCAGGTGCAGGGTCTGCCCCGTCTGGCGGTGCAGTTCCTCCAGGTGCGGCAGGGCCGCCTCGCGCAGCGCGGCCTCGGGCGGCAGCACGCCGAGGGAGAACATCTTCAGCCCGACCTGGTAGCCGTCGGGTACCTGCTCCACGGCCCCGACCTCGACGAGCATGGCCAGCACGCGGTGGGCGGTGGATTTCGGGAGCCCGCTGTAGCGGGCGACCTCGGCCAGGCTGAGCACGCGTCGCCGGTGGCTGAACGCGCCGAGCACGTCAAACGCCTTCCACAGCACCGACGGCGCCTTGGCGCCGCCCGCCGGCTGCTCGCTCATGCCTACCGCCTCTGCCCCGGGAGCCCCTCCTTATCAGTCTATTTCTATGCCGCGAAGTTAGGATCGGGTGGCATGGACGCCAATAGCAGCGAGACCGGACTCGCCGACATTCTCGAGCGGGCCGAGAGCACCCGGACGGCGGTCGGGAAGCTCACCGACTCCCATCCGCTCGACCTGGAGGGCGGGTACCGGGTCCAGCGCCTGGGCATCGACCGGAGATCGGCCCGGGGCGAGCGCGTGGTCGGCGTCAAGATGGGCTTCACCAGCAAGGCGAAGATGGCCCAGATGGGCGTGAACGACGTCATCTGGGGCATCCTCACCGACGCGATGGAGATCCCCGTCACGTCCTACGCCGTCCCCGGCGTCCCCGGTGCCACCCAGTCCGACCCCTACGACATCTCCGGCCTCATCCATCCCAAGGTCGAACCGGAGATCGTCTTCCGCCTCGCGCGCCGCGCGGAATCCGCGGACGACGCGGCGGACGCCGTGGACGCGGTCGCGGTCGGCTACGAGGTCCTGGACTCCCGGTTCGAGAACTACCAGTTCACGCTGCCCGACGTGGTCGCCGACAACGCGTCCGCGGCCGGCTACGGCATCGGCCCCTGGCACCTGGTCACCCCGGCGACCGCGCCCGCCATCTCCGGCCTGCCGGTGACCCTGTCCGTCGACGGCGAGGTAGCCAGGTCCGGGTCCAGCGCCGCG
>WRBL01000309.1 GCA_009784565.1 Streptosporangiales bacterium | reverse complement strand
CGACCCCGGCGTGTGGGCGGTCGTCCTCACCGGAACCGGGGATCGCGCGTTCTGCGCGGGCGCGGACCTGAAGGAACTGAACGAGGTGGCGCGGCAGGGCAAGCAGATCCGGGTGCCGATGTCGGGCCCCGAACGGAACTTCCACGAGGCGCTGCTCGAGCTCTACAAGCCCACGATCGCCGTCCTGAACGGGCCCGCCCTGGCGGGCGGGTTCGAGCTTGCGCTCGCGGCGGACCTCCGCATCGCCGCCGATCACGCCACGCTCGGCTTGCCCGAGGCCAAGCGCGGGATGGGCGCGAACTTCGGCAGCGTGATGCTGCCCCGGCTGCTCCCGCGCCCCCTGGCCCTGGAGATGCTGTACACGGGCGAGCCGATCAGTGCCCGGCGCGCCCTGGAACTGGGCCTGGTGAACCAGGTCGTGCCCTACGCCGAGCTGGAGAAGACGGCCGAGACGTTCGTCCGGTCCATCGTCGCCAACGCGCCGCTGACCCTGCGCCGCTATAAGGAGATGTCGACCAAGGGCTGGGACCTCCCCGTCCCCACGGCGCTGCGCCTCAACGTCGGCCCCAACCCCTACCTGAGCGAAGACCGCGAAGAGGGAGTCCGCGCCTTCGTCGAGAAGCGCGCTCCCCGCTGGGAAGGCAAGTGAGGAGGCGGGCCGCGCAGGGCCTCTCTGGACCGCCGCCGGACCGGAATCTACGCTGGTGGCAGTGACGGCTGATGGCGAGGAGGCCACGAGTGATCCAGCCCGTTGAGCAGAAGTTGAGCGCCGCCCACGAGTGGCTGGCCGGGTTCCAGGCGGCCCTCGCGGCCCGCGACGCCGACGCGGCGTCGGCGCTGTTCGCCGCCGAGAGCTACTGGCGCGACATCGTCTCGTTCACCTGGAACATCACCACCGTGGAGGGCCCCGCGGGGGTCGCGGACCTGCTGCGGGCCACGCTGGACGATACCGATCCCGGCGATTTCCGGATCACCGGGGAACCCGAGGAGGCCGACGGCGTCATCACCGCCTGGCTCGCCTTCGAGACCAGGGACGGGCGCGGCAGCGGATTGCTGCGCCTGGTCGACGGCAAGGCGTTCACGCTGCTCACGACGCTGGAGGAGCTGAAGGGGCACGAGGAGCCGGCCGGCGGCCGGCGGCCCAAGGGCGTGCGCCACGGCGCGTTCCGCGAGCGGGTCACGTGGGCCGAGGCCCGGGCGCGGGAGGCCACTCAGCTCGGCTACACCGTGCAGCCCGAGGTGCTGATCGTCGGCGGCGGGCAGGGCGGCATCGCGCTCGGCGCGCGGCTGCGCCAGCTCGGGGTCCCGGCGCTCATCGTCGAGCGCAACGAGCGGCCGGGCGACTCCTGGCGCAAGCGCTACAAGTCCCTCGCGCTGCACGACCCGGTCTGGTACGACCACCTGCCCTACCTCCCGTTCCCGGCGAACTGGCCGGTGTTCTCGCCGAAGGACAAGATCGGCGACTGGCTCGAGATGTACGCGAAGGTCATGGAGCTCAACTACTGGGGCTCGACGGTCTGCGAGTCGGCCGTCCGGGAAGGCGACGGATGGGCCGTCGTCGTCGACCGGGACGGCGAGAAGGTCACCCTCCGGCCCCGGCAGCTCGTGCTGGCGCTGGGAGCCTCCGGCCTGCCCAGCGTCCCGGAGTTCCCCGGCCGCGAGAAATTCCGCGGCGAACAGCATCACTCCTCGGCCCACCCGGGACCCGACAAGTACAAGGGCAAGAAGGCCGTGGTGGTCGGGTCGAACAAC
The DNA here is from genome assembly GCA_009784565.1 of Streptosporangiales bacterium. GTDB lineage: Bacteria > Actinomycetota > Actinomycetes > Streptosporangiales > Streptosporangiaceae > Trebonia. The sequence continues at coordinate 5,979 of WRBL01000309.1, read as the reverse complement.
TCCGCGCACGACATCTGCGCCGCGCTGTGGGAGGCCGGCGCCGACGTCACCATGGTGCAGCGCAGCTCCACCCACGTCGTGCGGTCCGACTCGCTGATGGATCTCGGACTCGGCGACCTGTACTCCGAGCGCGCCGTGGCGGCGGGCGTGACCACGTTCAAGGCCGACACGATCTTCGCCTCGCTGCCCTTCCGGATCCTGCACACGTTCCAGATCCCGATCTACGAGGCCATCGCCGAGCGCGACGCCGGGTTTTACCGCCGGCTGGAACAGGCCGGCTTCGACGTCGACTTCGGCGAGGACGGCTCGGGCCTGTTTCTCAAGTACCTCCGCCGCGGCTCCGGCTACTACATCGACGTCGGCGCCTCCGAGCTCGTCGCGAGCGGCGACGTCAAACTGGCCAAGGGGCAGGTGGCCGAGCTGACCGAGCACGAGGTCGTCCTCGGCGACGGCGCCCGTCTGGCCGCCGACCTCGTCGTCTACGCGACCGGCTACGGTTCCATGAACCAGCTGGCGGCCGGCATCATCGGCCAGGAAATGGCCGACCGGGTCGGGAAGGTCTGGGGACTCGGCTCGGGCACGACCAAGGACCCGGGGCCGTGGGAGGGCGAGCTGCGCAACATGTGGAAGCCGACGGCCCAGGAGGGCCTGTGGTTCCACGGCGGCAACCTCGCCCTGTCGCGCTACTACTCCCACTACCTCGCCCTGCAGCTCAAGGCGCGCATGGAAGGCATCCCGACCCCCGTCTACCGCCGAGCCGAGGTGCACCACGCCGAATAGGCGCGTCGCCCTGCAGAACAAGAGTTGACTCGCCGGGCGGGATGGGGCTTATGTTGACTGCGGTACTGATCAGCAAGGGAGCTGCCGCGCCGATGACGATTCCATCCCGGGCCGCGCTCGTCGAGCGTTTCACCGCGCCCGGCCAGCCGTTCGAGACCGGCGAGCACATGGTCCGGGGCCTGCCGATGCGGGTCTACGCCCACGCGCCGGGGACATTGCGGGACATCGCGCTGTCGCTCGGCGGGTGGGGCGACCGGCCGTTCCTCGCCTACCGCGACGAACGCTGGACCTACGCCGAGCAGGCCCGGATCATCGCCGGCCTGGCCCGCCGCCTCGCCGACGACTACGGCCTGGTCAAGGGCGACCGGGTCGCCATCGCGATGCGCAACTACCCCGAGTGGACTCCGGTGTTCTGGGCCGGGCAGCTGCTGGGGCTGGTCATGGTCCCGCTCAACGCCTGGTGGACCAGCGACGAGCTCGCCTACGCCCTCGGGGACGCGACTCCGCGCCTGGTCATCGCCGACGCCGAACGGGCCAGGCTCATCGCCCCGCACCTCGGCGACGCCGCCCTCATCGAGGTCCGCGGCAACGGCCAGTGGGAGAAGCTCGTGGCCTCCCTGGACCCGGACGCGACCCCGCCGGACGCGGACGTGGCTCCCGACGACGACGCGACGATCATGTATACCTCCGGCACCACCGGCCGCCCCAAAGGGGCCGTCGGCACGCACCGCAACCACGTCACGAACCTGTTCAACACCGCGGTCAGCGCCTACGCGGGGGCCGCGATCGCGAACGGCGGAGAGCCCCCGGAACCCGACCCGGCCGCCCCGCAGCCCAGCGCCCTGTGCACCTTCCCCCTCTTCCACATCGCGGGCCTCACCAGTCTCGGCTTCGTCCCGCTGAGCGGGGCCCGGCTGGTCACCCAGTACAAGTGGGACCTGGAAGAGGCCCGGGACATCATTTCCACCGAACGGATCACCAGCGTCTCGGGCGTTCCCTCGGTTCTCCGCCAGCTGGTGGCGGACGCCGCCTCCCATCCGGCCGCCTACAAGTCGGTGCTCGGCATCGCGATGGGAGGGGCCCCGATCCCGCCCGAGCTCGTCACCCGCATCGGGGACGGCACGTTCGACGTGCCGGTCGCGCCGAGCAACGGCTACGGCCTCACCGAGACCACCTCGGCCGTTGTCGGCAACAGCGGCGCCGACTACGTGGCCCGCCCGGACAGCGTCGGCCGCCCGGTCCCGGGCGCGGACGTCCGGGTCGTGGATCCGGGCACCGGCCGGGATGTTCCCGGCGGCGAGGTCGGGGAACTGTGGTTCTACGGCCCGAACATCGTCCGCGGCTACTGGAACAAGCCCGAGGCGACCGCCGCCGCGTTCACCGACGGCTGGTTCCGCACCGGTGACCTGGGCCGCGTCGACGACGGCTGGGTCTACGTGGTGGACCGGCTGAAGGACGTGATCATCCGGGGCGGCGAGAACATCTACTGCGCCGAGGTCGAGGCCGTCCTGTTCGACCATCCCGGGATCGAGGACGCCGCCGTCGTCGGGATCCCGGATCCCGCGCTCGGCGAGGAAGCGGTCGCGGTCATCGTCGGCGACCCGGACCTGACCGCCGAGGAGGTCCGGCGACACGTCGCCGGCCGGCTGGCGGCGTTCAAGGTCCCGGCGCACGTGGTCGTCCGGACCGAGCCGCTGCCCCGCACCGCCACCGGGAAGATCCTCAAACGCGACCTGCGCACCGCGGTCAAGTCGGAGGTCGGCGCCCGATGACGGAACTGGCCGGCCTGGACGCGCCGAAGGTCACCTCCTGGCTCGCCGGCAACGTCGGCGGGCTGGTCCCGCCGGTCGAGTACACGCTGATCGCGGGCGGCAGGTCGAACCTCACCTACCGGCTCACCGACGCGGCCGGGAAGGAGTACGCCCTGCGCCGCCCGCCCACCGGCGGGGTCCTGGCCACCGCGCACGACATGAGCCGCGAGTGGCGCTTCATCTCGGCGATGGCCCAGACCCCGGTGCCGGTGGCGCCGCCGCTGGCCTACTGCGACGACACGGGCGTGACGGGCGCCGAGTTCTACGTCATGGGCTTCGTCGACGGCCGGGTGCTGACCGACGCCGACGCGGGCCTCGCCCTGGCGCCGGAGGCGCGGGCGGCGGCGGGGGAGCAGGCCGTCCGCGTCCTCGTCGCGCTCCATGCCCTCGATCCGGCCGCGACCGGCCTCGGGGACATGGTGCGCCGCACCGGCTACGCCCAGCGCCAGCTTCGCCGCTGGCACGCCCAGGTCCACGCCAGCGGCGCCAAGGACCTCGCTCTCATGGACGAGGTCCACGACCTGCTGGTCCGTCACGCCCCCGGGCAGGGCACCGGCGTCGTCCACGGCGACTTCCGGCCCGGGAACCTGGCCTTCGGCCCGGACGGCACCGTGCGGGCGGTCTTCGACTGGGAGCTCGCCACCACCGGCGACCCCCTGGCCGACCTCGGCTGGCTGGCCGCGACCTGGGAAGACCCGGGAGACGAGGTGCCGCCGGCTACTCCCGGTCCCAGCACGGCTCCCGGTTTCCCGTCCCGCGCCGAGATCATCGACCGCTACGCGTTCCTGTCCGGCCGCGACGTCTCCGATCTGCCGTACTGGATCGCGTTCAACCGCTGGCGCGGCGCCTGCATCGGGGCCGGCGTCCGCGCCCGCTACCTGCACGGGGACATGGCCGACGACGGATACCGCGAGCAGGCCGTCAAACGCGGTGACGACGGCGTCCGCCTCGCCGAAGCCGCCCGCGAGACTCTCCGCGACCTGTGAACCGATTAATGGTTTGATCGTGGGGTGGATATCGACCTGGAGAACCTCACGGCCGAACTGGACGAGCGGCTGGCGGCGGACGACGCGGCCCTCGCGGTGCGCTATCCGGGGGAGCGGGCCGCCCGGCAGCCGGTGCATACCGTGTACGTCCCCGCCGACCGCTACACGGCCGGCCTCTGCCCGGACTGGGGCGACCGGGCCCTGCACGCACTGGACTCCCATGAGGACCTGTTCGCCGAACTCGTCGGGGACGACGGCATCGTGGAGCGGGTCCGGGGCAAGCTGCGAGCCGAACCGGTCGAGGACCTGCGGATCGACTTCGAGGACGGGTACGGGCCGCACCCGGACGACGCGGAAGACGCGGACGTGCGGGCCGCCGCGGACGCGCTCGCCCGCGACCAGCGGGAGGGGGCCGCGCCGCCGTTCCACGGGATCCGGATCAAGAGTTTCGAGGCGCCCACCCGGGCCCGCGGCGTGCGCACGCTGGGGCTGTTCCTGGGAACGCTGGCCGGGGAGGGAGGGCAGCCGGGAGTGATCACGCTGCCCAAGGTCACCAGCGTCGCGCAGGTTGAGGCCATGGTGTACGCCTGCGAGCACGTCGAGGCGAAGCTGGGGCTGGCCCGCCTCGGCTTCGAGATCCAGGTCGAGACGCCGCAATCGATCCTCGGCCCCGACGGGACGGCCCTGGTCGCGCGCATGATCCACGCGGTCGGCGGGCGGTGCACCGCGCTGCACTACGGCACGTATGACTACTCCGCGTTCTGCGGGATCGCGGCCGAGTACCAGTCCATGGCGCATCCGGCGGCCGACCACGCCAAGCTGGTCATGCAGGCGGCCGCCGCGGGCACCGGCGTCCGGCTGTCCGACGGGTCGACCAACGTGCTGCCCGTCGGAGACCAGGTGCGCGAAGGATGGGAACTCCACCTGGACCTGGTGCGGCGGTCCCTGGAACGGGGCTACTACCAGGGATGGGACCTGCACCCGGCCCAGCTGCCCACCCGCTACGCGGCGACGTTCGCGTTCTACCGGCGCGGCCTGGAACCGGCCGCGGCCCGGCTGCGCGCCTATACCGGAGGCGGTGACTCGGCCATCCTGGACGAGCCCGCCACCGCCCGGGCCCTGGCCGATTTCCTGCTGCGGTCGCTGCATTGCGGCGCGGCCGATGATGACGAAATTCAGGGCCTGACCGGACTCGACCGGGAGGGAATTACCGGCCTGGCCCGTCCCGGGCGTTGACGACTTCGCGGACTTATGGTTATAGTCCTAGCGATTCGGCAGTGAGTTCCCGCTCCCCAGAAAGCGGGAAGAACAAGCCGATGGACCGCAAGGAGCGCCCGCGTTATGGGCATCTCTCTCGGTGCGAATCAGTACGGCAAGGCGGAGACCCGCGTGGTGCGGATCTACCGCGACACGGCCCGGCACGACATCGTGGACCTGAATGTCTCCACGTCGCTGCGGGGCGACTTCTCCGCCGCGCACACCGCCGGCGACCAATCCGGTGTCCTGCCGACTGATACGCAGAAGAACACCGCGTTCGCCTACGCCAAGTCTCGCGGCGTCGCCTCTCCGGAAGATTACGCGATCGCGCTCGGGACGCGTTTCCTCGCCGCGTCGCCGAAGGCCGCCAGCGCCCAGGTCAGGATCGAGCAGTACGCCTGGGACCGGATCGAAGTCGGCGGCGCCGGGCATGACCACGCCTTCACCCGCCGCGGCGGGCCGGTGCGGACCGCCGTCGTCACCGTCTCCGGCCGCGGCGCGGACCGGACGGTGAAGGTGGTCGCGGGGCTGAAGGACCTGGCCCTGCTCAAGTCGACCGGCTCGGAATTCAAGGGCTTCCTCAAGGACCGGTACACCACCCTCCCGGAGACCGACGACCGGATCCTCGCGACCTCGCTGGTCGCCCGCTGGCGGTACGGCGGCGCCTCCGGCGTCGACTGGAACAAGGCGTACGACACCGTGCAGGCCACCCTGCTCGAGGCGTTCGCGACGCGCTACAGCCGGGCACTGCAGGAAAGCCTGTATCTCATGGGCCGGGCGGTCCTGGAGACCTGCGAGCAGGTCGCCGAGATCAGTTTCGCCGCGCCGAACAGCCACCACAACCTCGTCGACCTGTCGCCTTTCGGCATCGAGAACAACGGCGAGGTATTCCACGCGGCGGACCGCCCCTACGGCCTGATCGAGGCCTCCGTAGTGCGGGACTGACCCGCATTTCCCTGAGCTCTGGAATGGCTACGTTACACGGCTTTGCCATTCCTTCGGATCACCATTCCCTCGTGGGAGTAATTCCATGAAGTACCTCGCCAACTGCTCTTTGCTATTTACCGAATATCCCTTGCTCGAGCGCCCGGCGGCGGCGAAGGAAGCCGGGTTCGACGCCGTCGAGTTCTGGTGGCCGTGGCCGG
>WRBL01000308.1 GCA_009784565.1 Streptosporangiales bacterium | reverse complement strand
CGGATCCGGGCCTGGGCCTGGGACGGCGTCATCACGACGCTCGCGGGGATCGCCGCCATCCTCACCGCGCTGTTCCACTGCCGGCCGGCCCATCCCACGCCGGAGCAGGCCACGCTGGCCACCGTCCACCTGAGCGCCGCGGGAACCCTGTTCGTCCTCCTGGGCGCGATCTCCCTGCTGATCTTCCCCTACGCCGACCAGCCGCGGGACGCGCCGTGGCGCGTGGCCTCCTACCGGGTGCTGGGGGCGCTGATCTGGCTCGCACTGATCGCGATGCCGGTACTCAGCGCGTTCGCCCAGCCCTTCTACAACGACGACCGCGTCTTCCTCATCCTGGAGACGGTGTGCGTCATCGCGTTCTCCGTGTCCTTCATCATCAAGGGCCACGCGCGGCCCCGCCATGACGAGGAACCGGCCGTCAGTCCGTGAACTTGGGGTCGCGCTGCTCGAACTGGGCGGTGAGGATCTCGGCCACGTCCGGGCCGTGCAGCAGTTCCTGCTGCTCCCTGGACTCCTCCAGCAGGATCCGGTCGGCGCCGGCGTCGCGGGAGACCGCGAACAGCCGCTTGGCCGCGCGCACCGCCCGGGGGCTGCCCGCCGCGATCTGCGCGGCGAGTTCCCTCGCGGCCGCGTGCGGGTCGTCGGCCACCCGCGTGGCCAGCCCCAGTTCCACGGCCTCGGGCGCCGGGACCTTGCGGGCGGTGTAGGTGAGCTCGCGGGCGACGTCATCGCGGACCAGGTCGCGCAGCAGGGCGAAGCCGGCCATGTCCGGGACCAGGCCCCAGCGGGCCTCCATCACCGACAGCCGCGCGTCCGGCGCGACGATCCGGATGTCGGCGGCGAGGGCTATCTGGAGCCCGCCGCCGAACGCGACGCCGTGGACCGCGGCGATCACCGGCATGGGCAGCTCGCGCCAGCCCCACACGGCGTGCTGGAACAGGTTGGAGACTCCGTGGGTGCGCTTGGTGATGTCGGCGGGGATCCCGTCGCTGCCCATCGATCCCAGGTCCAGCCCGGCGCAGAACGCGCGGCCGCTCCCCGACAGCACGACGGCCCGGACGTCCTTGCGGTCGGCGAGTTCCGAGGCGGCCTCGCTGAGCGCGGTGAACATGGCCGGGTCGATGGCGTTCAGCTTGTCCGGACGGTTCAGCCGGACATCGGCGACGGAGTTCGCGACTCCGATGGTGACGCGATCGTTCGGCATGTCCCGTTCCTCTCAGCAAAAAAGCGGCGGAGCAACGTTACCAGCCAGTCACAGCCGTTCGAGGACCGGGTGATGGGCCCGCTGGTAGATGACCGAGGTCCGGAACCCGACGATCTCTCCCCGTTTGCTCAGCCGGTCCAGCAGGAAGCCGTGCAGGTGGTCGAGGTCGGGCACGGCCACGTGCAGCAGGAAGTCGTCCCCGCCGGCCAGCACGAACACCGTCATCACCTCGGGCAGCGCGCCAACCGAGTCCTTGAACGCCTCGATCACCGACCGGCGCAGCGGCCGGACCTGCACCGAGATCAGGGCCTGGACGCCCCGGTTCAGGGCCTTGAGGTCGATGTCGGCGTGGTAGCCGCGGATCACGCCGCGGCGGGTCAGCGCCCGGACCCGTTCCAGGCACGTCGACGGCGCGACGCCGATCCGGCGGGCCAGTTCCCGGTTGGACAGCCGCGCATCTGACTGCAGAAGCCGGATGATCTCCGCATCAAGTTCGTCCATGGACGGGATCATCGCACTGATTCCGTCCGTTCGGCCGGCTGACCTGGGCCAGAGTCGTTCAAACGGTTAGCGTCGGCCCGTGAGCCAGGAACACGAGGAAGTCATCATCCGGACCGGGGCCCGCTCGGGACTGCCCGTCATCGTCGCCGTGCATTCCACCCGTCCCGGGCCCGCGGCCGGGGGCTGCCGGCTCTGGCGGTACGACGACTGGCGCGACGGCCTCGAGGACGCGCTGCGGCTGTCGGCCGCCATGACCCGCAAGTGCGCCATCGCGGGGCTGCCCAACGGAGGCGGCAAGACCGTGGTGGCCCTCCCGCCGGGCGCGGCCGGCGACACCGCGTCGCGAACGGACGTTCTCCACGACGTGGGCGACGCCGTCGAGGCCCTGGGCGGCCGGTACGCCATTGGCCCCGACGTCGGCACCTCCCCCGCCGACATGGTGACCATCGGCGAGCGCACCGCGCACGTGTGCTGCCGCCCGCCGTCCCACGGCGGCAGCGGCGACTCCTCGCCGCACACCGCCGACGGGGTGGTCGCCGCGCTCCGGGCCGTGTGCGCGCACCGTTTCGGCTCACCGTCATTCGCTGGCCGGCGAGTCGCCATCTCGGGCCTGGGCAGCGTCGGCGGCCACCTGGCCCGCCGGCTGGCCGGGGCCGGAGCCCGCCTGTCCGTCAGCGACATCGACCCGGCGAAGAAGAACCTGGCCGCCGAGCTCGGAGCGGACTGGGCCGCTCCCGGGCAGATCCTCACCGCCGAAGCCGACATTCTCGTCCCGGCGGCTCTCGGCGGCGTCCTCACGCGCGATCTGGTCCCCGCGCTGCGCTGCCAGGCCGTCGTCGGCCCCGCCAACAACCAGCTGGCCTCCCCCGACGTCGCCGGGCTTCTCCGGGACAACGGGATCACCTGGGTGCCCGACTACGTGGCCAGCGCCGGCGGCGTCATCCACGCGCTGAGCCGGGAACTGCACGGCGAGACGGCCTCCGCCGCGGAAGCGCGCGTCACGGCTATCGAGGGGACGGTCGCCGAGATTCTCGGCGCGGCCGATCGTGACGGCATGACCTGCGAGGACGCCGCGGAGGCCCTGGCCGCACGGCGACTTCTCGCGGCGACTGAAGGATAATGGGGACATGACTTCCCTTTCCCGGCCTCCGCGCCTTGGCGAGATCAGTTCGTTCGTCGAGTACATGGGCAAGGGGTGGGACGTTCCCGACCGGACGCCGCCCGTGGTCGCGGGCGCGGCGGAGGCCGCCGCCGCCCACCGCAGGCTCCTGGCCCGGGAGTTCCCCGGCCGCAAGCTCGTCGTCGCCGCGGGCCAGGCCCCGGTCCGGGCCAACGACACGTACTACGACTTCCGCCCGGACAGCGGGTTCGCCTGGCTGACCGGCTGCACCGGCGTCGAGGACGCGATCGTGGTCATCGACGGCGACTCGGCGGTGCTCTACCTGCCGCCGCCCGCCTACCCGGGCGAGCGGGGATTCTTCGCCGACCCCGCGCACGGCGAGCTGTGGGTCGGCTCGGCGCCCGGCCTGGGCGACTGGTCGGCCGCGCTCGGCATCGAGGTGCGGCCCCTGCCGGACTTCACCGGTGACATCGACCCGAACGGGTCTTCGCTGGCCGGGGCCGTCACCACGTCCTCCGTCCTGTCCGGGAAGGCCCCCGACCCTCAGCTGGGCGAGGCCCTGTCCCGGCTGCGCCTGGTGAAAGACGAGTGGGAGATCGGGCAGCTGCGCTCCGCGATCGATCACACGGTGACGGGATTCGCCGCCACGGCCCGGGAACTGGGAGCCGCCGTGGGCGGCGGCGGGGAGCGCTGGCTGCAGGGCACGTTCGACCGGCACGCCCGCACTCACGGCAACGGCCCCGGCTATGCCTCCATCGTGGGCAGCGGGAAGCACGCACCCACCCTGCACTGGGTCCGCACCGACGGCCCGGTCCGGGACGGGGAGCTGGTCCTGATGGACATGGGCGTCGAGGCGAACTCCCTCTACACCGCGGACGTGACCCGGACACTGCCAGCGTCGGGGGCGTTCAGCGACGCGCAGCGGAAGGTGCATGACCTGGTGGAGAAATCCCACCGGGCCGGGCTGGCCGCGGTCGCGCCGGGACGCCCGTTCTTCGACTTCCACCACGCCTGCATGGAGGTCCTGGCCCAGGGGCTGGATGACTGGGGGATCCTGCCGGTATCGGTCGACGAGGCCCTGTCGGATTCCGGCCAGCAGCACCGCCGGTACATCGTCTGCGGCGTCGGCCATCACCTGGGCCTGGACGTGCATGACTGCGCGAAGGTCCCTCGCGACGCCTACCAGGACGGCCCGCTGGCGCCGGGCATGGTGCTGACCGTGGAGCCGGGCCTGTACTTCCACGCCCACGACCTCACCGTGCCGGAGGAACTGCGCGGCATCGGCGTCCGCATCGAGGACGACCTCCTGGTGACGTCCTCCGGCTCCGACGTCCTGTCCGGAGCCCTCCCCATCACCGCCGGCGGCCTGGAAGCCTGGCTCCGGCAGATGTAACCATCGCGGCCAGTTGACTGTAATCAACGTTGATCAGGCTGCTGGCCGACCCGGAGAATCGGGGCATGGACAACAGTCTCGAGCCGCTCACCAGGCAGGTGTGGCAACTGGCGGGCGCCGCGCGTCAGCCGGAGTCCGGCGGCGGCCTTCCGGGAACGCTGTCGGTCAGCGGGCCGCGGCACGTGCTGCCGTCGGCCTTCGACGTGACCGGGCTGGCGTCGGCGTCGGTGGCGGCCGCGACCCTCGCGGCGGCAGAATTCCACTCCGTCCGCACCCAGTCGCCTCCGCGGGCGGTGTCGGTCAACAGCCGTGACGCGTGCGGCGCCTTCGCCGCCGAGAGACTGTTTACCCCCGTGGGCTGGACGCTGCCGGATGTCTGGGATCCGGTCGCGGGGAACTACCGGACGGCGGACGGCTGGATCCGGCTGCACACGAACTACGCCTACCACCGGGCGGCCGTGGAACATGTCCTCGGGGCGACGGACCGGGACTCGGTGCGCGCCGCCGCGCGTGCCTGGAAGGCCGCCGGCCTGGAGACGGCGGTCGTCGAGGCGGGCGGGTGCGCGGCCGTGATGCGGGACCGTGCCGCGTGGCTGGCTTCCGCACCGGGTTCCGCCAGCGTCCGGGCCCCGGTCCTGGAGATCAGCGAGCACCCGGCGCCCGGCGACGCTGGAGCCGGGCTGAGGGCAGGAGCCAAGGATCCGTTCGGGGGAATCCGGGTCCTGGATCTGACCCGGGTCATCGCCGGGCCGATGGCCACACGGTTTCTGGCCGCCTACGGTGCCGACGTCCTCCGAATCGACCCGCCCGGGTTCGCCGAAGTCCCCGCGCTGCTGCCCGAGACCACCGCCGGGAAGCGGACCGCGGCCCTCGACCTCACTGATCCGGACAGCCGGGCCGTCTTCGGGGAACTCATCCGCGAGGCCGACGTGCTGGTCACCGGCCTGCGAGCCGGCGCCCTGGACCGGCTCGGCTATGACAATGACACGCTGGCGACGCTGAATCCCGCGCTCATTCACGCATCACTCAACGCCTACGGCTGGCACGGGCCCTGGCGCGACCGGCGGGGCTTCGACAGCCTGGTCCAGCTGAGCTGCGGCATCGCGGCGGCGGGCGCGCCGGATCTCGACGGCACACCGGTGCCACTCCCCGTGCAGGCCCTCGACCACGCCACCGGCTACCTCCTGGCGGCGGCCGTCGGACGGGCCCTGGCCCGGCGGCACACCGCGTCGGTCGCGACCCGGATCCGGGCGTCCCTCACCGGGACCGCGGACCTGCTCTGGTCCCTCCCCCGCCCGGCCGGGCAGCCCCCGGCACCAGGGCCCGGGTCATTCACCCTCACGGACACGGTGACCGGGTGGGGCCCGGCCCGCCGCGCGATCCTGCCCGGCCAGATTTCCGGGATCGCGACAAGCCTCCCGGTGATGCCCGGCCCGCTCGGCCGTCTCGCCAGGCCGTCATGGAACGCCTGAGGGGGCCAGGCGGGCGGCGGAGGTGCCCAGGCCGGTCAGGCGACCCGGCTCCGGCGGCTCCGCCGGGCGGGTATTGGCGACGAGGTCGGCCCCGGCGTACCGGTGACAGCCCTCGTGCCAGTGGAGGATCCCGGACAGCCAGTTCTCCAGGCGGCGGGCGTGGCCGTAGGCCGCCTCCCGCGCCCCGGCGCTCGCCCCGAGGGTGTCGAGCAGCGCCGGGAGCTCCGCCGTGACGGCATGCTGGAACCGCCTCATCCGCGCTTCCATGAGCTCACCGGTGACCCTCATGGCCTCCGCGGCGCCGCAGTCCAGGAAGTTCTGGACCACCAGCACGCAGTTATGGATCTCGCCCTCGAACTCAATCTCCTTCTGGTAGGAGAACACGTCGTTCAGCAGGCAGGCGTAGTCGGCCGCGGCGTGCTCCATCGCCTCGAACGGGCGCGAGCCCGCTACATCCGCGGGCAGGGCCGGGCCGGCCAGCCGGGCCAGGCTCATCGTGAGGTCGGACCCGAACGTCATCCGGCGCATCTCGATGTAGTCAACCGGATCGGGGATACGGTTCTGCTTCTGGTTGGCCAGTTCCCAGATCCAGCTGTCTGTCATGTCCGTGACGCAGCGGCGGGCGACGCCGCGATCCCCCGCCTCCATCAGCCCCGCGGTGCGGACCCACAAGTCGGCCAGGCCCCGTTCCAGCGCCGTGACCGGCGCCGGCATGGCCGCGAGGACCAGGGGCATGAACGCCTCGAGCCTCGCGTTGCAGGCCTTCGCGCCGGCGATGTCGCCGCGAAGGCCGAAGACGGCCGGATAGTAGTCGTCTCCGTAGGTGCCCCAGGTCAGCCACGCCGAAGTGAGGTCGAGCTGGTCAGCGGTCGCGTCGGGGTGGATGCCGGCGGCGCAGAGCGGCAGGTCGAACGCCCGCAGCTTGCGCTCGTCCCACACGCCCTCGCCGAGGATGCCCGTCCTGGCGGACCAGCGCACGATGTTCTCGCGCGCGGCGCCGAGATGCGGGCTGAGGGCGAGCGGGAAGGGCATCGTCAGGGCCGGGCGCTCAAGGTGGCCGGCCGGCTGGAACGGAACATGACTGAAGCTCCGCAGCCGCCGCGGCCCGGTCGCCGCCACCGAGGCCGCGACGCGAGCGCCCTGGGTTCCCAGTCCGGTGGGGCCGCCGAGGACCGCCGTGCCGTCGCTCCCGGGCCCGGCGCCGCCGCTGGCGGCACCGCGTGACGCGGCGTAGCGGCTGGACCGCAGGTGCCACTCGTGCCCGCCGGACTGCCAGTCCTGCAGCCCCTTGACGTACCGGGCGACGGCCAGCCAGGCGTCCTGATCCAGGCCGCGCTCGACGCAGACGACGGGGACCTCGGTGAGGGCGGTGTGCTCGAACTGCTGCAGCCGGGACGTCAGCAGGTCGTTCACGAGATCCGCGGCCCGCTGGGGCTCGCAGCCGAAGAAGCGCTCGAGGACCAGGACGCCGTTGGACAGCTCTCCCTCCTCGTGAACCTCGCGATCGTAGGAGAACAGGTCGTTGCGCAGGTGGATGGCGTCGGCGAAGGTGTCCCGCAGCACCGTCATCGGCCGGGTCGCGGCGATGACGGCGGGGACCTCGGCGTCGCAGGCGTGCTCGACCAGGCAGGCCGACCACGGCGCCCCGCCCACCTTGCGGCGCATCTCGATGTACTCGACCGGGTCGGCGACCCGCCCCGTGCTGATGTTGGCGAGTTCCCACAGTGATTCGTCGAGCAGGTTGCGCGTGCTCCGGGCGAACCGGTCCCGCCACTGGCGGGACCGCGCCGGAGTGGTGCGACGCCACAGGTCGGCCAGCCCCGCTTCGACCGGGTTCGACGAAGCCTGGGCGGGCGGGCCGTCGACCGGCATGAACGCGGGCAGCGCCTCCAGGTAGGCCCGGGCCCGGCCGGTGTCACGCGTCCGCTTGAACAGTTCGAGAAAGTGGTCGTCGAAGTAGAAGACCCAGACGTACCAGTCGGTGATCAGGTTGAGCATCTCCGGCGTGGTATCGGGATGCGTGTGCGCGCACAGCAGCGCGTAGTCGT
>WRBL01000307.1 GCA_009784565.1 Streptosporangiales bacterium | reverse complement strand
GAACAGGGTCAGCTCGAAGCCGGGAACGGAGACCGTGTTCTTGCCCGGGGTGCCGATCGAGGTGAGGACCACCGTGCCCGCCTTGCGGATCGCGGCGAACGCCGCGGACACGACCTCCTCCGAGGCCACGCCCATGGTGATGAGCGCCTGGTCGGCGCCGACGCCCCGGGTCAGTTCCTGGGCCAGTTCGTGGGCCTCTTCCGCCGTGCCGACGGCGTGGGTGGCGCCGAACTGCTTGGCGATCTCGTGCTTGGACGCGACCGGGTCAACGGCGATCACGTAGCGGGAGCCCGCGTACGCGGCGCCCTGCAGGGCGTTGACGCCGACGCCGCCGATGCCGTAGACGATCGTCGTGTCGCCGGGGCGCACCTCGCCCGCCTTCACCGCGGTGCCGAAGCCGGTGGGCACGCCGCAGCCGACCAGGGCGGCGACCTCGAGCGGGATGTCGTCATCGATCTTCACGACCGAGCCCTGCGAGACCACCGAGTACTGGGAGAACGTCCCCAGCAGGCACATCTGGCCGATGTCCTCGCCGCCGGAATGGAACCGGAACGTGCCGTCCGGCAGGCAGTTGTCGACCAGGTACATGCCCAGGTCGCACAGGTTCGTCTTGCCCTGGGCGCAGAACCGGCAGTGCCCGCAGACCGGGAGGAAGGACGCGACCACGTGGTCGCCAGGCTTGAGTCGCGTGACCCCAGGCCCGACCTCCTCGACGACACCCGCGCCCTCGTGGCCGCCGACGATCGGGAGCCGGGCGGGGATGTCGCCGGTGCGCAAGTGGTCGTCGGAATGGCAGAGTCCGGAGGCGACGAACCGGACCAGGACCTCCTCGTTCTTCGGCTGGTCGAGCTCAAGCTCGGTGATCTCGAAGGTCTTGCCGAGTCCCCTCAGTACCGCCGCGCGCGTCTTCATGGCGACATCCTCCCGGATGGAAAAGATCAGTTTGCGAGCCATCATCCGCCCGTCCGGTGACCTGGGTCATTGTGGCCGCGCACAATCAGGGGGATCGCGGGGTTGTGGGCGGGTCCAAGGCGCGGCCGCCGGGCGCCGCGAGGGTTCCCGCCGGAAACGAACCCGCGGCGGCGGGGCTGGTTTGCCGCCGCATGTGATCTTTGCCGGGCCTGTGTGCGTTGCAGATGCGAAAGCTGGCGTTCTATGCTTCACAGGTCTCATCGTGACTACTGGAAGGTTTTCTCGGATATGGGAAAATCGAGGCTCTACGCCGGGGTGGCTGGCCTTAGCCTGCTCGCCGCGCTGTCGGCCGGCTGCTCGTCCTCCTCATCGCCCTCCTCATCGGGCTCCGCGCAGGGCAGCGGCCCGGTGGACGTCCTGTACGCGGGATCCCTGGTCGACATGATGCAGAATCAGGTCGGCCCCGCCTTCCAGAAGGCAGACGGCTACTCGGTGAACGGGATCTCGGGCGGCTCGAAGGACCTGGCCACCCAGATCAAGGGCAAGGTGCATCCCGGCGACGTCTTCATCAGCGCCAGCCCGAAGGTCAACAAGAAGCTGGAAGGCGCGGCCAACGGCGACTGGGTGAAGTGGTACGCCACCTTCGCGAGCTCGAAGCTGGTCATCGGCTACAACCCCAAGAGCAAGTTCGCCAGCCAGCTGAAGTCCAAGCCGTGGTACGACGTGGTGACGCAGCCGGGCTTCCGGCTCGGCTTCACCGACCCGGCGACCGACCCGAAGGGCGAGCTCGCCGCCGAGGCGCTGACCGACACCGCGTCCAAGCAGAAACTGCCGGCGCTGAAGAAGCTCGCGGCGAACACCGCCGACGTCTTCCCCGAGGAGACCCTGGTCGGCCGGCTCCAGTCGGGCCAGCTCGACGCGGGCTTCTTCTACACCGCGGAGGCCACGGCGGGTAAGATCGCCACCGTGCCCGTGACCGGTGAGGACCTCAAGGCCACCTATACGATCTCGGTGCTGAACCAGGCGCCGCACGAGGCCGCGGCGGAGAAGTTCGTGTCCTACCTGCTGGGCAGCGCCGGGCAGGCCACCCTCAAGAAGGACGGCTTCGACCTCACCTCCCCGCCGAAGGTCAGCGGGTCCGGTGTTCCCTCAAGCCTGAGCTCCGTGCTGAAGAAGTAATTCTTCGTGCGTTTCGTGGCGTACCGCAGCCCGCTCACCTGGATGGGCGGGCTGCTCGCCGTCTACCTGGTCTTCCCGGTCGGCGCGTTCCTGTATCGGCTGGCGGAGCCGGGAGACCGGGGCTTCTCGGCGCCCGGGCTGTGGTCCGCGTTCGGGGTCTCCGCTGAGGCCGCGACGATCAGCACCGCCATCATCGCGGTGTTCGGCATCCCCCTGGCCAGCTGGCTGGCCCGGTCCCGGGGACCGGTCGCGTCCGTGGTCGGCGTGCTCGTGCAGCTCCCGCTGGCCCTGCCGCCGGTGATGAGCGGCGTGGTGCTGATCTACCTGGTGGGACCGTACACGCCGCTCGGGGAGTTCTTCGGGGACAATCTCACCGACTCGGTGACCGGGGTGGTGATCGCGCAGACGTTCGTCGCCTCGCCGTTCCTGATCATCGCCGCCCGGTCCGCGTTCGGCGCGATCGACCCGGCGTTCGATGACCTCGCAGCCAGCCTCGGGCACCGGCCGCTGGCCCGGTTCTTCCGGGTGAGCCTCCGGATCGCCGCGCCCGGCATCCGGGCCGGCGCGATGCTGACCTGGCTGCGGGCGCTCGGCGAGTACGGTGCGACGGTCCTGCTGGCCTACCATCCCTTCACGCTGCCCGTCTTCACCTACGTCCAGTTCTCGGCGGCCGGCATCCCGACGACCCAGGCCCCCACCGCCCTGGCGCTCGCCCTGGCCGTTATCGTGCTGCTGGGATCCTCGGTCCGGTGGCCGGTCCGGCTCCGTCGGGACGTCAGCGTGCCCGATCCGGTGGAACCGCGGACGGCGCCGCCGACCATGGTCGCGTTCGACCTGGACGTGAAGGTCGGCGGGTTCCGGCTGCAGCTGGCGCACGAGGCCGCTAGCCACCGGATCGCGATCCTTGGCCCGTCCGGCGCCGGGAAATCGGTCGCGCTCCGGGCCCTGGCCGGGCTGCTCGGCCCGGGCGCGGGAACTGTCCGCTACGACAGCGACGACGTGTCCCGGATGCCCGCCGAGGCCCGCCGGACCGGCTACGTCCCGCAGCACAGCGCCCTCTTCCCCGGCCGCGCCGTCTGGCGGCAGGTACTCTTCGCCACCGAGGCCGACCCCGGGCTGGCCGCCTGGTGGCTGCGCACGCTGCGTCTGTCGGACCTGGCGGCGCGGCTGCCCGGGCAGCTGTCAGGCGGGCAGCGGCAGCGAGTCAGCCTGGCCCGGGCGCTTGCCCACCGGCCCCGCCTCGTCCTGCTCGACGAGCCGTTCTCCGCGCTCGACGCCCCCGTCCGCGATGAGCTCCGCCGCGAGCTGCGGAGGCTGCAGCTCGACGCCGGGCTCTCCACGATCCTGGTCACCCACGACCCGGAGGAAGCGGCATTGCTCGCCGACGAGATCCTGGTCATTTCCGACGGCCGGCTGCTGCAGGCCGGGCCGCGGGCGGAGGTGTACCGGCGGCCCGCGTCCCCGGAGGTGGCGCGGCTGCTGGGGGTCCCGAACCTGTGCGAGGGCACGGTCACGGCGCCGGGCGTGCTCGCCGCCGGCCAGGCGGAACTGCGGGCCGACACCAGCGACCTGCTCCCCGGGACGGCCGTGCTGTGGTCGGTCCGGCCGGATCAGATCGTCATCAGTCCCGGCGGGGAGTACCCGGCCGAGATCATCGACGCCGCCGATCTCGGGACATCCGCCGTCATCGACGTCCGCCTGCCAGGAGGGCCGTCGCTGCGCGTCCGGCAGGCGGAGGCGGGCGACGCCGCCCGGGGGGACGCGTGCCGGCTGGTGATCCCGCCGTCCGCTGTCACCCTCTGGCCCGCCGCGGCCGGCGGCTCCTGACCCCTCCTCCGCGAGAGAATTTTTCACGGCCGTTCTGCGAGCATGCCGTAACGCGCCGACCAGTTAGAACACTGTGAATGCACGTGCATTTGCATTTCGCCGTGAAGGGAAGAGGTCCATGTATTCATATGTTCCGGTTGTTGCGTTACGCAAGTGCGTGCTACGTTCCCATCAGTCATGCGGGGGCATGACAGTTATGACACGGGGAACAATTAGATGAACGAGAATATGGATCCGGGGGCGCGCGACAGGGGACCGGAAGGCTGGTGGCACTCCTACTCCGGAGTCCTTCCGGGCTGGGTCGAGCCCTATTTCGGTCTTGAATTGTCAGCCGAATTCATCGCGGACTTCGAGGTCCAGGCCATACCAGGGCTCCTTCAGACGGAGAATTACGCGAAGGCGCAGATCGGGTTCGGCGACGCGTCCAGCGAAGACGCCGTAACCCGCCGGGCCCGGGCCCGGATCGCCCGCCAGGACATCCTCCGCCGGGCACATCCGCCGCGCCTGCAGGCGGTCATCGACGAAGGCGCGCTGCGGCGCCTTATCGGCGGTCCGGACACCATGCGCGAGCAGGTGCGGCACCTCATCGACATGGCCGCGCACCCGGCCGTGACCCTGCAGATCCTGCCCTTCGACGTCGGCGGGCACGCCGCCCTGGGCGGACCCTTCATCATCCTGCGCCTGCCCGGCCCGGACGCCCGCGAGGTCGTGTACCTGGAGCAGCTCAGCAGCGCCGAATACCTGGACGACACCGAGGCCGTCGACGGCTACCTCCGGGTCCTGGACCAGATCGCCGCCGCGGCCCGGCCGCCGGCCGAGACCCCGCGGATACTCCAGGACGTGCTCGCCGCGATCTAAGCCTCCCGGAGCTGGTCCCGGAACCGGGCCGCGAGCATGGTCCGGGAGCTCACGTCGAGCTTCTGGTAAACGTGCCGCAGGTGGTAGTCGACGGTGCTGGCGCTGATGAACAGCTGAGCGCCGACCTCGGCGTTGGTCGAGCCGTCGGCCACGAGCCGGGCGATCTGCGATTCGCGCTCGGTGAGCCGGGCGGCCGCGGTGACGGCCGGCTCCCGGGCCGGCGCGGCCTGTTCCGGGACGCCGGCGGCGGCCAGCTCGGCCCGGGCCCGTTCCGCGAACGCCTTCGCGCCGACAGCCTCGAAGGCGGACCGGGCGGCCCTCAGCTCATGGACGGCCTCCCGCCGCTGGCGCCGGCGGCGCAGCCACTCTCCGTACAGGAGCTGACTGCGAGCCCGGTCGGCGACCCGCACCGGGCTGCTGTTGCCGAAATGCCCGATCGACTCGGCGAACAGCCCCGCGCAGTCCGCGGCCTCCCCGGCGGCGCTGGCGACCAGCGCCCGGCAGCGGGCGAGCATTCCCAGCGCCGTCGAGGAGCGATCGGCCTCGGCCCGGGCCGCGAGCAGGGCCAGGGCTTCCTCCGCCGTCTTCCGGTCGCCGCAGTGCACCGCGGCTTCCACCGCGTCGTGCAGCGCGACTCCGCCGACGTAGGGGCCGCCGTCCTCCAGCAGCACCCGGGCGTGGCTGAGCGCGGCCTCGTAGTCGCCCCGGCCGATGCGCAGGATGGCCAGCGCCGCGTTCGGGAGCAGAACGCCGCCTCCCTGCCCGCGTTCGACGCACTCGCGGGCCATCGCCGCGGCCGCCTCCTCGGCGGCGTCCGCGTCACCGCGCCAGGCCGGGACGAGAATCTCCACCATCCGGACCCCGAGCCGGTCGGGAGTGCCCGTGGCCGCCAGAATCTCCCGTCCCTCGGAGTTCGATGCCTCGGCCGGGCTGAGCTGGCCCGCGTAGGCCTGCACCATGCCCAGGTAGTCCAGCGCGAGCGGGAGCATCGTCAGCGCGCCCCGGTCCCGGCACAGCCGGACCCAGCGGTCGGCCAGCAAATGGCATGAATCGAAGTCGAGCAGCTCGGTGGCGCACAGGAGCCCGTATCCGTACCAGCGCAGCCCCTGGTCCTCCGGCACGTCATCGGCCGTGAGCGCGTTCAGGACGCGGCGCAGGAACCCCGCCGCGGCCGGGACGTCATAGGTCTGCATCGAAGAGAAGCCGGCCAGCATCAGGTCCGGGATGCTCGCCGGGCCGGGGGCCTCGGCCGGAGCCGCGGCGTGGATGGCGGCGAGCGTGTCGGGAACCGCCCGGCCGCCGGCGTAGATGGCGGCGAACATGCCCTCCATCAGCGTTTCCCGGGACGCGGAAGCATCGAGAGGGGCCAGCGCCCGGGCCGCGCGCAGCAGGGTGTCGGGAGCCTGGTACCCGTCGCCGAGCGCGGTCTGGATCGCCCCCCGCAGTCGCAGCGCCCTCGCCCGCCCGAGAGGATCCCGCATGCGGGGAGCGGCCTGATCCAGCAGGGCCAGGGCCTGGGCCGCGTGCCCGGAGGCGAACTCGGTCTCGGCGGCGCGGAGCATCCGCCGGGCCCGCCGGTCCTCCGAAGGAGTCAGTTCGGCGGCGCGCCGCCAGAACGCGGCACTGGCGGCGAGCCCGCCGCGCCGCCGCGCCCGGCGAGCCGAACTCTCCAGGAGCATCGCGATGTCCTCGTCCGGTTCCCGGGTCCCCGAAGCCCGGTGCCAGGCGATCCGGTCGGCGTCCCGCTCCGGGTCACTGACGGCGGCGAGAGCGGCGTGGACGCGCCGGCGGGCCGGATACGGCGACCGGGTGTAGACGGCGGAACGGATCAGCGGATGGCGGAAGGCGATCCGGTCAGTGACGTCGATCAGCTGGCCGGCCTGCCCCGACAGGGCGGGCCCCGGATCAAGCCCCAGGTGCGCGGCGGCCCGCTCGAACAGGTCGGGGTCCCCGGACGGCTCGGCGGCGGCGATCAGCAGGAGCTCCCGCTGGTCCGCTGGCAGGGCCGACACCTGGCGCCAGTACCGCTCCCGCACGTCGGCGGTCAGCGGCAGCGGATGGGGAAGCAGCGTGGTGCCCGCCAGCTGCTGAGTGGTCAGCTCCCGGGTCATCTCGGACAGGGCGAGGGGATTCCCCGCCGCGTGCCGTGCGATCTGCTCCCCGACCACTGGATCGATGACCCCGCTGACCAGGCCGGTCATCATCTGACGGGCCGCGTCCGGAGACAGGCCCCGCACCGTGACCGTGTCCAGGCCCTCCCACGGGGCCTGGTAGCCCGCGCCCTCCCGGACGGCGAACAGGAACGCGATCCGGTCCGCGTGCGACCGCCGCGCGACGAAGGCGAGCACGTCCGCCGAGGCCCGGTCGAGCCACTGGGCGTCATCGACCAGGCACAGGACCCCGGGCTCGTTGGCCGCCGCGCTCGTGAGCAGGGTCAGTACGGCCAGCCCGACCAGGAACCGGTCCGGAACGGGCCCGTCGGCCAGCCCGAAAGCCGCCTGGAGGGAAGTCCGCTGCGGTCCCGGCAGGTGCGAGATCTCCGGCAGCAGGGTCTCCGCGAGCTGGTGGATTCCCGCGTAGCTGAGTTCCATTTCCGATTCGATTCCGGTGACGCGGAGCACCCGGAAATCCCGCGCGGTCCCGGCCGCGTCCTCGAGCAGGGCGGTCTTCCCGATTCCCGCCTCGCCCCGTATTACGAGGGTCGCGCTGAAACCCCGCCGCGCGCTGTCCAGCGCCTTGGCGATCGTTTCCCGTTCCCCGGCCCGTCCGACCAGCCCGGACTGAACTTCATCGTTCAACTGCGCACACACCGTTTCAGCCGTGACGGTCAATATCGGAAATGCGAAGTGCCGCTTGTTTAAAACGTTACAGGAGCCCGCCGCACTACGAATTCTCGTGGCACGAGAAGAGGGATTCCTGGGATAACGGGACAGCCAATGGGGCTGATGATGCGAAAGATAACGCCAGG
>WRBL01000306.1 GCA_009784565.1 Streptosporangiales bacterium | reverse complement strand
GGTGCTCCGCCTGAGGAGCGAGAATTGATTGCCGTGAGCACGACCCGAACCAAGGTGAAGGACCCTGACCAGGCCTGCGCCGAGGCTGTTGACCTGGCACGTACGTCGCTGACCGGTGAACCCGGTGTCAGCACGGACGTCGTCGGGGCACATCTTGGCATCGAGGCCGTAAGCGATCGCGTCGTCACCCATTTGTTTGAATGCCTGGAGCCGGCCTACACCGGATGGCGATGGGCCGTCACGGTGGCGCGCGCGCCCCGGGCGAAAGCCGTGACCGTGGACGAGAGCGTGCTCGTCCCCGGGCCGGACGCCCTGCTGGCCCCGGAATGGGTGCCGTGGCAGGACCGGCTGCGGCCGGGCGACGTCGGGATCGGCGACCTGCTGCCCGCCAGCGTCGACGACGAGAGGCTCGTGCCGCTCGTCGTCACCGAGGGGGACGACGCGGTGGCCGACTGGTTCGACCCGCGCACCGACGCCGCGAACCTCACCGAGGGAGGGCCGGGCGAGCCATCGGAGCTTCCGGTCCGCGGGCGGGCCCGCGTGCTGTCCTCCTTCGGCCGGGACGACACCGCGCAGCGCTGGTACGACGGAGATCACGGGCCCCGGGCCGCCCTGGCCCATGCCGCCCCCGCCCCCTGCGTCAACTGCGGCTTCTTCGTGCCGCTCAGCGGCGCGCTGGGCCGTGTCTTCGGCGCGTGCGGGAACTCGTACGCGCCGGACGACGGACGCGTGGTCGCGGCCGATCACGGCTGCGGCGCGCATTCGGAGGCGACGGGCACCCCGTCGCCGACGCAGGCCGCCACCCCGGTGATCGACGAGTTCGGCTACGACCTGGTCGAACTGCCCGGGGTCTCGGTCGAGGAGACCGTTTTCGAGCCGCTGTCCCGGGACTCACTGGACGGCTCGGCCGAAAACTGACCGGAGGCCTGGCCCGGCGGCAGGGACCGCCGGGCCGCGGCCCGGGCCCGGCTGTTCTTGAGCCTCGGCACGTACCAGAGGCCGAACAGCCCCATGCACAGGCCGGCCGCGCACGTCCACAGCCACCACCGGGTGTCCGGGGGCAGTATTCCGGTCACGGAGGCCACGCCCACGGCCACGAGCGCGATCGCCCATGCCGCGGTGATAGCGGCGGTCACGACCCGGTCATCGGCCTCCTTCGGAGGCGGAGGCGGGACGCGCCCCGGGCCACGGGATGATACACGCTGGTCAGAGACATCCGGCCTCACGGGCGAGTGCGCGTCAGTTCCGGGCCGGGCCGGACGGTCTTCGCTCACTTCACCTCCCGCGTGATCACCCGTAATCGTATCTGGCGGTACTGACAGGCCTGTCTTCCCCGGTACTGCCTTATGAAAGGCGCCCGCCCGTGGTCTACTTAGTAGATGCCGCAGGCAGCAACGACCCACGACGCCGGACTGGCGACCACGATGCGGATTTCCATCACTCGCCTCGCCCGGCGCCTGCGCGTGGAGCGCCTCGGGCTCGGCGA
Organism: Streptosporangiales bacterium; assembly: GCA_009784565.1. Taxonomy (GTDB): domain Bacteria; phylum Actinomycetota; class Actinomycetes; order Streptosporangiales; family Streptosporangiaceae; genus Trebonia. The sequence continues at coordinate 6,288 of WRBL01000306.1, read as the reverse complement.
CACCGAGATGGCGCTGTCCGACATCCAGCTTGCCGCGCTCGCGGCTCTCGACCGCCACGAGGCGATGTCCCCGGGCGAGCTAGCTGAGCATGAGAAGGTGCAGCCTCCGTCCATGACGCGCGTGATCGCCGTCCTGGAGGAGCGGAACCTGGTCCAGCGGGCTCCGCACCCCACCGACCGCCGGCAGGTCATCCTCACCGTGACCGCGGACGGCCGGGCCCTGGTCAACCGCGTCCGGCGGCGACGGGAGGCCTGGCTCGCCCAGCGCCTGCAGGAGCTGAGCGAAGAGGAACTGGCCGCCCTCGCCGCGGCCGCCCCCATCCTGGAAAAGCTCAGCCAGAGCTGAGAGGCCAGGAGCCGAGGGTCTCGTAGCGGGGGTTTCCCTGGAGACGGCTGCGGATGAGAAGGATCTCCCCGGCTTTCCAGGGGGCGCTCCGGAAGCCGGACAGACTCTCCACGAGCGGCCGGACATCAGTCGCCTCGCGGGATCTCGCCAGGGTGAGATGCGGGTGGTACTTACGGCCCGCGTCCGGCGGCAGCGCCCCAGCGCGGCGTGCCCCGGCCGTGACCGTGGCCGCCAGGTCCCCGAGGGCCTTGCGGTCGCCCGAGACTCCGCCCCACACCACGCGGGCCCGCTGGGGGCCCGGGAAGGCCCCGGCGCCCTCCAGCGACAGCCCGAACGCCGCGTGCCGCCGCGCGCCGCGCTCCAGGCGCGGCTCCAGCCGGGCCAGCGACCGGTCGCTCACGTCGCCGAGGAACGCCAGCGTCACGTGCCACGCCTCGCGGCCAGTCCACCGCAGATCGTCCCGTTGAGCGCGGAACGGGGCACAGGCCGCGTCCAGGGCGTCGAGGGCGGCTGGGGGCGGCACGAGCGCGACGAAGAGTCTCATACTCTTTTCCCATGAACAGGCTTCCGGGCTGGGTGCTGCCCACGGTGCTGGCGGTGCTGGTGCTGGCCGTGATTATCGGCGCGGTCGTGCGCTAACACCAGGCGCTCGGCCACGTAGTCGATGCAGGCGGTGAGGGCCTCGACGTCGGCCGGGTCGACCGCCGGGAACATCCCGACCCGCAGCTGGTTGCGGCCGAGCTTGCGGTAGGAGTTGGTGTCCACGATCCCGTTCTCCCGCAGCACCGCGTCGATCCCGTCGGCACTGACCTCGTCGGAAAAGTCGATCGTGCCCACCACCGGCGACCGCATCGCCGCGTCGCGCACGAACGGCGTCGCGTACGGCGATTTCCCGGCCCAGCCGTACAGGATCTCCGCGGAGCGGCCCGACGTGGCCCGGGCCCATTCCAGCCCGCCGTTGCCGAGCATCCAGTCGACCTGCCCGGCCAGCAGGACCAGGCTCGAAATAGCGGGGGTGTTGTAGGTCTGGTCCTTGCGGGAGTTCTCCGCCGCCGTCTTCAGGGACAGGAACTCCGGGATGTACCGGCCGCCCGCCGCGATCTCGTCGATCCGCGCCACCGCCGCCGGGGACAGCAGCGCCAGCCACAGCCCGCCGTCGGCCCCGAAAACCTTCTGCGGGGCGAAGTAGTAGGCGTCGAATTCCGCCGGGTCCACGGACAGCGCCCCGGCCGCGCTGGTCGCGTCGACCAGGACCAGGGAACCCTCGCCGGCCCCGTCCGGGCGCTTCACGGGCATGCACACGCCGGTCGACGTCTCGTTGTGGGTCAGGCAGTACGCGTCCACGTCCGCCTCGGCCCGCGGCAGCGGATGCGTGCCCGGCTCGGATTCGATGACCGAGGGGTCCTTCAGCCAGGGGGCGCGGGCGGTGACCGTCGCGAACTTGGAGGAGAACTCGCCGAAGGACAGGTGCTGGGACCGGTCCCGGATCAGCCCGAACGCCGCGGCGTCCCAGAAGGCGGTGGTGCCGCCGTTCGAGAGGACAACCTCAAATCCGTTCGGCAGGTGAAAGAGGTCAGCCAGTCCGGACCGGATCCGGCGCACGATCTCCCGCACCGGCGCCTGCCGGTGCGAGGTGCCGAGCTCAGGGGCCGCCGCGAGGGCCGCGGCCTGCTCCGGGCGGACCTTGGTCGGCCCGCTGCCGAACCGCCCGTCCGCGGGCTTGAGACTGTCCGGGATAACAATGCTGGTCACGCTCGCTACCCTACTTCCCGTGGACCCAGACATGCTCGACGCGAATCCGATGGCCCAGTTCGCCAAGTGGTTCGGCGAGGCGGAGGCGGCGCTGCCCCAGCCGAACGCGATGGTGCTCTCGACGACCGGGGAACGGCCGCACGCGCGGACCGTGCTGCTGAAGTCCTACGGCGCGGACGGCTTCACCTTCTACACCAACCGCACCTCCCGCAAAGGACGGGACCTGGCGGCGGACCCGCGGTGCTGCGCGCTCTTCCCCTGGTACGCGCTCGGGCGGCAGGTGACGGTGGAGGGCGCCGTCCAGCCCCTGACCAAGGAGGAGAGCGAGCCCTACTACCACTCCCGGCCCCGCGGCTCCCAGATCGGGGCCTGGGCGTCCCGGCAGTCCACGGTGCTGTCCTCGCGGGAGGAACTCGACGGGCGGGCCGCCGAGCTCGAACGGCGCTGGCCCGAGGGAACCGAGGTGCCGATGCCGGACTTCTGGGGCGGGTACCTGATCGTGCCGGAGACCGTAGAATTCTGGGAGTCGCGCCCCAGCCGCCTCCACGACCGCCTCCGCTACCGGCGGGAGGCGGACGGGTGGAGCATCGAACGGCTGTCGCCGTGAGTGTGACTTTTCCCGCCGTCACATAGCATCGCTCTAGGAGGATGGTTCAGTGACTGCGCATGGGCTTATCGACACGACGGAGATGTACCTCCGCACGGTGTTCGAGCTTGAAGAAGAGGGCATTTCCCCGCTGCGCGCCCGCATCGCCGAGCGACTGTCGCAGTCCGGGCCTACGGTCAGCCAGACGGTGGCCCGGATGGAGCGGGACGGGCTGCTGCACGTGGCCGAGGGCGACCGGCATCTCACGCTTACCGACACGGGGCGGGAACTGGCGACCAGGGTCATGCGCAAGCACCGGCTCGCCGAGTGCCTGCTGGTCTCCGTGATCCGGCTTCCCTGGGAAGAGGTCCACATCGAGGCCTGCCGCTGGGAGCACGTGATCTCCGAGAGCGTCGAACGCCGCCTTTTCGACCTGCTCGAGCACCCGGAAGCCTGCCCGCACGGCAATCCCATCCCCGGCCTGGCCGAGCTGATGGACGCCGCCGGCGACCCCTCCGCCCACGGAAAACCCGACGAGCCGATGCTCGACGCGGCCAGTGAAACCACGGGTCCGGCCAGCGCCGTAGTGACACGGATCACCGAACATGTTCAAAGTGACCTGGTCCTGATGCTTAAACTGAAGCGGGCCGGGATACAACCCGGACGCAAGGTGTTGCTCGGGGCGGTCAAAGGCGGCGGCGTCCGGGTGTCAGCTGGCGGCGGCGAATCGGATGGCGCCGACGCCACGGAACTCCCGGCCGACGTTGCCGCACATGTATTCGTTTCCAGGGAGTAACGCGGGATCGGTTGAGTGACCGGAGCGTGATAATGACGCGCTGGGACGAAGGCGTCTTCGACCCATACCTGCCAGCAGAACTCGTGCTGCGCGAGTCCGAAGTCGGAGTCATCGTCGCGGACCGGCATGGCAACATCCTGTTCGTCAACGAGTTCGCCGCGCGACTGCTGCGCCTGCCCGGCGACGCCTCGAGGCTCGCGGGACAGCCGCTGCACACCCTCGGGTTCATCCCGGAAGGGGACCTGTCGAAGGCCGACGACCTGTCCCGCCAGGTACTGCGGGGCCTGTCCTGGGAAGGCACGTTCACCGGCACCCGCGGCGACGGCAGCCTGGTGTTCCTCCGGGTCACCGCGGTACCGCTGCGGCACCCGCCGGGCGACATCGACGGCATGGTGCTGATGTGCACCGAGTCCGGCCGCCGGGACGCGCAGCGGGAACAGGACCGGCTGCGGCTGCTGGAACGGATCGGCACGCGCCTGTCGGGCTCTCTGGAGTTGGACGCGACACTCCGGCAGGTCGCTCAGATCCTGGTGCCGCAGTTCGCTGACCATTGCTTTATTGACCTTTTCAGCGGAGACAAACTTATCCGGCGGGCTCAGATGCACGTCGGCGGATGGGAACCGCCGCCGGGAAGCTGGGCTGAGATCGGCTCGGCCATCGAGTACCCGCCCGGCCACTTCGGGCAGCAGGCGATGGCGCGGCAGGAGACGATCGTCGTCCCGGACCTGCAGGCGGAGTACTACCCGGCGCCGTCGCAGGAATCGCAGTCGGCTTCGGACCTGGCGGGCGTGACGTCGGTCCTGGCCGCCCCGCTCTACGCGCGGGGCGAGATGCTCGGCGTGATCTCGCTGGCCCTGTCCCGGCTGACCGACCGGGAGGACCTGCACTACGACCTGACCGACGGCGACATGATCGGCGCGATCGCCAGCCGGATCGCCGTCGCCATCGACAACGCGATGCTGTTCGAGGCCGAGCGGCAGACCGCCATCGCGTTCCAGGAGAGCCTGCTGCCGCATTCGGCGCCCGAACTGGACGGCGTCGAGGTCGCCTTCCGGTACGTGCCCGCCAAGCCGCTGGAGACCCAGGGACAGGGCATCCAGACCCAGGTCGGCGGCGACTGGTACGACATCATCCCGCTCGCCGCCGGGCGCGTCGGCCTGGTGATCGGCGACGTGGAGGGCCGGGGCCCCCGGGCCGCGGCCACCATGGGACAGCTGCGGGCGACGCTGCGGGCCTACGCCCAGGACGAGCAGGCCCCGTCCGACATCATGCGCAAGCTGGACGAGTGGATCCGGTCCACCGCGCCCCGCGGCCGCACCGGGGACCCGCCCACGGTGAGCTGCATCTACATGATCTACGACGCCTGGTCCCGGAGCCTGACGTTCGCCAACGCCGGGCATGCCTCGCCCATGCTGGTCTGCGACGGGAAGGTCGGGCCGCTCGAGGTCGGCAACAAGGGCGTCCTGCTCGGCGTGCGGGGCAAGGGCATCCCGGGCCTGCCGACGTACAAGGAGCAGACGCATCTGCTGCCGCCCGGGTCGGCCCTGGTGATGTATACCGACGGCCTCACGGACCGCCGCTCCCGCGACGACGGAGACGGGCACTACACCGAATCCGAGGCGGCCGACATGCTGGCCGACGCGGTCCGCATGGCGGCCACCGGCCTGGGCACGGCCGAGACCGGGGTGGCCAGCGCGGTGGCGCAGGCCGCCGAGCACGCGGTGCCCGGCAACATCGACGACGACATGGCCATCCTCGTGCTCCGCTCGGCGCCGTTCGACCTGGCCTCGGAGGAGAAGTCCTACCCGGCCGAGCCGATCATGGTGTCCGAGGCGCGCCGCCTGGCGTCGGACACGTTCGCCTCCTGGGACATGGACGCCGGCCAGGCGGAACTCGCCTGCCTGCTGGTCTCCGAGGTGGTGACCAACGCGGTGCTCCACGCCTCGATCACGCCGAGCCCGGTGCGCCGCTACGACTTCGGCGAGGAGTCCGTCATCGCGCCGGCTCCCGGCGACACCGCTGCCGACACCGCTGCCGACGCCGACGAGGGCGCCGGAGGGCCGGCCGCGCCGCTCGCGGGGCCGTCCGGGCCCGCGCACGCCGGGCCGGCGACCCGTCCCCGCCAGTTCTCGATCCGCCTGCGGCGCGGCGGCGAATCGGTGTGGGTGGAGGTGCATGACCCGGATCTGCGGCTGCCCCGGCTGCGCAGCGCCACCGACACCGACGAGGGCGGCCGCGGGCTCTACCTGGTCGAGCAGCTCGCTACCCGCTGGGGATCGCGCCCGACCCCCGAGGGCAAAGCCGTCTGGTTCGAGATCCCCCTGGTCGCCAAGGAGGAATAAGCGGCTCAGTGATGGGCCGTCGCGGCGGAGTAGATGATGAGCAGGATGACGGCGACGGCGACGGCCGTGCCGACCAGGGTCTTGCCGTTGGCGGCTTTCCCCCACTTGGACCGGCCCTTGTTGAAGACCCAGGCGATTCCCAGGCCGATGAAGACCGCCAGGATCAGGCCGCTCCAGTTGCCGTGCATGACCTACCTTCGATGACGCTGCCGCGCGCATGTGCGCCTGTCCTTCCAACGGTACAGCGCGCGGGCGGTCCGGAACACCCGCATCGAGGGGCATCGAGGAGCATCCCCGGACAACCCGGCCCGGGGCGAGCCTCACGAGATCGCTGGTCAGGCGATTCGCCGAGCGCCCCGGGCCGCGATGGGACGCTGACTAGGCGTGGGTGCCGGAGAACTGCCCGGCCGAGCCGGACGGCGGGGCGGACGGCGTCGCCGGGGGCGTGCTGGCGGGCGCCGTCGGG
>WRBL01000305.1 GCA_009784565.1 Streptosporangiales bacterium | reverse complement strand
CTTTCTCGACCGGAAGCCGCGGGACATCTGAACCGCAAAGCTCCCGCCGCTTTCCGCGGCGAGAGCTTTCGCTCTCATGACTCCGGGGAGAGGCGGCCGAGGACTTCGCAGGCCTCGGCGGTCAAGGACGTGATGACGTCCTTGACCGTGGCCGGAGCGGAGAAGTAGCCGATGGACTGACCCGCGGGGATGTGCATCAGAGGCTCAACCTGATGGCGGTCGATGGCGCCGAGGAGGTCGCCGACCAGGATGTCCTGGTGGGGCATCGGCAGCGGCTGCGGGGCACCGGGCGCGTTCCACTCGTCGGTCCACGCGGTGCGGATCTGGCGCAGGGTCTTGCCGCTGTCGGCCCGGGAGATCACGGTGTCCTCGATGCCCGCGGCCAGCAGTTTCTTCAGCAGGAGCGGGTCGGTTCCGTTTTCCTCGGTGACCAGCCAGGCGCTGCCCATCCATACTCCGGCCGCGCCGAGGGCGAGCGAGGCGGCGATGTGCCGGCCGGTGGCCACTCCCCCGGCGGCGAGGACCGGGACGTCGCCCGCCAGGTCGACGATCTTCGGTACCAGCGAGAAGGTGCCGATGGGCCCGGTGTGCGCGCCGGCGTCGTAGCCCTGTGCCACCAGGATGTCGGCGCCCAGCCGTAGCGCTGCCTGGGCGTGCCGGGGGGCTCCGACCAGCGAGATCACCGTCTTGCCCCGGTCCTTGGCGGCCTGTACTACCTCCAGGGGGCTTCCGATGCCGAGCGCGAAGGCGTTCGCGTCCGACTCGAGCACCGCCTGGATCTGGCGGGCCTCGATTTCCGCAGAGCGGACGAACCGGGAACGCAGTCCGGGCAGCCCGTCGTCAGGGACGGCGTAGCGTTCCCGGATTCCCTCGACGAAAGCACGGTGCCCGGCGGGCAGGGTGTCCTCGATGGAGGTGCGGTCATTGGTCTCCGGCATGCCTTTGGGCAGCACCAGGTCGACTCCGAACGGGGCGTTCCCGAGCCGTTCCCGCAGGCTGGCGAGGCCTTCCTTGATCTCTTCTGGCGTGGAACGGGTCGCGCCCCAGACACCGAGGCCGCCGGCCTGGCTGACCGCCGCCACGACGTCGAGCTCGTGACTGAACCCGAATACCGGGACCTGAATGCCGAGGAGGTCCCGCAGCCTCGGGTCGGGGGTGAGTGATGCCGTCATGTGTTCTCCTCCGGCGCGGCCAGCACGGCCAGCGCGTCTACCGCGACGAGTGTCCCGTCCGGGCGGACCAGGACGGGGTTGATGTCGAGTTCGGTCAGTTCCGGCCGTTGTCCGATCAGGGCCGCGGCATTGGCCACCAGGGACGCCAGCGCGTCGGTGTCCAGCGGGCCGAAGCGCTCATTCACGGCGGACACGACCTCGGTCACGGTGTCCGGATGAGCGGGGGCGAGCAGTGCGAACCGCACGGTCCGTTCGTCTTCGATGTCCGTTCCTCCGCCGCCGACGATCACGGCGGGCCCGTACTGGGGGTCCCGGACCGCGCCGACGGCCAGTTCCGCCCGCTGCCCGGCCATCGGCTGGATCACGATCCGGCTCCCGGGCGGTGCGACGGCCCGGAGTTCTGCCGTGACGACGTTCACCTGCGATGCGGGGACGCCGAGCCGGATCAGGCCTGCCTTCGCGCGGTGCGTGACCTCCGCCGTGTCCGCCTTGACGACGTACCGGTCGCCGGCGGGAAGCTCACCGGGCGGGAGCGGACCGCCGGGTTCGAGCACCAGGGTCGGCACGTACTCGCACCCGAGCCCGATGACGATGTCCCGGGCGTCGGCCTCGGTGATCACCTGGAGCCCGTGGCGCCGGTGCGCGGCGAGCGCGGTCACGGCGGCGTCGGGCGCGGCCTGGAGGTCCGTGAGAGCACGGTCCGGAGGCTGGATCGCGGCGGGCAGGCCACGCACAAAGCTCTCGATGGTGTCGAACACGGTGCCCGGCGGCAGGCCGGTGCGGTGCTCCGGGAGCCCGGCCGCCCACACCATCCAGCCGGGTTTGCCCAGTCCCGCGAGGTGCCCGGCCAGATCCCGGTACCAGCCGGGAAAGCGGTCGCCGAAGGTGAAGACGCCGACCACTCCGTCGATGTCCGGATCGGAGTCCAGGATTTTGAGCAGATCCGGGAGTTTGTCCGCGTCCTGGTAGAACCCGCCACCGATGTCGACCGGGTTGGTGTCGGAGGCGATGGAGGCGAGTTGAAGCCCGGCGATCCGATCGCGGGTGGCCTGGCTCAGCGCGGGGACGGACGCCCCCACGGCGGCGAGCCGGTCGGCCAGGATCGCGCCCCCGCCGCCGGTCATGGTGACGATGGCCAGCCGGGGGCGGGGCGGGGCGGTGGCGGGACGGCCAGCGGCGTGCAGCAGGTCGGCGAAGGCCTCATCGGAGTCCGCCAGCACGATGCCCTCGTCGTCGCAGAGCCGGCGGAACAGCAGCGCGTCGCCGGCGACGGCCGCGGTGTGCGAGAGCGTGGCCCGCTGGCCCGCCGGGGTGGCGCCCGCCTTCAGTGCCACGACGCGCTTGCCAAGCTGGCGGGCGCGCCGCGCGACCTGCCGCAGCGTGTCCGCGTCGCGGACCGACTCGATATAGAGGCCGAGGGTGGCCACGTCGGGCCGCTCGATCAGGTAGCCGCCGAGTTCACCGAGTCCGAGGCATGCCTCGTTGCCCGCGCTGACGTAGTAGCTGACCGAGACGCCGTGCCGTTCCAGCAGCGTGGCGGCCACGAATCCGAGGGCCCCGCTCTGGCTGACGATCGCGATCGGTCCCGCCGGGGGGTGAGCCTTGCGGTCGACGTAGGCGCTGACGGTAGCGACCGTACTGCCTGGCCGGCTCAGGAGCCCGACGCCGTTCGGTCCTACTACGGGCAGTCCGGCCGCGGCAGTTGCCAGCTGGTCTTCGAGCAGTCCGCCGTCGGGACCGGATTCCCGGAATCCGGAGGAGAACACCAGGGCGGACCGGGCCGCTCCGGTCCGGGCTGCCCGTTCCAGCAGCGGCGGCACCGCGGCGGCAGGCAGCGCGACCAGCAGCAGGTCCAGCGGGGCGTCGAGGTCGGCCAGGTCCGCCACGGACGGCACGTCGGTCTCCGTGCGGGGGGCGATGGCCACGATTTCGCCGTCGAAGCCGCCGTCGCGCAGGTTGGACAGGGTTCGCCTGCCCCAGGTCTGCTCCCGGCTGGACAGCCCGGCGATGCCGATCCTCTTGGGGTGGAACAGCGGGTCGAGATCGGGGTACACGATGACGGGCTCCTTGCCGGGTGCGGGGTTCAGGAGGCGGGGACGGCGGGAGTGACGCCGAGCCGCCGTGCGTCGCGCGCCGGGTCGACGGCGAACGCGGCGAAGACCGCCCCGACGATCAGCAGCGCGCCCGCGACGGTCCAGGCGATCAGGTATCCCTCATGGGGCGTGGACGCGGCGCCCACCAGGTAGCCGGTGATCGCGGGGGCGATCAGGCCCGCGCAGGTGGACAGGCCCACCGCCCACCCGAGCGACGCGGTGCGGCGACGGGCCGGGGAGATCTCCGCGGCGACCAGCTGGCCGATCGGGAAGGTCGCGTTGGAGACGCCGAGCCCGATCGCGAGCAGCACGATGACCAGCCACCGCGACCCGGCGAACGGGAACGCGATCACGCAGACCCCGGACACGAGGCTGATGGCGGCCAGCATCAGCCCTCGGGCGCGCCGCGACCGGGCGCCCCGGCGCACCAGTCGGTCGCTGAGCATGGTGAAGCCGAGCTGGGAGACCATCCCGACCATCGGCGGGATGATCAGCAGGGTGCCGGTGGCGGTGAGGGTGAAGCCCAGGTCCTTCTCCATGAACGCGGGCAGCCAGGCGGTCATGAGGGACAGGGCCCAGTACGCGGCGAAGGCCGGGACGAGGCTGCCCCACCAGCTGGGCCGGGCCAGAATGCGCCACATGGCGACTCGCGGTTCGGTCCGGTCATCGGCTCCGGGCGCGCCCGTGCGCTTCCGGGCCGCGCGGGCGGGCGCGTACGGACCCTCCCGCGAGATGAGCGCCCATACGACCGCCCAGGCCAGGCCGACCGCCGACAGAGCCAGGAAAGCCGAGCGCCATCCGTCGTGCACGATGAGGTAGGTGAGGACGGGCGCGGCGGCCGCCAGGCCGATGCCGCCGCCGATCTGGGTGAGCGCGGTCGGCAGGCCGCGCCGCAGCGGCGGGAACCAATCGTGGGCCGTATGCACAACAAGCCCGGACGTGGGGCCTTCGGCGGCGCCGAGGCCGATACGGCTCACAAGCAAGCCGGTGATGCCGAGCCCGAACAGGACCGGCAGCTGGAACACTGCCCAGAGCACCCCGATGGCCAGCAGGATCCACCGGGTCCGGATGCGGAGCGCCAGCAGGCCGACCAGCACCGAGGCGATACTGAACAGGAAGAAGAAGCTGCTGGCGACGAACCCGTACTGGGTGCTGCTCAGGCCGAACTCTTTGGTGACCGGCACCGCCGCCAGTCCGAGGACGGACTTGTCCGCCCAGTTGATGAGCATGAGGATCACCAGCATCGCGGTGACGAGCCACGCGTAGCCGCGGGTCTTCCCGTCGGCTGGAGAGGACAAGGATGGGGCGAGGGGGTCGGTGGTCGTCATGGAAGCTCCCGTCGCAGGTGACCGCGGACAGCCGCTGAGGTGCGGTGCTGTTATCTAAAGCCAGAAGCGACACCGGGGTCCAAGACGTAACTTCGGTGAATCCCATCGGCCTGGCCTATGAGTCCAGGTCGCTGGCGGCCGCCAGGAAGGCCTGGGCGGCCGGGGACAGTGGCCCGGGCCGGGAGATGATGCCGATCTCGCGCACCGGAGCGGGCTCAACCCTCCGGACCTGCGCGCCCAGTCGCCGCCACGTCTCGGCCAGCGACGGCGGGAAGAACGCGCCGCCCGCCCGGGCCAGCACCATGTTGCCCACCGCCTCCAGGTGCCCGCATTCCACCGCCATGGCGGGCCGCGTCCGGGCTGACTCGAACGCGGCGTCGATCACGGCGCGGTCGGAAGAGCGCACGGGCGGCAGTAGCAGCGGCAGGGCACTCGGGGCACCCAGCGCGATGAGCGGGACCGGCTCGTCTGCCGTTTCCGTGCCGCCCGGCAGTACCAGCAGGAGTTCCTGCTGTCCGGCCGACCGGACCACGAGACGCCCGGCGGGCAGGGGCAGTGCCGCGACGCCGAGTTCGCAGTCGCCGCGCCGCACCGATTCCGCGATGTCGGCGCCCCTCTCGATGTCCCGCACATGCACGACGATCCCGGGGTGGGCCCGGCGCAGCCGGGTGATGATGCCGGTCAGCGGGTCGAGCCCGAGCGTCCCGCTGGCCGCGACGTCCAGCCGCCCGGCTGCCAGGTCAGTAACCGCCCGCACGGCCTCGCGAGCGTCCCCGAGATCCGCCAGGATCTGACGGGCCGGAGCTACCAGGGCCTGCCCCTCCCCGGTCAGTGCCACGCCCCGGCCGTCCCGGCGCAGCAACCGGACCCCGACTTGCCTTTCGAGGGCACGCAACGCCTGGGAGAGCGACGGCTGGGAAATGTAGAGGGCTTCGGCGGCCCGCGTGACACTGCCGTGATCGACGACGGCCAGGAAGTAGCGCAACTGACGGACTTCCATCAGCGGGCCAGTTCCAGCGCCAGGTCCACGAAGGCGCGCCCGGCCGGGGACAGGCCGCCGGTCCGGTGCAGCAGCGCGTACGGCCGGCTGACGGGCGGGTCCAGGTGACGCACGGTCAGGCCGAGCTGGGCAGCGTGCCGGGCCCGGGCCTGGGACACGATCGCCGCGCCCGCCCCCGCCTGCACCAGCGGCACCATCGCGTCCCGGTGCCCGGTCACCACCGCGTCCCGGGTGCGCACCCCGGCCTCGGCCAGCAGGCTCTCCACCCTGGACCGCATCGGGCTCGGCGACGGGACATTGACCAGCGGGAACCCGTCCAGCATCGCGATCGGCACCGGGTCGGGCCACTCCGGCGGGGGTTCCCCGGGCGGGAAGACGATCATCATCTCGTGCCGGCCGAGTACATGCACGTCCACCTCGCCAATGTCATCCACCGGCAGGTAGGCCAGCGCGATCTCGTACCGGCCGTCGGCCACGAGCGAGACGGGGTTCTCCTCATCGCCGAGGTCCGCGATGCGCACGCTGATCTGCGGGTAACGCCGCCGGTAGGCCGCCACGTACTCTGACAGGGGATGCGTCGACACCACCGACCAGGCCACGATCTCCAGATCCCCGCTCGACAGCCCGACCAGGTCGTCCAGGACGGAACGAGCCGCCATCCGGTTCCGCGCCGCCCGCCGGGCCGGACCGAGCAGAGCCTGCCCGGCGGCGGTCAGGACCACGCCCCGGCTCACCCGGTGCAGCAGTTCCGTGCCCAGCTCGCGCTCCAGCGTCCGCAGCGAATCCGACAGCGACGGCTGCGCCACCCCGAGAGCCCGCGCGGCCGCTGTCACCCCGCCGTGCTCGACGACCGCGAGGAAATAATCCAGCTGTCGCAGTTCCATCTCCGGAGTATCCCAAGCCTCTGGAGCCTGGCAGAGAGCAGCAGGCAAACTGAGAACGCGATGCTGAGCCGGGAAGACAATGAGACGAGCGGAGCCCTAACCCAGATGTCTCCGAAGGTAACCCCCAGAGAGCGAGCGTGAGCGTGCCAGCTGACATCACGTACAGGGACGTAACCCTCAGCCACGGACGGACCCGCTATCTCGAAGCGGGCGACGGGCCCGCGGTCCTCTTGCTGCACGGCGCCGGTTTCTGCAGCGGCGGCGACAGCTGGCTGGCCAACATGCCGGGCCTGGCCACGCATTTCCGCGTCCTCGCCCCGGACTGTCTCGGCTGGGGTCCGGGTGACCAGCTTGAGCTCGGGTACTCGTTCGCCTACATGGTGGACTTCGTGCGCGAGTTCCAGGATGCCCTGGGCCTGGATCGATCGCACGTTATCGGGCATTCGATGGGAGGGTGGCTCGCATCCCTGCTCGCGTACGAGAGCCCCGGCCGGGTCGACAAGCTGGTGCTCGTCGCCAGCGGCGGAATGGCGACCAGGCCGCTCACCACGATGCAGGAGTGGCAGCCGCCGGCGGAAGACGACATCAGGAACGCTCTCTCGGGGCTGGCCTCAGCGGGCGTGGACATCGAGCCGCTGGTGAAAGAGCGGCTCGCGCTGGCGCGGGACACGCAGCGCGTGGCCCGTTTCCGGCGCGTCATGGACCACATGACCAACCCGGAGACACGAAGCCGGTATCACCTCACCCGGCGCCTGCCTCACATCGCGGCTCCCACGCTGCTCCTGTGGGGGTCAGCCGACGAGGTCAACGGCATCGAGATGGGCCGCGCCGCCCGGGAACTGATTCCCCGGTCGCGGCTCACGGTGCTCGACGGCGCCGGCCACGGCGTTCCGGCGGAACGGGCGGAGGAGTTCAACCGGGCGGTGCTGGACTTCCTCCTGGACTGACCGCTGTTCTCCAGCTCGCGCAGCCGGCCCCGTTCTATGGTTCCAGGGCGGGCTCGGTGGCTTGTTCCGTGATCCCTGGTGACACTTCGTCCCTCCCCTTACACCGGTGTGACCCGCTCACTTGATCGTTTCCTGATCGAATCGCGCAGAGCCAGGCAGGTCCTGAGATTACGCAGTCCCCAGGTGCCGTCATGCAGGTTGCGGTGGCCCTTGCGGGCCGCATGCAGCTCGGCGAGGTGAGGGGCCCCACGTTTCCCGGACAGGCGATTTGCGGTTAATTCACGCTGCGGCCTGCCCATTCAGGAGACTCTCCATGACTTCTTGCGGAGTCCTGTATCCGAGTCCCGAGTGGAGACGATT
>WRBL01000304.1 GCA_009784565.1 Streptosporangiales bacterium | reverse complement strand
TCACCACGGCCACGACGCTGATCACGACCAACGACCCGGTGCGCGTCGCCGAGGAGTACGCGATGCTCCAGCACCTGTCCGGCGGCCGCATGGACCTCATGCTCGGCCGGGGCAACACCGGCCCGGTCTACCCGTGGTTCGGCAAGGACATCCGGCAGGGCCTGGAACTCGCCCTGGAGAACTACAACCTGCTGCACCGGCTGTGGCGGGAGGACGTGGTCGACTGGGAAGGAAAGTTCCGCACGCCGCTGCAGGGCTTCACTTCCGTCCCGCGCCCCCTGGACGACGTGCCGCCGTTCGTGTGGCACGGCTCGATCCGCAGCCCGGAGATCGCCGAGCAGGCCGCGTTCTACGGCAACGGCTTCTTCGCCAACAACATCTTCTGGCCCAAGGAGCACTACCAGCGGCTGATCGCCTTCTACCGCAAGCGCTTCGCGCACTACGGGCACGGCACACCCGAGCAGGCTATCGTCGGCCTCGGCGGCCAGGCCTACATCGCGAAGAACAGCCAGGAGGCCAAGAAGGAGTTCCGCCCGTACTTCAACGAGGCCCCGGTCTACGGCAACGGCCCGTCGATGGAGGACTTCACCGACATGACGCCGCTGACCGTCGGCAGCCCGCAGGAGGTCATCGACAAGACGCTGACGTTCCGCGAGTCCTTCGGCGACTACCAGCGCCAGCTGTTCCTGATGGATCACGCGGGCCTGCCGCTGAAGACCGTCCTGGACCAGCTCGAACTGCTCGGCGGCGAGGTCGTCCCCGTGCTGCGCAAGGAGATCGCCGCCCGCCAGGCGCCCGGCACCCCCGACGGGCCGACCCACGGGTCCCTGGTGCAGGCCAAGTACGGCGACCAGCCGCCGCGCCAGCCGCGCCCGAACGCCAACCGGGGCGACAACGTCACCGGCGCCTCGCCCTACACCGACACGGCCGCGGAGCAGCGGGCCGAGTACCCGGAGCTGTGACAGTGACCGCCAACAGCGCGTGGGAGGCGCTCCTGGAAGCGCACTCCACGCTGGTCAAGCGCTTCCAGGCGGACGACGCCTGGGGCGACCTGACGATGCGGGAGTACGACGTGCTCTACACGCTCTCCAAGTGCCCGGAGCCGGTCCGGCTCGGCGAGCTGAACCGGCACGTCCTGCTCAGCCAGCCGGCCATGTCCCGCCTGGTGGACCGGCTGGCCGCACGGGGCCTGGTGGCGCGCGACCCGGACCCCGCCGACCGGCGCGGCGTGCGGCTGTCGCTCACCGCCCCGGGCCGGGACCGGCAGCGCCAGATCGGCGCCCGCCACGCCCGCGAGGTCTCCCGCGCGCTGCGCGCCGCGCTGACCCCGGACGAACTGACGCAGTTCGAAGAACTCTGCCGCAAACTCGCGAAGGACTGACCATGGACGAATTCAGGCTGGCGGTGGTGGCCGCCGGCACCGGCGACCCGTCCTCCACCCGGCTGCTCGCCGACCGGATTACCGAACGGATCGGGGCTCTTGCCCGGCACCGGGGACATTCCGTCGACGTGAGCGTGATCGACCTGCGCGGGCTCGCGACCGACATCACGACGGCTCTCACCAGCCAGCTCACCACTCCCAGGCTGCAGCGGGCCGTCGACGTCCTGGGCGCGGCCGACGGCGTCGTGGCCGCCGCCCCGGTCTACAAGGCCGGGGCCAGCGGGCTGTTCACCTCGTTCTTCCACGTGCTGGACAATGACCTGCTGATCGGCAAGCCCACGGTGCTCGCCGCGACGGCCGGCACCGCGAGGCACGCGCTGGTCGTCGACGAGTCGATGCGGTCCCTGTTCGCGTACTTGCGGACGCTGACCGTGCCGACATCGCTGTTCGCGGCCCCGGAGGACTGGCAGGACCCGGCGCTGAAGACCCGGATCGACCGGGCTGCGGCGGAACTGGTCCTGCTCATGGAGTCCGGCTTCGCCCGCGCGGTCAGGGACGAGTCGTGGGGCAGCTACCAGCACGAACTCGGCAGCGCGGGCGGCACGGAAACCGGTATCGAGCTGGATACCGACCTGATGCGCCTGGCCGCCGGCGGATCCGCCGGTTAGAATATGTTAGCGCTAACATCAGGAGGGCGAATGCCGGGGACGCCGAACATCGTGTTCATCATGACCGACCAGCACCGCACCGACACGCTGGGCTGCTACGGCAATCCGCACGTGCGGACCCCGGCGCTGGACCGTCTCGCGGCCGAGGGCACGCTGCTGCGCGACTGCTTCACTCCGACGGCGATCTGCTCGCCGACCCGGGCCAGCCTGCTGACCGGCGTCATGCCGTTCCGGCACCGCATGCTGGCCAACTACGAGCGCAACGTGGGCTACATCGAGGAGCTGGGCGACGAGTTCACGCCGTTCTCGCGGCGGCTGCGCGACGCCGGCTACAACGTGGGCCTCACCGGCAAGTGGCACGTGGGACGGCGGCGCGGCCCGGAGGACTTCGGGTTCGACGGGACCCATTTCCCCGGCTGGCACAACCCGATGTACCACCCCGCGTACGCGGCCTGGCTCGCCGGGCGCGGCCTCGAGGTCCCCCAGATCCACGACCCGGTGCGCGGCGTCTTCCCCAACGGCCAGCCCGGGAACCTCCTGGCGGGCCGCCTCGACGGCCCGGCGGACGCCACCTTCGAGGCGTTCCTCGCCGACGAGACGATCTCCTGGATCCGCCGGTACGCGGCCGAGGCCCGCGAGCGGGACAAGCCGTTCTTCATGGCGACCCACTTCTTCGGCCCGCACCTGCCCTACCTGCTGCCGCCGGAGTACCTGAACCTCTACGACCCGTCGCTGGTCACCCTGCCCGCGTCGGTCAGCGAGACCTTCGAGAACAAGCCGCCGGTGCAGAAGCAGTACTCCCGGCACTGGACCTACGACTCGCTGACCGAGGACACCTGGCGCTGGCTGATCGCCGCGTACTGGGGGTACGTCACGCTGATCGACGAGCAGGTGGGGCGGATCCTGGCCGAACTGGAGAACCTCGGGATCGCCGACGGCACCTGCGTCGTGTTCACCGCCGACCACGGCGAGTTCACCGGGGCCCACCGCCTGCACGACAAGGGCCCGGCGATGTACGACGACATCTACCGGATCCCGGGCATCATTCGCGTGCCCGGCGGCGTGCCCGGACAGCGCGAGGAACGGTTCGCCAGCCTCCTGGACTACACGGCGACGATCCTGGACATCGCCGGACTGGACCCGGCCCCGGACGCCGACGGGGAGAGCCTGCTGCCCCTGGCCCGCGGGCAGGAGCCCGGCACGCCGTGGCGCGACGCCGTCCTCGCCGAGTTCCACGGGCACCACTTCCCGTACCCGCAGCGGATGATCCGCACCAGGGCCCGGAAGCTCATCGTCAACCCCGAAAGCGTCAACGAGCTGTATGACCTGGAACGGGACCCGGACGAGCTCGTCAACGCCTACGATGATCCCGCTTACCTCGCCGACCGCGACGAACTTCTGCACCGCCTGTACACCGAACTGCGCGACCGGGGCGATAATTTCTACCACTGGATGACCTCCATGTACCCGGTCGGCGGAAAGGACTACGACGCCTCGCTGAGCGACTTCGAGGGCACCAGGCACCAGGACATCGACTAGATCCACGGGGGGGAACCACCGTCATGCCGCGCCGCCCCGGGGAATGGCAGTCCGGCTCCCCCTCGCTCGCCGATGTCGCCGCCCGCGCCGGGGTCTCCACCCAGACGGTGTCCCGGGTCGTCAACGGCACCGCGAACGTACGGGAGGAGACCCGCGAGCGGGTCGAGAGCGCCCTGGACGAACTGGGATACCGGGCGCACTCGGCGGCGCGGGCGCTGGCCACCGGGAGGTTCGGCTCGATCGGCGTGCTCTGCTTCGACCTGACGAAGTTCGGCAACCTGCACATCGTGGACGAGGCCATCCGGCGGGCGCAGGCCGACGGGTACGCCGTCTACGTGAGCAGCATCCCGGACGCGACCGACGCCGACCTGCAGGCGGCCGTCCGCGTGCTCACCGACCAGGCTGTCGACGGGCTGATCGTCGTCGAGGCCCGGATCCTCGACACGCCCCGCCTGCGCCTGCCCCGCGACCTGCCCGTCGTGGTGGCCGAGGGCGCCCGGGACATCCCGTATCCGGCCGTCGGCATCGACCACGGCTTCGGCGCCCGGCTGGCCGTCGGGCACCTGCTCGGCCTCGGTCACCGGACCGTGCATCACGTCTGCGGCCTGCCGGACTCCTACCCGGCCGCGACCCGGCTCGAGGGCTGGCGGGCCGTGCTGGCCGAGCGGGGGCGGCCCGTCCCGGCTCCCGTCGCCGGCGACTGGAGCGCCGCGTCAGGCTACCGGGCCGCCATGGAGCTCCTGGGACAGCACGGCGGCGATCCGGTCACCGCGATCTTCGCCGCCAACGACCAGATGGCCGCCGGCGTGCTGCGGGCCGCCGCGGATCTCGGCCGCCGGGTGCCGGCCGACCTCAGCGTGGCCGGGTACGACGACTCCGAGCTGGCCGCCTACCTGCTGCCGGCGCTGACCACTGTCCGCCAGGACCTGCGCGGCGTGGGCCGGCGCTGCGTGGACCTGCTGGTGCCCGCGCTCCGCGGCGGCGACGCCCCGTCGCCGGAGTCCGTGGACCTGGTACTGCCCGGACTGGTCGTCCGGGCCAGCACCGCCGCGCCGCCCGCCCGGTAGCCCCCTCTTTCCGCCGGGCGCGCCCGGACGATGCGCTAATCGGCGTCTCCGGGCAACGTTCCGGGACCCTGAGCGGTCTTTAGAGGTGGGACGCGAGAGAGGAGGCCCGGATGTGGGTCGCTTTCTGGGCCATCGTGGTGGTGGTCTTCGTCGCAGGGTGCGTGGTCCGGCAGGGCCGGGGGAACCGGCAGGTCACCGGGTCTTCCGCGCGGCACCGGCGCAGGCGTTGCCCTCCGGAAGGTTGAACGGTCACATAATCTTCCGATCTGGCGGACATAGGAGATATCTGGGGATATTCTTATGGCTGTTCCGGGGGGTTTCTGGGACACCTGTTATCTGTGGGGGATACGGGAAAGGGTTACCTGCGTTGTGGATCGCCTTCTGGGCCGTCGTGACCGTGACGTTCGCGGCTGGATTCGTCCTTCCCCGGAACCGGGGCACTGACGGCTAACCTACGGGTCATCCCAGGTGACGGGGAGCTCGCGGACGCTGGTGACGGCATGCGCCTCGCGAAACTCCAGCTCCGGTACCGGCACCGCCAGCCGCAGCCCAGGCAGCCGCAGCAGGCCGCGGAACGCCTCCTGGAGTTCGATGCGGGCGAGCTGGGCACCGACGCAGTGATGCGGACCGGCGCCGAAGGCCAGGTGCGTCCGGGGCTCGCGCCCCACGTCCAGCCGGTCCGGGTCCTCGAACTCCGCCGGGTCCCGGTTGGCGTAGTTGAACGCCGGGATGACCGCCTCCCCCGCCGGGATCGTGACGCCGCCGAGGCACACCTCTTCCCGCGTGAGCCGCGACATCCAGTCGGTGCCGCTCTCCTCGAGGACCACGTACCGCAGCAGCTCTTCCACGGCCCGGGGAATGAGGCCCGGGTCTTCGCGGAGCCGGGCCAGTTCGCCGGGGTTCTCGTGCAGCGCCATCAGCGACAGGCTGATCATGTTAGCGGTGGTCTCGTACCCGGCGGCCAGCAGGTTGACGCAGAAGTTGACCAGCTCGTCCTCGCTCAGCTTCCCGCCGGAGTCCCGAGCGTCGACCAAGACGCTGATCAGGTCGTCGGCGGGTTCCTCTCGCTTCCGGGCGATCAGCTCCGCGATGTACCCGCTCATGGCCGCGTACGCCCCGGCCAGTTCCTCCGGCGTCCGACGCCAGTCGCCGAACATGACGGACGACCACTGGTGGAACCGGTCCGTGTCCGCGACGGGCACTCCGAGCAGCAGGCAGATCACGTTCGCCGGAAGCATCAGCGAGAACGCCCGCACGAGATCGGCCGGGCGCGGCCCGGCGCGCAGGTCGCCGATCAGGTCATCGACGACCCGGGCGATCTCGGCACGGAGGGCCTCCATCCGCCGGGCGGTGAACGCCCCCGCGACCAGCTTCCGCAGCCGCGAGTGCTCCGGCGGGTCCTCGGCGAGGATGCTCCCGGCGGCGACGAGTTCCAGTCCGTGCAGCTCCCGGCCGGACGTGTAGACGAGGGCCCGCGAGTACCGCGGGTCCGTCATCACCTCCCGGGTCTCGCGGAAGCCGGTGGCCAGCCACGCGGCGGAACCGTCGGGCAGCCGGACCCGGGTGACAGGGCACTTCGCCGCCTCCTCCCGTGCTTCCGGGCCCGGGTCGTACGGGACGGGGGAAGCGGGAAACGGGAACCGGACGGCTTCGGGTCCAGCGGACATGGAGTTACCTCCAGCAGATTCCGCTCACGAGAGCGAGTCGCACGTTGTCCTGTCCGTTTTACCCTACGTGAGCTTGCTGTCCGTTACTACCCCGCGGTCAGCGCCCGCAGAGCACGGCGGCGCCGATCGCGGACTGGGCCGTGTAGGCCAGCCAGACGTTGAGCAACGCGCACGCGATCACGATCGGCACCATGACGACGGCGAACACCGAGCTGGTGATGCCGACCCGGCGCCAGAAGCACCGGACGATCGCCAGGGCGATGACCAGCCCGGCCAGCGCGTAGACGCCGAGCACCACATCGGTAAGGATCTCCGTCCGCAGGGCGGTCCGCCCGCAGGCGATGCCGAGCATGTTCAGCCCCTGCGGCTGGTACACGCCGGACCACCAGTTGGCGGCGAAGCCGACCAGGCTGGCGATGAGGAGCGTCGACGGGCGGATCAGCCACGGCGCGCGCTTCGGCCGGGGCAGCGCCGCGGTCTCGTTCGCGGTCTGCTCGTCGTTTGCGTCGCGGTGTCCGTCATTGTTCGCGTCGTCATTCGCGCTGGCAGTGGTCACGGCGAGCGATGCTACCGTCCCTTCCGCCGTCTTTGCGGGACATAGGCGATCTGCCCCATCTGCCTGTCGCGATACAGAGCGTCAGAAACGTAACAGTAAGGGCAATCCGGGCGGAACCTCGGCCTCGGGTCTTCCCGGCTGGTGCCGGCGCTGTTCCGCCAGCTCGGGGTGCCCGCCCGGGTCGCGGAGGAGTTCAACTCCCTGTTCTTCCGCGGCGCCGTCGACGCCGACCTGCCCACGATGACGCCCGCCAGGCGTTCTCCGACGGCGACACCGGCACGTTCCACCTGGCCGACATGCAGCGCACGCCCGGCGTGAGTGCCGCCGCCCAGGGCAGCGGCGCGTAAATCCTGCTGGCCGCCGACCGCATTGCGGAGGCCCTGACTCCGGCCGTCTTTGCTCTGTGCGAATTAAATCGCCGTTGCTCTGGCCGTTCCGGCCGTGCGGGTCAGCCGGTCTCCGGGGTGTGCCGTCCAGCCCGATCACGGTCACCTGACCGCGACAGCGGGCCCCGGCCCTAGCATGGCCCCGCACCACAGCGGGCCATGACCGTCGGCCGGGGTCCGGGGGCATCCCCCGGTGGCCGCGGAGCGGCCGCACCGGATACCGGGCAGTGCCGGGGAGGCGAGCCCGGATGGGCACAGGCTCAGCCAGGGCCGCCGCGAGGCCCGCGCGGAGTGCCGTCGGCGTCAACGGTTATGCGGGTGTCGTCTGTGACGTCTCTAGCCATGGCAGCGGGACGTCAGTGGATCCCCGCGGCGGCAATGACGGCCCTGCGGATCCTGCCGCAGGCCGGGTGGCCGTCCCGGGCCGGCGGCCGGCGGGCTGCCGGCGGACGCCGGGCGCTAAGAGGTCCCGGGCCCGGGAGCGTTCTTCCGGTGCTGTCCCGTGCCGGTGCCGGCCGCTACGCCCAGCAGCGGCC
>WRBL01000303.1 GCA_009784565.1 Streptosporangiales bacterium | reverse complement strand
GTTGTCTGACGCATTGTGAGTGCAACATCCCCTATTGTATTACCCGTGAGTAGCGACCTTCCCGAGGAACTGGACATCACTGTCCCGAACGCCGCGCGGATGTACGACTACCTCCTCGGCGGGAAGGACCACTTCGAGGCCGACCGCAAAGCGGCCGAGCGCCTCGTGTCGCTCGTGCCGGCGGTCCCGTCCCAGGTACGCGAGAACCGGGGGTTCCTCCGCCGCGCGGTGCGCTACGTCGCGGCCCAGGGCGTCGACCAGTTCCTGGACGTCGGGGCCGGGCTGCCGACCCAGGACGCGGTGCACGAGGTGGCGCACGAGGTCACCCCGGGCGCGCGCGTGGCGTACGTCGACTACGATCCGATGGTCGTCCTGCACGGCAACGCCCTGCTCACCGAGCCCGACCGGTCCGTCGTGACCCGCGGCGACGTCCGCGACCCGGGCGCGATCCTCACCGACCCGAAGGTCACGGCGCACCTGGACTTCAGCCGCCCGGTCGCCGTCACCCTGGTCGCCATCATGCACTTCGTGGACGACGCCTCCGGACCCCTCGGCCTGGTCGCCCGTTTCCGCGACGCGCTCGCGCCGGGCAGCTACCTCGTCCTCAGCCACGTCACCCGCGACAACATCCCCGACCACCTGGCCAAGCAGGCCGTCCGGCTCTACGACGACGCCAGCGCGCCGCTCCTCCCCCGGACCCGCGACCAGGTAGCCCGGTTCTTCGACGGGTTCGAGGTGGTCGAGCCCGGCATCGTCCACGACAGCGACTGGCGCTCCGACACCGCCGACGGTCACGACAACCCGCCCCGCCTCGGCTGGGCCGGAGTCGGCGTCAAGCACTGAACAACGCCGGCATCGCCTGCTGTGCCGTGATATTTGTGGACGATGGCGGCACCAGTCAGCGCTTCCCCGAGCAGCGGCCAGCGGGGCGAGGGCCGTGGCTGACGCTCCTTTCATCGTCCGGTTCCTGACCGAATCCGGGAAAACGGCCGGCCTCGGCACTCTCACGGGCTCCCGTCATGTGATCACCTGCGCCCACGTCGTCAACGCCGCTCTGGGCCGGGAGCAGCTAGCGCAGGACCGCCCGGATCGCCCGGTCACCATCGAGTTCCTGCGCCTGCCGGGACAGCCGCGCTTTACCGGCCAGGTCCAAAACTGGCGGCCGCCGCCGCGCGGCGACGCGCGAGAGGACAACATCGCGGAGCTCGTCCTCGACGATGACCCGCCCGCGGCGGCGAAGCCCGCCCGGCTCGCGACCGAGCCCGCGCGCGTGAGTCTCCCCGTCCGGGTGTTCGGCTGTCCCAGTGAGCGGGCCGGCGGGATCTGGGCCAGAGCCACAGTCGGCGGCGTCGTCGGCGACGGGCTGATCCAGCTGGACGCCAGCCCGGAGTCCTCGGCCCTGATACGGCCTGGTTTCAGCGGCAGTCCCGTCTGCGAGGCCGACAACGACCGGGTCGTCGGCATCGTCGTCTCCGCGGCGGAACGGGACAGCTACGCGATCAGCGCCGACCGGATCCGCGACGCCCAGCAGGGCCCCCTGCCCGGTTCCGGGCCCCACCACCCCGACAGCGTGACGATCCTGCACGTGAGCGGCATCCGCTCCATCAGTTCCGCGGACTCCTCGGAATCCGCGGGATCGTCATCCGGTCTCGTCGACGCCGACCTCGCCGACCTCGACTTCGCCGACCTGGCCGAGCGGCACGGCCTGCGTCCCGACCTGATCGTCGCCACCGGCGACCTGGCCAGCCAGGGCCTCGCCAGCGAGGTCCGGCGGGCGACCTGGTTCCTCGGCGAACTGGCCGAGGCCGCCGAGATCCCGCGCCGGCACGTCGCGATCGTCCCCGGGAACCACGACGTCAACCGTAAGGCCTGCGCGGCCTACTTCAGCATGGAAGAGGCCCGGGAGAAGGAACCGGTCTTCCCGTACTACGCGAAGTGGCAGCAGTACGCCGACGCCCTCACCAGGTTCTACGGGAGCCCCGGGGACTCCATCTCCTTCACGCCGGTCACGCCGTTCATGCTCTTCGAGATGCCCGATCTCAACGTGGTCGTGGCCGGCCTCAACTCCACGATCAACGACTCGCACCTGGAACCGGACCACCACGGGTTCCTGGGGAGGCCCCAGCTCGACTGGTTCGCCGGCAAGCTCGGGGAATACCGGCGGCGCGGCTGGCTGCGCGTCGCGGCGGTCCACGACGGTGCCCCGAAGGACTCCGCCTACCTGGACCGCAGGCTCGGCGCCGCCGGGCTCGCTCACCTCCTGCTGCACGACGGCACCCCCGGCCCCCGGCCGGGGCACCTGCCCTCGGGCGTGATCGCGCTGTCCACCGGGGCGGCCCGGTACCAGCTGGTCACCGTCCGGCCCGGTTCCGTCTCCCGGTACGTGCGCCGCTACCAGGCGTACGAACCGGACTGGCACGACCGTGCGACCTGCCGGCTCACCGGGGTGCATGAGGTGTTCCCGCGGGCGGAGGCGGACGCGGAGCCTGAAGCGGGCCCGCTCGGGGACCCGGGCACCACCGCCGAGAGCCCCGTGCCGCCCGAGGCCCCGTGGCCGGATGAGTTCCTGGACCGCGTGGCGGAGGCGACCAGGGTCCGGTTCCCCGGCTCGACCGTCGCCAACTGTTTCGTGGAGGACGTGCGCTACCTGCGCGTCTGCACGGCTCGCGACGAAGGCGGGATCGAGGAACGGACCATCGGCGTCACGGACGGCCCGCCGTCGACGGAGACAATCAGCGCGTTCGCCGGCAAGGTCCATGCCCGGTTCGCCTCGTCGGACCCGTTTGTGCGCTCGGAACTCGTGTACGACGCCCCGGCCGCCGATTCCGGCCTCGTGCGGTACGCGCGGGAGCTCGGCGTCCGGCTCAGGAGCATGGTCGAGTATCAGGGCCTGCTCGACCTGACCCGCCTGACCGGCGCCCAGCGGGAACGGCTGGAGGACGACGAGCTCTACCCGGCGGACCTGTACGTGGAGCAGCGCTACCGGATCGCGCACGGCGCCGGGCACAGCGACGAGATCCAGACCGAGCTGGTCGCCCAGGCCGCCGACTGGATGGGGGCCGAGGACGCCCGGCTGGTGGTGGTCCTCGGCGACTCCGGCCGCGGGAAGACCGCCTTCCTCCGGCAGCTGACCCGGACGCTGCCCGACCTGGTGCCGGACGTCATACCGATCTTGATCGAGCTCCGCACCCTGGAGAAGGGGCCGACCCTGAATGACCTGCTCGGGCAGCACCTGATCCGGCAGGGAATCGAGGATTTCAACCCGCGGAAGCTCCGGTACATGGTCAATAGCGGTCGCGTGGCACTGCTGTTCGACGGCCTCGACGAACTCGAACTGCGGGTCGGCTACGAGACCGCCGCCGGCTACCTGAAGAAACTGGTCAGCTCCGTGTCGGACGAGAGCCAGGCCAAGGTGATCCTGACCAGCCGGACGCAGCATTTCCGCTCCGTGAGCCAGGTCGGCACGGTCCTCGGGCAGAACCTGGAGGGCAGACCCACGTCCCGCGTCGTGGTCCTCGAAGAGTTCAGTAACGAGCAGATGACGGAGTTCCTGACCCTGCTCTACGAGGGCGACGCCAAACGCGCCCGCGAGCGGCTCGAACTGTTCCGGGGCATCGGCAACCTCATCGACCTGGCCCACAATCCGCGCATCCTCAGCTCCATCGCCCGTCTGGACTCCGGCCGGCTGCGCGCCGCGCTCGATGAATCGGACCGGATCAGCGCCGCCGGAGTGTACAAGCAGATCATCGCCTTCTGGCTGGAGTACGAGACCGACCGGCAGCGGCACGAGCACGGCCGGCCCACTATCACCCAGGCCGAGCGGTTCAGCGCCTGCACCGCGCTCGCGCTGCGCCTGTGGCAGTCCGGCGACCCGGAACTGACGCTGGCCGACCTGACCTCCGAGGTGACCGCTACCCTGCCCGCCCTCAAGGAGCGCGGGTTCACCGACGAACAGGCCGGCCACGCCATCGCCGCCGGAACCCTCTTCGTCCGCACCGAGGACGAGACGTTCGCCTTCATCCACCAGTCCTTCATGGAATGGCTCGTCGCCAACGCGGCCCTCGGCGACCTCACCATCCTGTCCCGCGCCCTGCTCTCCCCCCTGATGGCCGCGTTCCTCACCGGCCTCCCCGGAGCCAGCGCCGCGACCGACTGGGCCCGGCGGGTCCTCGCCGATTCGGCGGCGCCGGACGTCGCCCGGAACAACGCGTACACGCTGGTCGGGGAACGTCCCCCGAGTGTCCCGCGGCCGAACCGTATCCACCTGTCCGGCCTCGACCTGCGCGGGCGGGACCTCACGGGCCAGGACCTGACTCGGGGGGACCTCAGCCGCGCCACCCTGCGGGGCATGCGGCTGGACGATGTCAACCTGACCGGTGCCGACCTCAGCCACGCCGACCTGACGGGCGTCACGATGACCGGCGGTTCCCTGCGCGGCGCTACCCTCGCCGGCAGCACCTGGGACCACGCCGCGATCCTCGGCACCGACGGCCTCGACACCGCCCAGGCCCCGGAACTGGAGGCCGCCGCGATACCGGGCCGGGACCGCGCCAAGGCGATGTTCGTCCCGCCGGGTGAGTGCCGCGGCGCCGCCATGTCCGCCGACGGCACTCTGCTCGCCGTCGTCCGGGGCCGCACGGCCCTGCTGATCGATGTCGCCAGCGGCATCGTCCTGCGGGTTCTGCACGGCCACTCCCGGCAGGTGACCGGAGTGGCCTTCTCCGCTGACGGCGCCCTGCTCGCCACGGCGTCCCGCGACGGCACCGCGCGGATCTGGGACGTCCTCACCGGCGCCCGGCGGAGCACGCTCACCGGGCACGGGGACTGGGTGACCGCGGTCGCATTCTCCCCCGCCCAGGACAGCACCCTGGTGGCGACCGCGTCCCGGGACGGCGCGGCCCGCACCTGGGACGCCGCCACCGGCCAGGCCGCCGTGACATTCGCCGGGCACGACGAGCCCGTCGGCGCGCTCGCGTTCTCCGGCGACGGAACCCTCCTGGCCACCGGTTCCGGCGACGCTACCGCGCGGGTCTGGAACGCGGCCGACGGGACGCTCCTCACCGCTTTCACCGGCCACCGGCGCGCCGTGACCGCGGTCGCGTTCTCCCCGGAGGGCACGCTGCTCGCCACGGGATCCGAGGACCGGACCGTCCGGCTCGGGGACGCCGCCGCCGGAGGCAGCCGGAGGATCGCCTCATATCCCGAATCCGTGAGCGCGATCGCGTTCTCCGCCGACGGCTCGATGCTCGCCACGGCCCACGGGTCCGAGGCGGAGATCCTCGACCCGGCCCGGGGCACGAGCCGCACGACGCTGCGCGGGCACCACCGCCCGGTCGCCGCGATCGCGTTCTCCCCCGACGGCACGACGCTCGCCACCACGTCCGAGGAAGGCCCGCATCTCTGGGACCTGGATTCCGGGGTCCGGCGCACCGTGACCATGCGGCCCGCCGCCCCGGTGACCGCCGTCGCCTTCTCGCGGGACGGCACGCTCCTGGCCACCGGGGACCGGGACGGGGCCGTCCGCGCCTGGGACGCGCGGGCCGGCACGCGCCGCGGCCCTTTCGACGACGCCCTCTCCCAGCAGGTAACTGCGGCCGCGTTCTCGCCGGACGGTAGCCTCCTGGCCACCGCGGCCGGCGACAATCTCATCCGGATCTGGACGATGGCCTCCGGGGCCCTGCAATCCCGGCAGCGTCAGGAAAGCCTGGCCGCGGTCACCTTCTCCCCGGAAGGCGGGGCCCTCACCGCCGTATCCTTCGGCGGGGATGTCCGGACCTCAAGTGTCGGTTCCCAGGCCGGAGTGATCGCGGGATACGTGGGTGCCGCCCGCGCCCTCGCGTTCTCCGCCGACGGCCGGTTCCTCGCCGCCGTTCCCGACGACGAGGCGTCGGCCTCTGTTTACGCCGTCCCGTCCGGGACGCCGCTGGCCTCGGTGGCGATCGGCGAACTCGGCGGCCAGGTGTCCTCCGTGGCCTACTGCCCGGGTTCCGGCCCGGGCCAGGGGCTCCTCGCCGTCGGCTCCTCGCTCGGGATCGCGGGAGTCTGGGACGTCAGCAGCCGCAGCCGGATCGCCACGCTGGAAGGACACACGCACCGTGTCAACAGCATCGTGTTCTCCCCCGATGGCGGGGTGATCGTCACCGGATCCGACGACGGGACCGCGCGCGCCTGGAACGCGGTCACCGGCGAGGATCGCGCGGTCTTCGCGGGTCACGCGGACCGGGTCCGCGCCGTAGCCTGCTCCGCCGACGGCTCGCTGGTCGCGACGGGGTCATCGGACGGCACCGCCCGGCTGTGGGACGCCGGGTCCGGGAGGGAGATCGCCGCGTTCGTCTCGCTGCCGGACGGCGGGTACGCGACCCTGCTGCCCGGTGGCGGCTACCGGCTGGGCCACAGCGCCGACGACATCTGGTGGGCCCTCAAACTGCGCCGCTTCGGCCCGGGCGCCCTGGACTCCCACGATCCTGACCTGAGGCGGCTCGGCCCGGAGGAGACGATCGGCTGATCCGCCGGGAGTTCACCCGCACTCGGCGGGGTTCTCGAACGGGGGCCCGTCCGCCCATTCCACGGCAACCGGGGTCGCATGGCCGTTTGAGTTAAGCCGCATAATCGGAATCGCCTTGTCGATCGGATCGCCGGGGGTAATCTTGCGACCCGAATTATTCGCGAAACTTCCCTGTGCGTTGTAGAACGCGATCCTGCCACTGGCACCGGGAACCGGATGCGTGCATGTAAAGGCAGCGAAGGCATTCGCGACACTCGCGGGACTCGCTATCGCGTCTCGGTCACGCCTGGCCGCCGTCGTCGCGGCCAGGAATGCATCATATTCCATTATCGCATGACCGTCATCGAGGTCCGAGGAAGGGAAACTGAAGTATCTCAGGAAAGTTTTATAGTTATCAGCGTCTTTAGTATCCCCGGGGACGAGATTCCATTCGTTGCCCGTATTACCCCCGGTCGCGACAGCGGTGTAGAAAACCTGGATCCCCAGGTCATTCGCCGACGGAAGCTTGCTCCCTATTGCCTGGTTGACATCGTCCCCACTGAACACGACCACGTTCCCGGAGCACGATCCGCCACTGGCCAGGGACTGCAGAAACTCATTGAGGTCAGTGCCACGACCCGCGAAGTAGACTAGGTCCGGGATATTACCGCTACCACACGAAGGAAATTGACTCTCCCCGAACTGGTCACGGAGATAGTCTTCTCTGCTTTGCCTATCCGATTGATTTTGCGGGTCATAGGACACGGTTCGCAGGTTAATCTGGGGATATTTCTGCTTGAGCGCGCCGCCAAAGTCCCTGCCGAGATCATCCGTATAGTAGTCAGTCGGATCCGTATCCTTAACGAGAACCACGTTCTTAATCTTCTGTTTGTGGTTCCCGATGTATGTCACCGCGGCATTCGCCTCAGCCCGGTTGCTCGAAGTAACCCGGAAGAAGTACGGAGAGGAATCACCCTGAGGCGGAACGTCCATGTTGTCTCCGGACGTGACCGATCCAACAGTGGCGATCTTGTCATGCGCCAGCGAGTCGATGGCTTTCTGCGTGTTCCGGAGGCTCTGCCCGATACCCGTTACCGCGACAATGTGATGACTTGTCACATTGTTCTTGATTTGCTGAACGGCAGTTCCTTCAGATTTCGCGTTGTTCCCGTAGTTGGCCAGCAGCACCTTCATCTTCAGCGTTGAAGATCCCCCGGTGATGTTGCTCGTGTTGTCGTTCACCGCCCGCTGGGCGGCCATCACTCCCTCGATACGGTGAACCAGGACGTTCGGGCCGACAATGTCGTTGTTCTTATCCGGCTCC
>WRBL01000302.1 GCA_009784565.1 Streptosporangiales bacterium | reverse complement strand
GCCGGCCTCGTGCTCGGCCTCGACGGCGGCCGCCAGGTCCCCGATGACTTCCTTGCAGTCCCCCACGATCGGCACGTCGGCGTGGCGGTTCTTGGAGATCTCGGCCGGGTCGATGTCCGCGTGGACGATCCGGGCGTCCGGCGCGAACGAGTGCAGCTGCCCGGTGACCCGGTCGTCGAACCGGGCGCCGAGGGCGATGATCAGGTCGGCCTTCTGCAGGGCCCCGACCGCGGCGACCGAGCCGTGCATGCCGGGCATGCCGAGGTGCTGGCGGTGACTGTCGGGGAACGCGCCGCGGGCCATCAGCGTGGTGACGACGGGGGCGCCGCTGGTCTCGGCCAGCCGCAGGAGTTCCGCGGACGCCTCCGCCTTGATCACGCCGCCGCCCGCGTACAGCACCGGGCGCCTGGCCTCGGCGATCATCCGGGCCGCCTCGCGGACCTGCCGGGAGTGCGGCCGGGTGACCGGGTGGTAGCCGGGCAGGTCGAACGGAACCGGCCAGGTGAACTCGGTAGTCGCCTGCATGGCGTCCTTCGCGATGTCCACCAGGACCGGGCCGGGACGGCCGGTGCTGGCCAGGTGGAAGGCCTCGCCGATGGTACGGGCAATGTCCTCGGGCCGGGTGATCAGGAAATTGTGCTTGGTGATCGGCAGCGTGATCCCGGAGATGTCCGCTTCCTGGAACCCGTCGGTGCCGATCAGGCTGGTCGCCACCTGCCCGGTGATCGCGACGACCGGGACGCTGTCCATGTAGGCGTCGGCGAGCGGCGTGACCAGGTTGGTCGCGCCGGGGCCGCTGGTCGCCATGCAGACGCCGACGCGCCCGGTGGCCTGCGCGTACCCGGTCGCGGCGTGGCCGCCGCCCTGCTCGTGGCGGACCAGGATGTGCCGGATCTGCTCGGAGTCGAGCAGCGGGTCATAGGCGGGAAGCACCGCGCCGCCGGGGTAGCCGAACACGACGTCGACCCCCACCTTCTCGAGCGCGAGCACGAGGGCCTGCGCCCCGGTGACCGTCTGCTTGTCGGCCCGGGACGCGGCGTCCGCCCCGGAGCCCGCCGGCGACTGGCGGGCGGCCGACGGCTTGGCCGCGGACGGCTTGGCCTGGCCGCCCGTCCCCGGACCCTTGGCCGGGGGCGTCGCCGCCCGGGCCGCGATGTCTAGAGGCGAAGGCCCGGACTGGGTTTTAGCGCCTGCTGGGTCCGCGGGGCCGGCAGCAGGTGCCTTCGATGGGGTAGAGCTCGTCTGCTCGGTCATCGGCTGGCTTCCTTGTCGCGATGTGTGGGCGGGTCAGGCATGAAAAAACCCCTCGTGCCAGATGGCAGTCGAGGGGCGCGCGCAGCAGCTAGGCTGGTCAGCTTGCTGCGCGCCAGCCAATTACTACGAGGATGCGGTTCCGCTTCACAGGTAACACCTTCGCTGACACCAGCGCCCCACGTCAAATTTACCAGACCCTCGTCTCATCATCCGAGACGCCATGTCCACAAATATGCTATTACGAGCCGGCCGGGCCGACCTCAGCGGGTGGGTCAGGCGGCCGGAATGCCGGGCTTGGGTCTGGTCCGAAACATGGCCTCGACACTCGAAACCGCCATCGGCGGGGCCACGAAGAACCCCTGGCCGTAGCCGCAGCCCATCTCCCGGAGCTCGGTGAGCTGGCGCGAGGTCTCGATCCCCTCGGCCACCACGTCCACGCCCAGATCCTGGCACACGCTCACGATCGTCTTGGTCAGCATCGTGAGCACCGGGTCGGTACCCAGGCCCGCCACGAACGACGGGTCGATCTTGACGATGTCGACGGGAATCTCCCGCAGGTGAGCCAGGGCCGCGTACCCGGTGCCGAAGTCGTCGATCGCGACCCGGACCCCGAGCCCCCGCAGCTCGGCCAGGCGCCGGCCGGCCAGGCCCGGGTCCTCGACCAGGGCCCGCTCGTTGACTTCGATCGTGAGTGCCTCGGGCGGCAGGCCGGAGGCCTCCAGCGCCGCCGAGACCCGCTCGGCGCACTGGGCGGCGGACAGCTGGCGCAGCGACAGGTTCACCGAGACGCCCACGCCCCAGGCGGCCTCCCGCCAGGTGGCGCCCTGCTGGCACGCCTGGCCCATGACCCACCCGCCGAGCTTGGTGATCATGCCGGTCTCCTCGGCCACGGCCAGGAACTCCGGCGGGGGAACCGGATCGTCCCCGTTCCGCCAGCGGACCAGGGCCTCGGCCCCGGTCACCCGGGACGTGGCCAGGTCCACCACCGGCTGGTACACCAGCGTGAGTTCCTCGTCATCCAGCGCGCGCTGGAGCGCGGAGGCCAGGTCCAGACGGCGGACGACGTCGGCGTGCATGTGAGCCGCGTACACCTCTACCCGGTCCCCGCCGCCGTCCTTGGCCCGGGACGTGGCCACGTCCGCGTTGCGCAGCAGGACGTCCGGCGCGTCTCCGTCGGCCAGGGCCACGCCCACGCTCGCCGTCAGCCTGATCTCCCGGTCAGCGGCCCGGAACGGCTCTCCCGAGATGATCCCGGCCATCCGCTCGGCCAGCTCGCCGGCTTCCTGGGCGGCCGTCCCCTTCTCGGTCGGCACGGCCTCGATCAGTACCGCGAACTCGTCCCCGCCCCAGCGGGCCACGGTGTCCCGGGACGCCACGACGGCCCGCAGGCGCCGGGCCGCCTGGGCCAGCACCAGGTCCCCGGCTCCGTGGCCGACCAGGTCGTTGACGTCCGTGAAGCCGTCCAGGTCGAGGAAGATGACCGCGGTCTCCCGCTGGTCCTTCTCCGCCGACCGGAGTGCCTCCCGGGTCCGCTCCTCCACGTACGTGCGGTTCGGGAGCCCGGTCAGTCCGTCGTGGAACTTCAAGTGGTTCACCTGCTGCCGCAGCGCCACCTGATCGCTCAGGTCCCGCGCGGCCAGCAGCAGCTGGGCCGGCTCGCCCGGCATCTGGTACACGAGGACGGCGCACTGAATGTGCCGCCACGTGCCGTCGGCCGACCGTACCCGGCAGGCGAACCGGCCGTCGGGCCTGTCCGCCGTGCCCGGCTCCGCGGCGTCCGCCTCGCCCGTCTCCGCGTCGTCGTCCAGGCCGGGGACCGGACGGCCCGTCTGAACCGCGGTGTCAATCGCCCGGCGCATCACGGCCTGCCCGGCCTCGATGTCCTCGGGATGCACGAAGTCGGCCAGGCTCCTGCCGACCAGTTCCTCTTCCGGGTGGCTGAACCCGCTGAACCCGCTGAACGCCGGGCTCACCTGCCGGATCGTCCCCTGAAGGTCGCAGATCAGCACCATGTCGCTGGTCCGGCCCGCCAGGTCCAGCAGGCTGCGCCCCGATTCCCGCCACATCCGGGTCGCGACTCCGCTCTCCCGGACCAGCATCACGACCCGCACGGCGAATACCAGCACGGCCGCCCCGCCGCCGACAACCAGGGCCATTCCCGACGCCGCGCCGCTGGCCAGGCCATGGGCCAGCACCGCGAACGCCGCCGCCACCACGGTCACCGCCGCGATGACCGGCGCGGCCCCGGCATGGGCCACGGCCTTCCCCGCCGGAGAGGCGGCGGTAAGACGCGCCGATCGCAGGGCAGGCTTGATCCGTTCGGCCGAAAGGGCGGCCTGGACCCGGCTGGAGCTCGCGCTCCGCCCGCCGTCCCGGAGCCCGGGAATCGGCGGTGCCAGCTTCGCGGCGATGGTGTCGAGCCACGGGCCGATGCCGAGCAGGAGCGCTGCCAGCACCATCGCCAGCTGCTGGATGATGCCGGGATCCCCGCCGGCGAGCCGGGCGCCCACGCCGACGGTGTCGGCGACGACCAGCACGACCAGTGCCAGGTAGGGCGGCAGGACGTGCCGCCAGGCCACGGTCAGCACCGGCAGCAGGGCGCCCAGGACCGCGAGGTCGGTAAGCGGGTGCAGCAGGGTGAGCAGGAAGGCCCACGGCCGTTCCCCGGCGTTGTGGAACTCCGAGCCGAACGCTCCGACCCAGCAGATGACCAGCAGCGATACCGCCATCACGTAGCCGTCGGCCAGACCGGAGAGCTTGCCCGGCCGGGGCGCGCTCGACCCGATGACCATGATGCCGATCGCCAGGGAGGCCAAGGCCAGCAGCGGCGGATAATCGGCCATCGACAGCGACATGCTCGGCGGGCCCGTCAGCGTGGCCGAGAGAACCTGCCCGACAAGCCAGAAGAGCGCGACGCCGCCGAGCCACCGGTAACCCCGGGCCACCGGCCCGCTGTACTTCCGCGCCCCGGCCCACAGGGCAACGACGGCGGTCGCCGCGGCGACCATGGAAAGGACGCTCATGCCGCCCCCTCGCTGGTGTGCGTCGGCGGCATCAGCGGGCGCGCAGCGCTTGCCGACTCGTTCGCAAGCTCGCTCATGGCAGGTCCCCCGTGACGTTCAGGTGCAACCGGGGCTCCTTCCGGGGTGGCGCCGCAGGGTGGACTGGCGGTCGAGATGGCGATAATGGTCTTGAGGTGCGCGGTTGCCGGGCCGGATGGCGGTCTGGCCCCCACGCTCACTCTACGTACCCGAGATCACGCTTCGGTTGAGGAAGTGCGTCCACCGGGAGACAAACTGACGTGACCGAGAGCGGCCAGGGATATGCCTAATGCGACCATCTTAGGGCAGGCGCGGGGGCATCACCCGCTGATCTAGAGTCAGCCAGATATCAGTACGGGATTCCGGGCCAGCGAACCGAGGAGTTGATGACGATGACACGGTTTCCCGGCGACCCGAGTGTCGGCCGGTGGCTCCTGTTCGCCGTGGGGTTCCGCCTGCCTCCCGAGAACCGGGACTGGGTCCGGCACGAACTCACCGACGCCGGCTGGCGCGGACGGACCATCCTGCGGCTCCTCGTACTGCTCGTGCCGGTCTGCGTGGTCCTGGCGTTCCTGCCGGGGCCGGTCTGGCTGCGCATCATGGTGCCCGCCCTCGCCCTGATCGCGAGCGTCGGCACCGTCCTGATCAGCGCCGACGATGTCCGCACCGCCCGCCTCCGCCAGCACGGACTCCCCGTTCCCATCGACAAAGACCTCAACCGCCCGCCGCACTGATCCCGCCCAATGGCAAAGAGCGCCATTTTAATTGGGCGGGATCAGTGCCCTTTTGGGGGGACGACCCCCCGGGCCCCCCGGTGCGCGCTTCGCGCGCGGGACGCTACGCCCCTCCACATCGGGACAGCAGCCGATGGCACGTTGGCCACATTCGTGATCGTGGGGAGGAAGATGCGAAAGGTGACCGAGATGCGCAAGATGCTGAACATCACGCGGCGCATCGGGGAAATGGCGCGCGCGGGCGACCCTCAGTGCGGGATCACCCGGGTCATCGCGATCGACGGCCGGTCCGGGGCGGGGAAGAGCACCTTCGCGAAGGCCCTCGCCGCCGAGCTGAGCGCTCCCGTCGTTTCACTCGAGTGCCTGTACGACGGCTGGAACGGACTGGATCGCGGCATCGGCTTGCTGGTCACCCGGGTGCTGGAGCCGCTGGCGGCCAGGAAGACCGCCCATGTGCCCCGCTACGACTGGGCCCGGGAAACCTGGGGCGAACCGTGGCCGCTGGATCCTCCCCCGCTGCTGATCGTCGAGGGAGTAGGCGCCGGGGCCCGGCGAGCCGCCGTATACGAGAACGTCCTGGTGTGGCTGGAGGTGCCGGCTTCCGTCCGGAAGAGACTGGCCCTGGACCGGGACGGCGACACCTTCGCCCCGTACTGGGACCAGTGGGCAGCCGAGGAGGACGCCATGCTCGCCCGCGAGCACACCCCGGATCGCGCCAACGTGGTCAGTGGCCCGTTGACTCCCTGACTGAAGGAAGCCAACGGGCCACCCACCACGCAGCGAACGGTGTCGACGACGCATCCACCACGCACTACGGGGGCCCGTGGGACATCGAGTCCGGCTGAACGCGGCGGGTGTGCCATCGAGTCCGTGAGGATGCCGGATGCCGGATGCCGAATGCCGGGTCACAGCCGCCGGCGGCGGAGACGGGGGTTACCCGATCGCGTCGGTGGTGAAGGCCATGACGGTCCGGGCGGCCTCGGTGACGCTGCCGGACAGCGACGGGTAGACCGAGAACGTCTGGGCGATGTCATCGACCGTGAGGTTCCGCTCGATCGCGATGGACAGCGGCAGGATCAGCTCGCTGGCGTGCGGGGCGACGACCACCCCGCCCAGCACCAGTCCCGTACCGGGCCGCGCGAAGACCTTGACGAAGCCGTCCCGGATGCCGCCCATCTTGGCCCGCGGGTTGGTGGCCAGGGGCTGTTTCACCACCTGGGCGCTCACCTCGCCCGAGTCGACCTGAGCCTGGGAAACCCCGATCGACGCGATCTCCGGATCGGTGAAGATCGTGGACGCGACGTGGGTCAGCCGGATCGGGTGCACCGCCTCGCCGAGGGCGTGCCACATGGCGATCCGTCCCTGCATCGCTGCCACCGACGCCAGCATGAAGACCCCGGTGCAGTCCCCGGCCGCGTACACGCCCTGGGCGCTCGTCCGCGACACCCGGTCGACCTCGATGAAGTCCCGGCCGTCGGTCTTCACCCCGGCTCCGGACAGGCCGATGCCGACGGTGTTGGGCACCATGCCGACGGTCAGCAGGCAGTGCGAGCCGGTGATGACGCGGCCGTCTCCGAGCGTCACCTGCACCCGGTCGCCGTCACGCCGTACCGCTTCGGCCCGCGACCGGCCGAGGACCGTCATCCCGCGCCGTTTGAAGACGCTCTCGATCACGGCGGCGGCGTCCGGGTCGTTGTGCGGCAGGATCTGGTCCCGGCTGGACACCAGCGTGACCTTGGACCCCAGCGCCTGGTAGGCGCCGGCGAACTCGGCCCCGGTCACGCCGGAGCCGACGACAATCAGTTCCTCGGGCAGGTCCGGCAGGTCGTAGATCTGCCGGCAGGTGAGGATCCTCTCCCCGTCCGGAACGGCGTCCGGCAGTTCCCTCGGGTTCGCGCCCGTGGAGAGCAGCACGATATCGGCCCGGATCTCTTCCCCGTCGGCCTCGATGACGTGCGGCGCCGTCAGGCGGCCCCGGGCGTGGACGACCCGGACCCCCTCGTTCCGGCACCGTTCGGTGATGTCGTGCGACTGCGCGGCGGCGAGCGCCTTGATCCGGGCGTACAGAGCCGGGGCGTCGGCGGCGACCTTCGGGTTCTCCCCGCCCTCCATCTCCAGGCCGAGAGCCGCGGAGCGGCTCAGCGACGTCATCACCGAGGATGACTCGATCAGGGTTTTCGAGGGAACGCAGTCGGTCAGCACGCAAGAACCGCCGAGGCCCGCGTCGTCGACGACCGTTACTTCAGCGCCGAGCTGGGCGGCAACCAGGGCGGCTTCGTAGCCTCCGGGGCCGCCGCCGAGAATGGCGACTTGTGGTCGTGGAAGAGTCACGTTGCTCAAGTATCGCGCATGTTCCAACCCGACGTGCAGGCGGTCCCCGCCCTGGACCCTCTACGCTTAGGAGCCGTGGCACTTTACGCCGCCTACGGCAGCAACATGGATCCGGCGCAGATGTCTGAGCGCTGCCCGCACTCCCCGCAGCGGGGCACCGGGTGGCTGGAAGGCTGGCGCCTGACTTTCGGCGGAGAGGACATCGGCTGGGACGGGGCGCTCACCACCGTGGCGGAGGACCCCGGACAGCGCGTCTTCGTAGCGTTGTATGACGTCCCCGAGCTGGACGAGAAGGAACTCGACACCTGGGACGGCGTGACGCTCGGCTTCTACCGCAAGCTGAAGGTCCGCGTGCAGACGCTGGACGGGGACGTCCTGGCCTGGCTCTACGTGCTCGATGCCTACGAGGGCGGGCTGCCCTCCGCCCGGCACCTGAGCATCCTCGTGCAGGCGGCCATCAAGGCCGGAGCGCCCGCCGACTACGTGGACTGGCTGCG
>WRBL01000301.1 GCA_009784565.1 Streptosporangiales bacterium | reverse complement strand
TTCTACCCCAGGTCCATGCTTGCTGTGCAGCCCGTCAGGGCGCGCCGCGTCGCGCAGTTACGCGATGGGGGCCCCGGCGGGCAGGATAAATCGGAACTCGGCGCCGCCGCCGGGCGCCTGAGCCACGGTGATCTCGCCGCCGAGGGCCTCCACCAGGCCCTTGACGATATACAGGCCGAGGCCGGTGCCGCCGCGCCGCTTGCCCCGCCAGAACTGGCGGAACACCCGGGAAGCCACCTCGGGCGGGATGCCCTCGCCCTGGTCGCGCACGGACACGGCGACCGCCGGGTCGCCCGCCGTCAACGCGCGCTCTACCATGACCGTCACGATACCAGCCCCGTGCCGGACGGCGTTTTCGACCAGGTTGCCGAGAATCTGGTCGATCTTGTCGGCGTCCAGCCAGGTCTCGGGAAGAGGCGCCCGCACGTCGAGCCGGAACCGGTCCTCCGGTTCGCCGGCCGCGACCCGGCCGGCGATGATCTTCCGCGCCTGGACGGCGACGTCGACCAGCTGACGGTGGACCTCCATCCGGCCGGATTCGATCCGGGACACGTCGAGAAGCTCGGTGATCAGCCGGGTGACCCGGTCGGCGTCGGCGTTGACCGTCTCCAGCATGACGCGCTTCTGGTCGTCGGTGAACCGGTGCCACTTGTTCAGCAGGGTGGCGGTGAACCCCTTGACCGAGGTCAGCGGCGAGCGCAGCTCATGGGCCACCGTGGACACCAGCTCGGCCCTGCTCTTCTCCAGGCGGGCCCGGGCCTGCGTCCCGCGCAGGGTGATGACCAGGCGGTTGACCGGTCCTTGGCGCCCGGAACGCACATAGCCGACGCAGACCAGCAGTTCGGTGCCGTCGGAGAGGTACAGGGAGGTCTCCGGGTGCCGGGTGCGGGTGGCGAGGCCGTGGTAAGGGTCGGCGCACACCCACCAGTCCCGCTCGTCGCCGTCCCGGAAGGGCAGCACGTCGAAGACGAACTTGCCCAGCGCGCTGGCGGCGTCGATTGAGGTGAGACGGGCGGCCGCGCGGTTGAACACGACGACCCGGCCGGCGTCGTCGGCCACGACGAGCCCGTCGGGAAGGTCGTCAGCGAAGCGGCGCTCGCCGACGATGTTGTCCTCCACTACAGCGTTGCCTCCGTCCGGCAGGGGGGCCGCACCTGCCTGGGACACGGTGCGGGTGACGGAATGACTGAGTCTACGCGGGGGGACGACCCCCCGCACCCCCCGGTGCGTGCCCGATAGAAAAATCAGGATATCGGGCACGCGAGTGCCGTCCAGGGGCAAGCGGCAT
Source organism: Streptosporangiales bacterium (assembly GCA_009784565.1). Lineage (GTDB taxonomy): Bacteria > Actinomycetota > Actinomycetes > Streptosporangiales > Streptosporangiaceae > Trebonia. Next base: position 6,599 of record WRBL01000301.1, on the reverse strand, counting down.
TAGTTTTTTCTAGCTCGACGCTGCGCCGAAGCCGACGCGTACAGGCAGACGGCGGCGGCCGTGGCCAGGTTGAGGCTCTCCGCGCGGCCGTAGATCGGGACGGCGACGGACTCGTCGGCCAGGTCGAGCAGTTCCGGCGGCAGGCCCCAGGCCTCGTTGCCGAACAGCCAGGCCGTAGGCTCCGCCAGCCGCGCGGCCGTCCCGGGGTCGTCGAGGGTGCTGCCGGACCGGCCGTCGGCCGCGACCACCCGCAGCCCCGCGTCGCGCAGCGCCCCGGCGGTCTCGGCCAGCCGGGCGCCGACCACCACGGGCAGGTGGAACAGGCTTCCGGCGCTGGCCCGCACGCACTTGCCGTTATAGGGGTCGACCGAGGCGTCGGCGAACACGACGGCGCCCGCGCCCGCGGCGTCGGCCGCCCGCAGCACGGTTCCGGCGTTCCCGGGGTCGCGCACGTTGGCCATCAGGGCGACGAGTCGCGGCCGCCCGTCCGTCACGTCCGACAGCGGCACGTCAACGAAGTCGCAGACGGCCAGCAGGCCCTGGGGCGTGACGGTCTGCGCCAGCTCGCTCATGACCTCGCCGCTGACGACTTGCACGTCGACCCCGGCGTCGGCGGCCCTGGCCACCAGTTCGGCGTGGCGGACGCGCGCGGGCGCGGTGACGAACAGCCCGGACATGCGGGTGCCGGACCCGAGCGCCTCGGAAACGGCCTGCGGGCCTTCCGCCAGGAAGGCCCGCTCACGCTGCCGCAGAGCCCGCTTGGTCAGCCGCCGGGCTGCCTTCAGCCGGGTCGAACTCGCGGTCGCGTACATTCGCGCGGACGTCAGGCCGCGGCCTCGGCCTTGGCGTTGACGTCGTCGGGCAGCGCGTCCTGCGCCACCTTGACCAGGGCCGTGAACGCCGCCTCGTCGTTGATGGCCAGGTCGGCGAGGACCTTGCGGTCAACCTCGACGCCGGCCGCCTTGAGACCCTGAACGAAACGGTTGTAGGTGATGCCGTTCGCGCGGGCCGCGGCGTTGATGCGCTGGATCCACAGGCGGCGGAAGTTGCCCTTCTTGTCCTTGCGGCCGGCGTAGGAGTAGGTCATCGAGTGGAGCATCTGCTCCTTGGCCTTGCGGTACAGCCGCGACCGCTGGCCCCGGTAGCCGCTCGCCCGCTCGAGAACAACCCGGCGCTTCTTCTTAGCGTTGACTGAACGCTTCACGCGTGCCATGTCTGTCTCCTCTTAGTCCGGGCCGGCTACTTGCCGAGCAGCTTCTTGATCTCGCGCACGTCGTTCTTGGCCACCAGGGTGCCGCCCTGCAGGCGGCGGGTCTCGCGCGAGGACTTGCGCTCGAGCAGGTGGTTCATGCCGGCCTTGCGGCGCTTGATCTTGCCGGAGCCGGTGAGCTTGAACCGCTTGGCCGTGCCCTTGTGGGTCTTCATCTTCGGCATAGTCGTCGTTCCAATCTGTCTAGAAAGCAGGCTGAAGGGGCGGCGCGGCGCCGGGCGCTGGGGTCCGGGGTGTCCCCGGATCAGCAAGGCCCCGGGCCGCGTCGCCTCGGGCTGGTGACCAGCTAGCTACGCGTCAGTCGGCGCGGGAGCGGCTTCGCCGCGGGGAGTCGGAACCTGGCCCGCCGGCTTGCCCGGCGCGGGCTTGGCCGCCTCGGTCTTCTTCCGGTGCGGGCCGAGAACCATGATCATGTTCCGGCCGTCCTGCTTCGCCTGGGACTCGACGAAGCCGAGGTCGTCCACGTCCTCGGCGAGCCTCTGCAGCAGCCGGAAGCCGAGTTCCGGCCGGGACTGCTCGCGGCCGCGGAACATGATCGTCACCTTGACCTTGTCGCCCGCCTTGAGGAACCGCTCGACGTGGCCCTTCTTGGTGCCGTAGTCGTGCGGGTCGATCTTCGGGCGGAGCTTGATCTCCTTGACGATCGTCTGCGTCTGGTTCTTCCGCGACTCCCGGGCCTTGACCGCGGACTCGTACTTGAACTTGCCGTAGTCCATGAGCTTGGCGACCGGAGGCCGCGCCGTCGCGGCGACCTCGACCAGGTCGAGGTCAGCCTCCTGGGCGAGGCGGAGAGCCTCGTTAATCGGGACGATTCCGATCTGCTCGCCCTTGGGGCCGACGAGTCGAACCTCTGAAGCACGGATGCGCTCGTTGACACGCGTTTCGGCGCTGATGTGACCTCCACAAAACTTCTAGATCTATTGTGTATGCCGCGACCACGCCGAACGGAAAAAGCCCCGCTAAGCGCGCCTGCGCCGCGGGGCAACCACAACAGCGGCGCTTGCCGTCAGGAAACCTGACGGCCGCGCCGTGGCGAACCCCCTGTGTTTGCAGGGGGTTCCAGCCAAACCCGCCAGCCTCGCGGCCAGCCAGGTGGGAGGTGGTCCTCCGCTTGCGCATCCGGCCCGGAGCTACACCGGACCAGACTGGTCTACGACAAGAATAACAGCACTTCCGACCGTTGTGGTATTCCGCCGCCATCATCCTGGCGTTATGTTCGCGATTCCTGCTGTCATGACGACAGATACTGCGAACTTAAGCAGGGGCGGCAGGGGTGGCGGGGGCAGGGGCGGACGCGCGGCGGACCAGGTCGAAGGAGAGCACGGCGGCGGCCGAGGCGACGTTCAGGGACTCGACGCCGCCGGCCATCGGGATCGACAGCCACCGCCCGACCCAGTCGCCCGTCTCCGCCGAAAGCCCGCTGGTCTCGTTGCCGAGGACGAACGCGGCGCGGTCCGGAATCCGCTCGTCGTACAGGGAGGCGTCTCCCGACCCGGACAGCCCGTAGATCCGGAACCCTGACCGGGCCAGTTCCTCGGCCGCGTCGGCCCCGGTGCGGCAGCGGATGATGGACGCCCGGAACGCCACCCCGGCCGACGCCTTGATGACCAGCGGATCGATGGACGGCGATCCCGCGTGGGGCAGGACCACGCCCGCCATCCCGGCCGCGGTGGCGGTACGGATGATCATCCCGACGTTCGCGGGGTTGGTCACGCCGTCCAGGACCAGGACCCGGCACACGCCCCGCGGGATCCGTTCGGTGAACTCGCCCAGGGTCCGCATCCGCGGGGCGATCACGTCCGCCAGGACACCCTGGTCCTGCTTGCCGTTCCCCGCCAGGAGCTTCACCCGGTGCGGAGGCGCGTCGCGGACCTCGATCCTGCGCTTGCGGGCCAGCGCCAGGATCCGGTCCAGGCTCTCGCCCCGGGCGTTGTCCGCCACCAGGAGCTTGTCCACCTCGAGGCTGTCGTCCTGCAGCACCTCGAGGACGGGCATGCGCCCGTAGATGGTGATGAAGGTGTCCTTCGGGGACCGTCGTGTCTGTGCCACAGACCGAATCTAGTTCACGCTGCGTCTAATTAACGACGCGGTTACGGAAGGTACGGATCCCCAGCGTGCCGAAGAGCAGCGTGCCGCCGATCAGCGCCAGGAACACCGCCCAGAGCGGCATGTGATGCATCGAGGGGGTGAGGACCGCTCGCAGGCCCTCGGCCATGTAGACCATCGGGTTGACCAGCGTGACGATCTGCAGCCACTTGATGGCGGACAGGGCCGACCACGGGTAGTAGACGCAGCCCAGCATGGTCAGCGGCAGCAGGACCACCGCGAAGAGAACCTGCATTTTCCGCGGGTCGAGCAGCGTGCCCAGCAGCATCCCCAGCGACGACGTCATCGTGGAGCCGAAGACCATGACCACGGCGAACACGGCCCAGTTGGTGACGTCCACGTGCGGCGCCTGGCCGGGGGCGTGCACCAGCAGCACGATCGGGAAGACGATGAGCGCGCCGATGAACGACTGCACCGCGCCGGCCAGGATCTTCTGGATGCCCAGCAGCCCGAGCGGCACCGGCGCGAGGGCCCGGTCCTCGATAGTCCGCTGGTAGCCGAACTCCATGACCAGCGGCATCGTGGTGCCCATGATCCCCTGCATCAGCAGCATCGAGGCCATCAGGCCCGGGACCAGGATGGTGGCGAAGTTGACCCCGCCCCCGGGCGCGCCGTGCCCGCCGGAGCCGCCGGCGACCATCATGCCGCCGCCGATCTTGGGCAGCACGTAGGCGAAGACGAAGACGAACAGGAACGGCTGCATGACCGAGCGGACGAACGTCGTGATCGCGTTACGGGCCAGGACCCGGAACTCGCGCGCCATCATGGCCGCGAACGTCTTGCGCAGGGACGGCTTCGGCACGATCGCGTCGTTGATGAGGGCGGCGATGGACGCGGTCGCGATCCGCTCGCCGCCCGGAGCGCCGCCGGCCTTCTGGCCCGGTGTGGTAACGGTGGCCATGGTCTACTCCCGGTACTCGCGGCCGGTCAGGGCCAGGAAAACGGTCTCCAGACTGGGCTTGGTCTGGGTCGCGTCCCGGACGTGCAGTCCCTCGCGCGTGCCCATCTCCACCAGGTCGCCCAGCAGCCCCTCGGGCTCGGAGCTGAAGACCCGGATCTGGTCCCCGTCCGTCTCGGCGGAGGAAACGGATGATCGGGCCGTCAGCCCCATCCGTTCGGGGAAATCGGGTTTGATCTGCTCTTCGAAACGGACCGTGACCACCGTCTCCGCACCCGCGTCCTGCTTGAGCTCGTCGACGGTGCCCTCGGCCAGGACCGTGCCGTGGTCGACGACCGCGATGCGGTCGCAGAGTTCCTCGGCCTCTTCCATGTAGTGCGTGGTCAGGAGCACCGTCTGGCCCTGGTCATGCAGGACCTGGAGGATGTTCCACAGGTTGACCCGGGTCTGCGGGTCCAGGGCGGCGGTGGGCTCGTCCAGGAAGAGCACCTCCGGCTTGTGCACCAGGGCCCGGGCGATCATCAGCCGCCGGGCCTGGCCGCCGGACAGCTGGGTGGCCATCGCCTTGCGCCGGTCGCCCAGCCCGAAGGCGTCGATGAGCTGCGCCGCGCGCTTGCGGGCCTGGCCCGCCGACAGCCCGAAGAACCGGCTGCGGAACTCCAGGTTCTCGGCGACCGTGAGCTGCATGTCCAGGGTGTTGGTCTGGGTCACGACGCCGATGCGGCGCTTGACCCCGACCGGGTCCTTCGCCACGTCGTGCCCGGCGACCAGGGCCGTACCGCCGGTCGGCGCGACCAGCGTGGTGAGCATGCCGATCGTGGTGGACTTGCCCGCGCCGTTCGGCCCGAGCAGGCCGAAGAACTCGCCGCTGGGCACGTTCAGGTCGACGCCGCGTACCGCCTCCACGTCGCCCCGGGCGGATCTATAGGTCTTGCGCAGGTCCCGCGTAGTTATCGCCGCAGGGGCGGTATCAGTCACAAGAGAAGCATAGAGAGTGCTTCATCCCCCGGCCAAACGGGTTCTCCCTGTTCCGGGCCGAACGCCGCCTATGCCAGGCGGGTCACCCGCACCGTGACGTTCGTCGAGTCCGGCGGCGGGCCCTGGTAGTAGCCCTTCAGCGGCGGGACGTCAGCGTAGTCGCGGCCCCGGGCCACCACGACGTGCCGTTCGGCCACCGGCACGCCGGCGGTGGGATCGAGCGGGAACCAGTCCCCCGCCCAGTACTCCGCCCAGGCATGACTCTGCCCGAACGCGGCCTGGCCCGGCTCGGCGTTCGCGTCCGGGTGCAGGTAGCCCGAGACGTACCGGGCCGGCAGCCCCGCCGCCCGGAGCAGCGCCACTGTCGCATGCGCCATGTCCTGGCAGACGCCCTGGCCCTTGTCCCATGCCTCCTGGGCTCCGGTTCCGACCCCGGTGGCACCCGGCATGAAGGCCACCCGTTCCCGGACCCGGTCCGCGATCGTCTCCGCCGCGACGGACGGAGGCATCTTCCCGACGCCGGACAGGGCGGACTTCCGGGCCCTCGGGTCCAGCGCGGTCAGGCGCGTCGGCAAGCAGCACTCCATCAGCCTGCTCCCGGTGGCGGCCCGCCGGACCGTGCCCCGCACAGTGTCCCAGCCGTCCGCTCCCCCCTTCCCGGGTAGCCGGGCCGGCGACGTCCGTACCGTCGCCGTCGCCCGGATCGTCAGCTCGTCGTGGCTGCTCGTCAGGTCGAACGCGGTGACCCGGGTGGACCAGCGGTCCCGGTAGGTCCGGACCGACGCCGCGCCGGGGCCGACGGCTACCTCCGCTTTCAGCGTCTCCTGGCCGGGCAGCGTGGCCGGGGTCATCCGCGCCTCGTTGAACGAGGCCAGCACCGGGCCCGGGTACGTCACCCGGGTGACGTGCTCGATCCCCAGCTCCCAGCTCACGCGGGCTCCTTTCCCGGACTCGGACCTTGCGAGGGTAGCCTCTCCGCGCCCGCCGCTAGGCTGGGAAGCCAGAGGAAGAGGTGTTATGTACGTTCCATCCCACTTCGCGGCGGACGACGACGCGGTGACGACGCTGCTGGAACAGCACGGCGCGGCCGACCTGATCACGCGGACCGACGACGGGCTGGCCGCGACGCTGCTGCCGTTCGTGTACGTGCCCGGCGCCGGGACCCGCGGGGCCCTGCAGGGGCACGTCGCCCGGAACAACGACCAGTGGTCCCGGGCCGCGCACGGAGAATCACTGGTCATCGTGCGCGGGCCCGACGCCTACATCTCCCCGTCGTGGTACGCGTCCAAAGCCGAGCACGGGAGGGTCGTCCCCACCTGGAACTACATCACCGCCCACGTGTACGGG
>WRBL01000300.1 GCA_009784565.1 Streptosporangiales bacterium | reverse complement strand
GCCTCGCCGGACTCCGCCTCGGCGGAAACCGTCTCCTCGGACTCGGTCCCGGGCTCGCCCTCGGACTCGGTCTCGTCCTCGACGAAACCGCCCTCGGTCTCCTCGCTCTCCTCGGTCTCCTCAGCCTCGTCGCCGGGGCTGTCGACCTGCGAGAGCGCGCGCTTGAGGTAGCGCACCTCGACGCCGGGGGCGATCTCGAGCACGACATCGCCGGCCTCGTCGTCGACCGCGACGACCGTGGCCCGCATGCCGCCGATCGTCGTCACCCGGGCGCCGGGACGGACGGAGTTCTGCTGCTGCTGGACCTGCTGCTGGCGCTTGCGCTGGGGCCTGATCAGGAGCATGTAGAAGCCCACAACGATGACCAGGAGAATAAGGATCGTCGTCGGGTTGAAACCGCCGCCCGTCTTGGCCGCGGCGGCGAGTGCGTAAGTCCCCATCACGGGGCATCCTTCCGGGTTGACTATCTGCTTGCCGGCCGGCGTCCAACGCTGTCACGTCGGTCGCCTGCCAACCTGCGCAGTGTAGCGGCGGTATGAAAACCGCAACTACACCCTATGAGGTTTCCGAGCGTGATCGTTACTTCCTCGTGGCAGCGTCATCGCGCTGAGGAGACGGCGAAGGCCCGTTCGGCTTAGAAAAGACTTTGGTTCTCGGGGGTCGCGGGCGGGACCAGGCCCAGGTGCTCCCAGCCCGCGCGGGTCGCGATCCGGCCGCGCGGAGTCCTTGCCATCAGGCCGTTGCGGACCAGGAACGGCTCGGCGACCACCTCCACCGTCTCGCCTTCCTCCGCCACGGCGACCGCCAGGGTCGACAGGCCCACCGGGCCGCCGCCGAAGCGGCGCACCAGGGCGTCGAGCACGGCGCGGTCCAGGCGGTCCAGGCCGAGTTCATCGACCTCGTACACTTCCAGGGCGGCCCGGGCCACGTCCCGGGTGACGATTCCGCCCGCCCGGACCTCCGCGTAGTCCCGGACCCGGCGCAGCAGGCGGTTGGCGATCCGCGGGGTGCCGCGCGAGCGCCGTCCGAGTTCCTCCACGCCCCCGTCGTCGATCTCGACGCCCAGCAGGCCAGCGGACCGGCGGACGATGAGGCTGAGTTCCCCGGGCGCGTACAGGTCCAGGTGCGCGGTGAACCCGAACCGGTCCCGCAGCGGGGCGGGCAGCAGGCCGGACCGGGTTGTCGCCCCGACCAGGGTGAACGGCGCCAGGTCCAGGGGGACCGCGGTCGCGCCGGGCCCCTTGCCCACGACGATGTCGACCCGGAAGTCCTCCATGGCCAGGTAGAGCATCTCCTCGGCGGGCCGGGCCAGGCGGTGGATCTCGTCGATGAACAGGACCTCGCCCTCAGACAAGGTCGACAGGACCGCCGCGAGGTCACCCGAGCGCTCGATCGCCGGGCCGGACGTGATCCGCAGGGGGGCGCCCAGCTCGGCCGCGATGATCATGGCGATCGTGGTCTTGCCCAGTCCGGGCGGGCCGGACAGCAGCACGTGGTCCGGGGTCCTCTCCCGGCGCAGGGCGCTCTTGAGCAGGAGGGACAGCTGCTCGCGGACCCGGCCCTGGCCGACGAAGTCGTCGAGGGACTTGGGGCGCAGGGCGCCCTCGATCGCCTGGTCGTCGGTGCCGGCGAGCGGGGAGACGAGACGGTCGAGTTCGGCCTGCTCGGCCTGGCTCAGGGATTCCTCGGTACTCATTGCTTGCTCAGCTTACGCAAGCAGGCCCGCAGGGCGGTCTGAACGTCGGGCTCGGTGCCGGCCTCGGCGTGCTCGGCCTCGACCGCGCTGACCGCCTGCTCGGCGTCACGGGCCGACCAGCCCAGGTTGACCAGGCCGGAGGTGACCTGGTCCCGCCAGGACTGCTTCGGCTGCCGGGCCGCCGCGGCGCCGGGCTCCGGGCCGCCCAGCGGCGCTCCGAGGCGGTCCTTCAGCTCCAGGATGATCCGCTGGGCGCCTTTCTTCCCGATGCCCGGGACCATCGTCAGGGCTCCCAGGTCCTCGCCGGACACGGCCCGGCGCAGCGCGTCCGGGGAATGGACGGCCAGCATGGCCAGGGCGAGCCGGGGACCGACGCCGGACGCGGTCTGCAGGAGCTCGAAGACGTTCCGCTCGTCGTCGCTGCCGAAGCCGAACAGGGTGAGAGAATCCTCCCGGACCATCAGGCTCGTGGCGACGTGGGCGTTCTCGCCGGCCTTGAGGTCGCTGAGGGTGCCGGGGGTGCACTGGACGCGCAGCCCGACCCCGCCGACGTCGATGACGGCGCCGTCCGGGCTGATGCTGGCGACCGTCCCGTTCAGGTGCGCGATCATCGGATGGCTCCTCGGGGGCTTGTTGCTGTTATCACAGGGGGCGTGCGCCACAGGTGGCAGATCGCCAGCGCGAGGGCGTCGGCGGCGTCGGCCGGGCGCGGCTTCTCGGCCAGCCGGAGCAGCCGGGTGACCATCGTGGTCACCTGCTCCTTGTCGGCCCGCCCGCTCCCGGTGACCGCGGCCTTCACCTCGCTGGGCGTGTGCAGCGCGACCGGCAGCCCCCGTCTCGCCGCGGCCACGATGGCCACGGCGCTGGCCTGCGCCGTGCCCATCACCGTCCGGACATTGTGCTGGCTGAACACGCGCTCGACCGCGACCTGATCCGGCTGGTGGATGTCCAGCCAGCCCTCGATCCCCTGCTCCACCGCCAGCAGCCGCGCGGCGATGTCGTCGTCGGCCGGCGTGCGGATGACACCGACGGCGATCATCTTCGGCGGCCGGCCCGGGATGCCCTCCACGACGCCGAGGCCGCACCGGGTCAGGCCCGGGTCCACGCCCAGCACCCGGGCGGGCTTCAGCCGCCCGCGGGCCTGCGCGGCGTTGGGGGTCACGCCGGCCATTCACTGTCCGATCGTCGGGCCGGCCCTCCGCTCAGCGGCTCCGGGTCCGGCAGCGAACACATGTTCGCGTACGAACTTACCCGCTCGGCCCCGTCAATGTCGCGTTCCCGCCCGTTCCGCGTGTCGCCAGACCCTCGCGCAGGACACCAGAATCCTGGCCCGCGCGGACCGGGGTGGTCCTTTACGCACCACGGCGGTCCACGCGAACAATCAGCAGGCCCGGGCCAGCCAGCCTCTAGAACTCGTCGAGGGTGAACGCCGGCCCCGGAAACGCCGCGTCCAGGGCGGCGTCGGTCTCCGGGGAGCCGCCGGCTCCCAGGCCCGCGTGGCGCAGGGTGGCCAGCGGCACGCCTCCGTACAGGGCGGCCAGGCCGCGGGCGCCCAGGGTGAGCGGCCTGCCGCCGGCACCATCGCTGCGGGTGAGCGGCCTGCCGCCGGCACCATCGCCGTCCGGGGCCAGCGCGCCCTTGCCGCCGGCGACTTCCAGCCGCCAGCGCCCGCTGTTGGAGGGCCGGGCCGCGTCGGCGACGACCAGCGGGACGCTGAGCGACACCGAGGACGGGAAGCCGCGGGCCGCGATGGCGGCGGGCGCGTCCACGACCCGCAGCATCCACATCCACTGGTGGTCCGCCCGCACGTCCCCCTCGCGGGTGAGCCACCGCAGCGGGTCGTCCGGGGCGACCTTCGCCCGGATCACCGACGCCGTGGAAGACTGCCCGGCCAGCACCGACCACAGGGCCCGGTACGTGACGGCGGACGCGGCGACGATCCGCTCGGCGTGCATCTCGTCCGGGCCGTTCCACCAGCAGGCGAGGAAACCGTCCGGGGCCAGGTAGCAGTACCGGTCCCGGTCCTCCAGCCACCGTCGCATCGTGCCGGGGTCCCGGGTCAGCGGCCCGCTGTGCCGCGCGCTCTCGTGGGCCTTCCCCAGGACATCGATGACCTCGGCGGCGTCGGCGGGAGTGGCCCGGCGGATGCCGACCGCCCGCACGGCCGCCGCGAGGCCGCCGGGGGAGCCGGGGTCGCCGGGGGAGCCGCCCGCGGCCGGGTCCGGCTCGGTCAGCGACCGCAGTTCCCGGGAAGGCACCGTGATCTTGTACCGGCTGCCCGCCACTTCCCAGCCCAGCGACCGGTAGATCGCCATCGTGGCCGGGTACAGCGCGGAGACCGGGTAGCCCCGCTCGGCGATCTGGTCGAGCAGTTCGGTCATGAGGCGGCGGCCCAGGCCCCGCCCCCGGCACTCGGGCGCGACCTTCACGCTGGCCACGCCCGCCATCGGGACCGGCCGCCCGTGCCACCACTGGCGCATGTCGTGATACAGCGCCGAGGCGACGGCGCCTCCCCCGTCGAACGCTCCCAGGTACCGGCCGTCGCGGACGTGCCCGGCGATGGCGGCCCTCACGTCGTCGCGGGCCGCCGCCGGCATCGCGCCGAAGGCCCGCTCGCCCAGGTCGATCTGGGCGTCCACGTCATCATCCGGCCGCAGCGGCCTGATCTCCGCGTCACTCACGAGGACCCACCCTAAACCGGGCACGGAGAACGAGTCACGCGGGTTTCCCCGCGTGACCCGTTCGTCAGGCCGTTCCCGGCCGGCGAAGATCGGGCGCGTTACGCGTCGATCTTCTCCATGATGTCGTCGGAGACGTTGTAGTTCGCGTAGACCTCCTGGACGTCGTCGGAGTCCTCAAGCGCGTCGATCAGCTTGAGAACCTTCCGCGCGGCGTCTTCCTCGAGGTCGATCTCCATGGTGGGCAGCATCGCCGCGTCGGCCGACTCGTAGTCGATGCCCGCGTCCTGCAGGGCGGTACGGACCGCGACCATGTCGGTGGCCTCGGAGATGACCTCGAAGGCCTCGCCGAGGTCGTTGACTTCCTCGGCGCCGGCGTCGAGAACCGCTCCGAGGACGTCGTCCTCGGTGAGGTCGCCGGTCTTCGCGACCACGACGACGCCCTTGCGGTTGAACAGGTAGGACACCGAGCCCGGGTCGGCCATTGACCCGCCGTTGCGGGTGAAGGCGACGCGCACGTCGGAGGCGGCGCGGTTGCGGTTGTCGGTGAGGCACTCCACCAGCACCGCGACGCCGCCGGAGGCGTAGCCCTCGTACATGATGGTCTCGTACTGGGCGGCGCCGGCTTCGGCACCCGAGCCGCGCTTGACGGCGCGGTCGATGTTGTCGTTCGGGACCGAGCTCTTCTTCGCCTTCTGGATGGCGTCGTACAGCGTCGGGTTACCCGTCGGGTCACCACCGCCGACACGGGCGGCCACCTCAACGTTCTTGATCAGCTTGGCGAAGAGCTTGCTTCGCTTGGCGTCCACCACCGCCTTCTTGTGCTTGGTGGTGGCCCACTTGGAGTGGCCGCTCATGCTACTTAGTCCCCTTCACCATCGATACGAAAAGCTCATGCACGCGCCGGTCCGGGGTCAGCTCCGGATGAAACGCCGTCGCCAGCAGCGAGCCCTGCCGGACGGCGACGATCCTACCGCTGTCGGTGCCCACAACCGATACGTCTGGCCCGGCCCGTTCCACCCAGGGGGCCCGGATGAACACGGCGTGGAACGGGCCGGCCGGGTCGGCGCCGCCACCGAGGTCCAGGGTCACGTCCCGCTCGAAGGAGTCGACCTGGCGGCCGAACGCGTTGCGCCGGACCGTCATGTCGAGGCCGCCGAGGGTTTCCTGCCCGGCGACGCCGTCGGTCAGGTCGTCCGCCAGCAAGATCATCCCGGCGCAGGAGCCGAACGCGGGCAGGCCGCCGGCGATCAGCTTCCGCAGGGGTTCCAGCAGCTCGAACGCCATGGCGAGCCGCCACAGCGTGGTCGATTCCCCGCCCGGGATGACGAGGCCGTCCACCGCCTCGATCTCCGCTAGCCGCCGTACCGGGACGGCCCGCGCTCCCGCCTCGTCGATGGCGCGCGCGTGCTCCCGCACGTCCCCCTGCAGGGCCAGTATCCCGATCGCCGTCAAGCCTCGTTCCTCCCGTTATGCGAACTTCAACCATGCGTCCATGCGTCACCGCACGCCGCGGATGGGTGGATACCGAGTACAACACCGTCCCGGGGTCTGGTCTTCCCTCCGGGCCGGGACTGAGACCGGGGATGAGCGGATCGGTAGATTACCGTCTATGACGGAAACAGCCGCTACCCCGGAGTTCAACCCTTTCGCGCCCGGTTTCGCCGAGGACCCCTACCCGCAGTACGCCGCCCTGCGCGACGGCGCCCCGCTGGCCCGCACCGCGATTGGCACGTCGATGCTCTCCCGGTACGAGGACGTGACCGCCCTGCTGCGCGGCGGCTACTCCGTCGACCAGCGGAACCTCGCCCCCGGCGGCGCCCTGGACACGTTCCAGAAGCAGATGTACGGGGACCGGGGGCTGCGCCGGAACCACTCGCCGTCCATGCTGGACCTGGACGCCCCGGACCACACCCGGCTGCGCAAGCTCGTGGCCAAGGCGTTCACGCCCCGGGCGATCGACGCACTGCGGCCGAGGATCACCGCCGTGGTCGATGACCTGCTGGACGCGATCGTGCCCGGGGAACCGTTCGACCTGGTGGAGGCGCTGGCGTTCCCGCTGCCGTTCACGGTGATCGCGGAGATGCTGGGCACGCCGCCGGCCGACCACGAGCGGATCCGGGAGCTCTCCGGCACTCTGGTCCGCCAGCTCGAGCCGGTCCCGAGTCCGGAGGTGGCCAGCGCGATCCTGGAGGCCGAGCAGGCGATCAACGCGCTCGGCGCCGAGATGGTCGCGTGGAAGCGGCAGAACCCGGCCGACGACATGCTCACCGCGCTCATCCAGGCCGAAGAGGACGGGGACCGGCTCACCGACACCGAGCTGGTCTCCCAGACCCTGCTGCTGTACATCGCCGGGCACGAGACGACCGTGAACCTGATCTCCGGCGGCGCCTACAACCTGCTGCGGTTCCCGGACCAGCTGGCGGTCCTCCGGGAAGACCCGTCGCTCATCCCGAACGCCGTGGAGGAGATGCTCCGCTTCGACAGCCCGGTCCAGCAGAGCCGGCGGATCACCACCGGGCCCGCGACGATCAGGGGTACGGAGATCGGGGCCGGCGAGTTCATCTCGGTGAGCCTGGCGTCGGCCAACCGGGACGAGCGGTTCTGGGGCCCGGACGCCAATGAGTTCAAGGTGGAGCGGGAGAACGCCCGCCAGCACGTGTCCTTCGGGGCGGGACCGCATCACTGCCTGGGCGCCTACCTGGCCCGGCTGGAGGCGAGGGTGGCCTTCGAGCGCCTGCTGGCCCGGTTCGGGACCCTTGAACTGGCCGGCGACGTGACCTGGAACGGCCGGATCAACCTGCGCGGGCCCGCCCGCCTGCCGGTACTGGCCCGGTAGGCGGACGGGCGACGTTCGCGACCTGGGTCAGGACGCGCTGATGGTGACGTTGGGGCTGACCGTAAAGGAGCCGGAAACGGATCCGCTGGAGCCGTTGCTGATCCCGCCGAGGCCGCAGGAGGAGCCGCTGACGTTCGAGATCGTCGCCGAGCCGCCGGTGATCGCGAGCACGCCGCTGGAGTTGGTGTAGGTCCCGTCGAGGGTGCCCGTCGCATCGAAGGAGCAGGTCAGGCCGAGGTCACTGCCGGACGCGTGAAGGGTGGCGCCGGTGAGCGTCCCGGTAGTGGTGCCGGTGCTCGCGTCGTAGGAGGTACCGGCCAGGTCGCCGCCGCTCATGGTGATCGTCCAGCTGCCGCCGAGGACGCTGTCCGTGCAGCCGCTGCCGTTGACGGTTCCGATGGTGGCCAGGTCGGCCGCGTTCGATCCGTCCCCAGTGGTCCCGGAGCCGCTGGCGCTGGTGCAGGTGATCTTGGCCGAGCCGCCGGTCAGCACCACGTTGCCGTTGCTCGTCGCCTTGATGGTGGTGTTGGCCGGGGAGACGGACCAGGTCGCGGCGGAGGCCGGGGTAGCGGCAAAGCCGAGCGCGGAGGCGGCCGCTATCGCACCGACGACAATTCCGGCGTGAGATCTCTTCATTAGATTCGCCTTTCTTTCTGGCCGTCCTTAAGGACGCTTGACCCAAAAATTACGCGCG
>WRBL01000299.1 GCA_009784565.1 Streptosporangiales bacterium | reverse complement strand
CCAGCGCATCGTGCTGGTGGACGGGCCCCGGGTCCTCGGCTCGGACGCCTGGGAGGCCCTGGTCGACCAGTACGGGCGGCAACTGCTGGAGGAGTGGCTGGCCCGCTGCATCGAGGCCGGGGATCTGGAGCGGGTGCCGACCGGCCCCCTAGCCCGGCTCCTGATCGCGATGCTCACCGAGGCCAGCCTGGCCATCCCCCGGGCGGATGACCCGGCGGCTGCCCGGGCCGAGTTCGGCGTCGTGCTGGACCGCCTGCTCAACGGTCTGGCACCGCACTAGCCGACGCCCACGTAAACGCACGGTTACCCGCAGATCTCTGAAAACCCATAAACACGACAGGTCTTGTATTACCGGAATAAAACACGAAAGAATCGATAAGCTCCCCTCGGAGCCCGTCTCACGGAGATAACGGCGGGCAGGCGATGACGGCGGGCAGCGGGGATCGAGCGCGCAGCGCGCGAGTGAATGATGACGAGGGGCAGGTCAGCGAGCGTGACCACCGGCAGGTATCCCATACAGCCCGTGCGGCCGTACGTCGTCACGCGCGGCCGGAGCACGCCGAGCCGGAACACCATCCGGCCCGAGACAATCGTGGCCACGACCCGGCGCGGGGAACCGCTTCCCCTGTCCGCGGGCCGGACCGAGCGGACGCTGCTCGACCTGTGCCAGGGCCCACTGTCGCTGGCGGAAACCGCCGCCCACCTCCAGCTCTCGGTCAGCGCGATCCTGGTCCTGGCCTCCGACCTGGTCGACTCCGGCCACCTGTCCGTCCGCACGCAAGCCACGTCGCGCGCCGGCAACGACCTCCTCCAGGAACTGCTCAATGGCCTCCGTAAACTCGCCTGACCCGGCGCTCGTCCGGGCGGCCGGGGCGGGGCGGCCGGAAGAACGCCTGAGCGACATGACCGGCCTCATCCCGATCGGCGAGACCAACGCGCACGCCGACCCGCAGATCGTCTACGACCGGCTGCGGGCCCAGTGGGGCACCGTCGCGCCGGTCGAACTGGAACCGGGCATCAACGCGTGGCTGGTCATGGGGCACGCGGAGCTCATCTCCGTGCTGCGGCGCGAGCGGAGCTTCGCCAAGAACGCGGCGCACTGGCGCGACCTGGCCGAGGGGCGGGTCAGGCCGGACTCGCCGCTGCTCGTCCTCATGTCTCCCCGGCCGAACGCCTGGATGGCCGACGCCGAGGAGCACCGGCGGCTGCGGGCCCCGATCGACGCCGCCGTGCACGGTCTTCTCATGCGCGACACCCGCCGGCACGCGCAGGAGGCCTGCACGGATGTCATCGCGGACTTCGCCGACCGCGGCCGCGCCGACCTGGTGAGCGACTACGCGCTCATGATCCCCACCATGGCGGTCGGGCGGCTGCTCGGGCTCGGGCTATCCGCGGCGCGCCAGCTGCAGCAGGCGCAGCTCGACCTGTTCTCCGGCGGCGAGAAGGCCCAGGCCGGGCTGGACCGGTTCATGGGGGTCCTGGCCGCGCAGGTGGCGGCGCGGACCGCCCAGCCCGCCGACGACATGACCACCGTCATCGTCCAGCACCCGAACCTCACCGCGAACGCCGAGCGCGTCCACACGATGGCCGTCATGATCGCGGCCGCGTCCGAGAACATCATGGCGTGGATCGCCGGAACGCTGCAGCTAATGCTCACCGACGAGCGGTTTTCCGGGCGGATGCACGGAGGGCTGCTGGGCATCGACGACGCGCTGGACGAGGTGCTGTGGTTCGAGCCCCCGGTCTCCAACCTGCCCGCCCGGTACGCGCTGCACGACATCGAACTCGGCGGCCGGATGATCCGGAAGGGCGATCCCCTCATCCTCGGGTTCGGCCCGGCCCAGGCGGACCTGCGGGCGGGCACCGATGAGTGGAGCCGGATCGACAACCGCTCCCACGTGTCCTGGGGCGCCGGCCCGCACATGTGCCCGGCGCACGCCCCGGGACGGCTGATCGTCCGTACCGCGGTCGAGTCCGTCCTGCACCAGCTGCCCGGCGTCCGCCTGACCGTGCCGGCCCACGAGATCGGCCGGCTGGAGTCCCCCTGGACCCGCTGCCCGGCCGCCCTGCCGGTCACGTTCACCGCGGCGCGCCGCGCCTCGTGGTAAGCGCCCGCCCGGCCGCCGGCTACTTTCTCGGCGGCACCGGTATGCGGTCCAGGTCGGCGGCGGCCACGATGTCCCCGCTGAACTCCCGGGCCGCCTCGTCCAGCATCCAGGTGCCGTCGCCGGTGTCGTACCGCTGCGAGAAGTGAGTCAGGACCAGGAGCCGGGCCCCGGCCTCCTCCGCGACCCGGCCGGCCTGGGCCGCGGTGAGGTGCCCGTACTCGGCGGCCAGCCGCTCGTCGGCCGCGGCGAACGTGGACTCGCAGACCAGCATGTCCGTGCCCTCGGCGAGCTCGAAGACCCCGTCGCACAGCCGGGTGTCCATGATGAACGCGAACTTCTGGCCGGGCCTGGGCTCGCTGACCTCGTCGATGAGCACCGGCCCGTTCGGGGTGATGAAGGAGCCGGTTTCGAGCAGGCGCCGCACGTCCGGGCCGGCGATGCCGTGGGCCGCGAGACGGCCGGGGAGCATCCGGCGGCCGTCCGGCTCGGTCAGGCGGTAGCCGATCGCGGGGACGGGATGGTCGAGCGCCCGGGCTTCCAGCGTGAAGCCCCCGGCCTCCGCGATCACCCCGGCGGGCGTTTCCACCGGGTGCTCGCGGATATCCACCCGGTCGTAAAACAGCGTGGCCGCGCGCAGCCCCCGGAAGACCGGCGCGTTCTCCGCCGGAAAGTACGCGTGGACCGGGTGCGGGACCTGATCCAGCGACATCCGCTGAATCACGCCGGGCAGGCCCAGGCAGTGGTCACCGTGAAAATGCGTAACGCAAATGCGGCCAATCTGGGAGGCGCTCACTCCGGCGAACAGCATCTGCCGCTGAGTGCCCTCACCAGGGTCGAAGAGAATTCCCTCGGCGTCCCAGCGGAGAAAGTAGCCGTTGTGGTTGCGGGTCCGGGTGGGAGCCTGACTGGCCGTCCCCAGAACCACCAGTTCGCGATTGGACACGGAATCCAAGCCTAACCAGGCCCGGCCATAAAGTTACCTATAAGTAGCACTTGCCCCGCGAAGCGGTACAAAAACTGCCACAATCACATCACCCCGCCTCTGCATGCTCTACTAGTATCTCCCTAAAACCACCCTGAACAATCCCGCTACCAGTCAATTACACAGCGTCTGAACACACCCACTCACCAGCGTGTATCGATGCTCATATATAGACTTATTTTGAAGGCGGACCATTGAGCGCCCCACAGTTTCCCGCAGCACCGCCCCGTGCGTCCCTGACGCCAGCCGCTATTGTCCTGTCCTGCTGCCTGACGGTGTACGTCATCGTCGTTCCGCTGCTGATACACCACGGCGCGGCCGGCTGGCGGCTAGTCGCGGCGACCCTCATCGCGGTCATTGCCTCTGTCGCGGTGCTGGCGGCACTCTGGCAGTCACGCCGGGTCCTCGCCGAATCGCGCGAGGAACTCGCGCTGCAGTCCGCCCGGACGGCCCAGCTGGCTCAGAACGCGGAACGCAACGCGGTCCAGCAGGCCGGGCAGGCACGGCAGCAGGACGACAAGATCACTGAGCTCCTGGACAAGACGACCCTGTTCAAGGCCGAGATCACGTCGCTGGAGAGCAAGCTCAGCACGTCCCGCGGACGCGAGCAGGACCTGCGGGCCGAGGCCGCCGAGCTGCGCGAGAGCATTGACAAGCGCCTGGAGGCCCAGACCCGGACGGTCAACGACGCGATCCGGCACGCGCTGGAAGAACGGCTGCCTCCGGCGATCCGGGGCAAGACCCCGCCGCCCGGGGCGACGGGCATCGACAGCGAACTCTCGAACCTGCTCGACCGGGCGGTCGATTTCGCGATCCTCAGCGCCGACGCCCAGCAGTCCATGCGCACCGCGGTCGTCGCGATGTCCCGCCGGGTGCAGGCCTCGGCGCACCGCATCCAGGAAGAGGCGGCCGTGATGGCCGACCGGCACCCGGGCAACGCCGGCGTGCTGGAAGTCAGCATGCGGGTAGACCATGCCTCCGCGCAGCAGGCCCGCACCGCGCAGAGCATGGCCGTGCTGCTCGGGGAATGGCCCGGGCAGCAGTGGCCCGACCCGCTGCCGCTCGCCGACGTGGTGCGCGCCGCGTCCGGCCGGATCATCGCCTACCGCCGGATCGAGGTCGCGGGCGACCAGGAAATCGCCGCCGCCGCGCCGGCCGTCGAGCCGCTGATCCACCTCGTCGCCGAACTCCTGGCCAACGCCACCCAGTCCTCTCCCCCGACGACCCAGGTGCCCGTCACCGTCCGGGCCGTCCAGCGCGGCGCGGTCATCGAGGTCCATGACTGCGGCGTCGGCCTCGACGACTACCGCCTCGACCAGGCCCGGGCGACCGCCACCGGCAAGCGGCCGGTCGGGCTGGAAAGCCTGGGCGAGTTCCCGCAGACCGGGCTGGCGGTAGTCGGGCAGTACGTGCGCCGGCACGGCTTCCGGGTCGACATCTCCGAGTCCGTCTACGGCGGCGTGCGCGCGATCGTCGGCGTCCCGGCCGAGCTGACCGACACCGTGGAGGCCACGGGCCCGATGCCCGTGTCCGCGGCGGACCCGGCGATGTCGGTGTCCAGCCTGACCGCCCCCGCCCCGGGCGTCCCGGCGCCGGCGGACCCGGCCCCCGGGGAGGCTTCCTACGGTGCCCCGGCGGCCGCCGCGCCCGAGATCACCGCTCCGGAGCCGGCCGCCAGCGTGACGGACGCCGCTCTCGCATCCTCCGGCGCCGCGGACGTGCCGACGGTCACCCGCCGCAGCGGACTGCCGCGCCGGGTTTCCCCCCGCCACGACGCCGGCCCCGAGGCGCGTCCCAGCCGGGGCACCGAGCCCGTGCCGGAGGCGAAGCAGCCGACTCCCGAGGAGGCCGGCGCATGGATGGGCGCCTTCCTGACCTCACCAGGCGATCAGGGCGGAGTCCAGCCCGGTGACCCGGGTGTCCCCCCGTCCCGCGACCCGCACCCGACCGGTGACGCGCAGCGGGACGGCGACCAGTCGATAGCCTTTGAGGGCAACTCAGAAACCTCCGAGGACAACTCAACAGGGCAACAGGAGCAGCAGTAAATGACTGTCGACCAGAACTGGATGCTGGACGAGGTAACCGGGGTCCGGGGTATCCGGCATGCGGTGGTGCTGTCGGCCGACGGCCTCGTCAAGGCGTACTCAGCGGACACGACCAAGGATGACGCCGAGCGGCTGGCCGCCGCCTGCGCGGGCCTGAAGTCGATCGGGCAGAGCCTGGCCCGGCGGTTCGCCGACGGCGGCGGCACCTCGCGCCAGGTCATGGTGGAATTCGACGGCCACGGCGGGTATCTGTTCGTCCGCGGCGCCGGCGACGGTTCCCACCTGGCGGTCGTCACCGAGCAGGCGGTGGACCCGGGCCTGATCGCCCAGCAGATGCAGGCACAGGTCCTCAAGCTGGGAGCGGCAACCCTCGCCACGCCGACTCGCGAAGGGTGATCTGATCCATGCCCAGTCCCGGCGAGTACCGCGACCGCCCGGTTCGCTCGTATGTCGTAACCGGTGGCCGCTCCGCCCCCACCCGGAACACCGTCCGGCCCGAGACGCTGGTGACCGCGACCAGCCCCGGCGCTTCCCTGCCGATGTCCGCGAGCCGGACGGAACGGGAGCTTCTGGGCATGTGCCAGCATCTGCTCTCGCTCGCCGAGACCGCCGCCCACCTGGCACTGCCGGTCAGCGCCGTCCTGGTGGTGGCCTCGGACCTTATCGATTCCGGCCACCTGTCGGTGCGCACGCCGGCCGCCGAGCCGGCCAACATAGACATCCTCGAGGAGTTGCTCAATGGCCTCCGCAAGCTCGTCTGACGGGCTGTACGTCGCCGATACCGTCCAGCGTTCGGCCAAGATCCTGGTGGTCGGAGCCTTCGGCGTGGGGAAGACCACGCTCATCGGCTCGGTCAGCGAGATCGATCCGCTGCGCACGGAGGAGGCGATGACCACCGCCAGCGTGGGGATCGACGACCTCGCCGGGCTGGACGACAAGAAGGCCACCACGGTGGCCATGGACTTCGGCCGGGTCACGGTGACGCCCGAACTCGTGCTGTACCTTTTCGGCACTCCGGGCCAGCGCCGGTTCTGGGACCTGTGGGAAGGACTGGCCGAGGGCGCCGTCGGGGCGCTGGTCCTCGTGGACACCCGGCGCCTGGAGCACAGCTTCGAGGTGCTGGACCAGCTGGAGACCCACAGCAAGGGAATGCCCTTCGCCGTGGCCATCAACAACTTCCCGGACAGCCCCCGGTACGACGCCGAAGAACTGGTCGAAGCACTCGACCTGCCCCCGGGCACGCCCGTGGTCGAGTGCGACGCCCGCCAGCGTTCCGACTCCGCCCGGGGCCTGATCACCCTGGTCGAGCACGCTCTCGCCGCGCAGAGAGTCGCGTCCTGATGGCCGCGATCCTGGCCGACCTGCGCGGCCTTACCCCGCTCGCCGAGACCAACGCCTACGCCGACCCCCAGGCCGTGTACACCCGGCTGCGCGCGGAATGGGGCGAGGTCGCCCCGATCGAACTGGAACCCGGCATCAACGCCTGGCTCGTCATGGGACACGAGGAACTGGTCCACGTGGTCCGGCACGAGCGGTTGTTCTCCAAGGACTCGACCATCTGGACGCCGTACGCGGAGGGCCGGATCCGGGAGGAGTCCCCGCTGCGGACGTTCGTGTACCCGCGGCCCAACGTGTTCTTCACCGACGGCGAGGAGCACCGCAAGTACCGCACGCCGCTGGAGGACGCGATCGGGTCCCTGCGGCTGCGGCAGGTCAGCCACCATGTCCGGGACCTCTGCTCGGACCTGATCTCGGCCTTCTCCGAACGGGGAAGCGCCGACCTGCTCATGGAGTACTGCCTGACCATCCCGGCGGTGGTCGTGGGACGACTGCTCGGCATGGACCTGGAGACGGCCCGCACCATGCACGGGACGCTCCTGGAAATGTTCATGTTCGACGCCAAGGCCGGGAACGAGAAGTTCGAGAAGATCCTGATGAACCTCGTGTGGGCCCGCGCGTCCGAGCCCGCCAAGGACATGACCAGCGTCATCGTCCATCATCAGAACATCTCCAGCCCCGAGGACGCCATGCACAGCATGGTGATGCTGATCTCGGCGGCGGCCGAGGGCACGATGACCTGGATCGCCGGCGCCCTCCTGCTCATGCTGACCGACCCCCGGTTCGCCGGGCGGATGCGCGGCGGCCGTCTCGACATCGACGACGCCCTCGACGAGGTGCTCTGGCGGAATCCCCCGTTCTCCAACCTGCTCGGCCGTTACGTCACGCGTGACACCGAACTGGGCGGGCAGGCCCTCCGGCAGGGCGACGCGGTCGTCATGAGCTTCGCGGCGGCCAACGCCGACCCCCGGGTCCACGCCGCCGATCCGTGGGAAGAACTGGGAAACCGGGCTCACGTGTCCTGGAGCGCCGGCCCGCACGTCTGCCCCGCGCAGATACCGGCCCGGCTCATCGTGCGGGAAGCGGTCGAGGCCGCCCTCAACCAGCTTCCCGGCCTTCGCCTGTCAGTGCCGCCGGACGAAGTCGGGCGGCTGGGCTCCCCGTGGTCCAGCGTCCCGGCCACCCTGCCCGTGGAGTTCACGCCGGTGCCCGCGAAGACGCGGGCCTGACCAGCGACCGCGGGGGCGGGCCCGGCCGGGCCCGCCCCGCGGGACCGCACGCGCGCGGAACCGTCAGTTCGGGATGAGGGTAAGCGGCAGCCCGTCCTTGGGGAACGGGAGGGAGTGGTTGTCCATCACCGGCTCGTAGTCCGCCGGGAGTTCCCAGTGGTAGGTGCGCAGCAGCCGGTGCATGATCGACTTGACCTCCAGCCCGGCGAAGTACAGGCCGATGCACTTGTGCACGCCACCGCCGAACGGCTG
>WRBL01000298.1 GCA_009784565.1 Streptosporangiales bacterium | reverse complement strand
CTGGACCCGCGTTCCCCCGGAGCTACCGGGAGGAGGACGCGGATGTTTACCGGGATCGTGGAAGACCTCGGCGAGATCGGGCCGGTGGAATACGAGGGCGACTTCGCCCGGGTCCACGTGCGCAGCGCGATGATCGTCGAGGACGCGAAGGCCGGCGATTCGATCGCGGTCAACGGCGTCTGCCTGACGATCACGAGCTTCGACTCCGCGGGCTTCGTCGCGGACGTGATGGGGGAAACCCTCCGTCTCACCAGCCTCAAGGGCATCGCGCCCGGGACGAGGGTCAACCTGGAGCGCGCCGCGAAGGTCTCCGACCGGCTCGGCGGCCATCTCGTCCAGGGCCACGTCGACGGCACCGGGACCGTGGTCAGCCGCGACCCCCAGGAGCACTGGGAAGTGGTCCGGATCTCCGTCCCGCCGGACGTGAGCAAGTACGTGGCCCGCAAGGGCTCGATCACCGTGGACGGCATCAGCCTCACGGTGTCCGCCGTAGACGGCGACTGGTTCGAGGTCAGTCTCATCCCCGAGACGCTCAAGCGGACCACGCTCGGCTTCAAGCAGCCGGGCGAGGCGGTCAACCTCGAAGTCGACGTGATCGCGAAGTACGTGGAAAAGCTGCTCGGAGGTGCCCAGTGACCATCTGCCCCGAACGAACCGTTCCGGCTGATAACAGCAACAAGGGTGAGGGTGCCAGCGACGCCGTCCCGGCCGCCGTCCCGATGGACAAGGTCGAGCGCGCGGTCGCGGACATCGCGGCCGGCCGCCCGGTCGTGGTCGTCGACGACGAGGACCGCGAGAACGAGGGCGACATCATCTTCGCCGCCGAGAAGGCGACTCCGGAGCTGCTGGCCTTCACCATCCGCTGGGCCCGGGGCCTGATCTGCGTCCCGATGCGCGGCGCCGACCTCGATCGTCTGGGCATGCCCCAGATGACCAGCCAGAACACCGAACGTCAGGGCACCGCGTTCACGGTCAGCGTCGACGCGGCCGAGGGCACGACCACCGGCATCTCCGCCGCCGACCGGGCCGTCACCATTACCAGGATGATCGACCCGGCCGCCGGGCCGGACGACTTCGTCCGCCCCGGCCACATCTTCCCGCTCCGCGCGGTTGAGGGCGGGGTGCTCAAGCGCCGGGGCCACACCGAGGCCGCCGTCGACCTGGCCACGATGGCCGGGCTGGCCCCGGCCGGAGTGGTCTGCGAGATCATCTCCGACGACGGCACCATGATGCGCCTGCCGGACCTGCGGGTCTTCGCCGACGAGCACGACCTCGCGCTGATCAGCATCGAGCAGCTCATCGAGTACCGCCGCCGTACCGGATCCCAGGTCACCCGGGTCGCCGACACGCGGATCCCGAACGCCTACGGGATCTGGCGCGCCCTGGGCTACCGGCACGACATCGACGGCACCGAGCACATGGCCCTGGTCTACGGCGACATCAGCACCGACATCGACGGCGGCGACGTGCTGGCCCGGGTTCACTCCGAGTGCCTGACCGGCGACGTGTTCGGCTCGCAGCGCTGCGACTGCGGCGCCCAGCTGGACGCGGCGATGGCCGCGATCGCCGAGCGCGGCCGCGGCGTGATCCTGTACCTGCGCGGCCACGAGGGCCGGGGCATCGGGCTGCTGTCCAAGCTGCAGGCCTACGAGCTGCAGGACGCCGGCGCCGACACGGTGGACGCCAACCTCGAGCTCGGCCTCCCGGTCGACGCCCGCGAGTACAGCGTCGCCGCGCAGCTCCTGGACGACCTGGGCGTCCGCTCGGTTGAGCTCCTGACCAACAATCCGGAGAAGGTCGAGGCGCTGGCCCGCCACGGCTTCGGGGTGACCCGGGTGCCCCTGGCCCCGGCCGCGACCCCGCACAACCTCCGCTACCTGACTGCCAAAAAGGACAGGATGGGACACGAAATTACTATTCCGAACGGGTCTTCGCTTTCCGGCCCGGACGCGCTTTCCGCGGTGGGTGAGTAAGGCGTGAGCGGAGGAGGCCGTCCGGAGGCGGGCGCGGTGGACGCGGCCGGGCTGACGCTGGGGATCGTGTCCACTCGCTGGAACGCGGAGATCACCGACGTGCTGACCGACCGGGCCGTCGCGGCGGCTAAGGCCTGCGGCGTCACCGATCCCCTGGTTGTCCAGGTGGCGGGCGCGGTCGAACTGCCCGTCGTGGCCCAGGAACTGGCCCGGCGCCACGACGCGGTCGTCGTCCTGGGCGCGGTGATCCGGGGCGGGACCCCGCACTTCGAGTACGTGTGCGACGCGGTGACCGCCGGGGTGACCCGGGTGGCACTCGACGAGGGAACCCCGGTCGGTAACGGTGTGCTAACGTGTAACACGATCGAGGAGGCCCGGATGCGTTCCGGCCTACCGGACAGCGGCGAGGACAAAGGATGGGAGGCGGTCGTGGCAGCGCTCGACACTGCCCTTCTGCTGCGCTCTCTTCGCTCTGGCGCTTCGCGACATTAACCGCGCCGCGACCCCTGCCGGCGAGAACCGGCAACCGTGGCGCTTTACCCCTGTGTCGCCATAGCCAGATATGAACGTCAGAGTCACCTCAATCCGTTAGGAATAAAGCTTTGCTGTCTCTCGTCCTGCCCAAGGGATCCCTCGAGAAGGCCACCCTCGCGCTGTTCGACGCCGCCGACCTGTCGGTCCACCGCGGCTCGGACCGCGACTACCACGCGTCGATCGACGACCCGCGCATCAACCGGGTCCGGGTCCTGCGGCCCCAGGAGATCCCGTCCTACCTGGAGCGCGGCCTGTTCGACCTCGGCATCACCGGCCGGGACTGGATCACCGAGACCGACGCCGACGTGGTGTCGCTCGGCGAGCTCCAGTACTCCAAGCAGACGTCCAACCCGGTGCGGGTCGTGCTCGCCGTGCCGGAGTCGGCTCCGTGGAAGAGCGTCAAGGACCTGCCCGAGGGCATCCGGATCTCGACCGAGTTCCCGTCGCTGACCGAGCGGTTCCTGGCCAAGAACGGCGTGAAGGCGATGGTCGTCCCCTCGCACGGCGCCACCGAGGCCAAGGTGCCCGACATCGTCGACGCGATCGTCGACCTCACCGAGACCGGCTCGTCGCTGCGCAAGAACGGCCTGCGCATCCTGGAGACGCTGCTGACCAGCTACACCGAGCTGGTGGCCTGCAAGGAAGCGTACGAGAACCCCGAGAAGCGGGCGGCGATGGAGGACGTCGCGCTGCTGCTGCGCGGCGCCATCCAGGCCCGCGGCAACACGCTGCTCAAGCTCAACGTCGCCTCCGACAAGCTGGCCGCGGTGACGGAGATGCTGCCGTCCATGTCCTCGCCGACGGTGACGTCGCTGGCCTCCGGCGACAGCGCGATCGAGACCGTCGTCCCCAAGCGGGGCGTTAACACCCTGATCCCGTCGCTCAAGGCGGCGGGTGCCCGGGACATTCTGGAGATTCCCATCTCTAAGATCGTAGAGTGAGGCGAATCAGACGTAACACCGCGCGCGTCCTTCCCGTCGACCGGGAGGGGCGCGTGCTGCTTTTGCACGGCTGGGATCCGGTGAAGCCGTCAGACCCGTTCTGGTTCACGATCGGCGGCGCCGCCGAGGCGGGGGAGACCCTGAGGCAGGCCGCCGCCCGCGAACTGCTCGAGGAGGCCGGGATCACGGTGGACGAGACGGTCCTGGGCGAGCCCTTCGAGACCGCCCCCATCGAGTTCACCTGGGCGGGCATGGTCTTCGACCAGGACCAGACGTTCTTCGCGGTGCTCATCGACGGGGCCGAGATCAGCTTCGACGGGCAGGAGAGCCTGGAACGGGCCACGATCGACACCCACGGCTGGCTGCTTCCCGCGGACCTGGAGACCGGCGGGTCGGCCGGGCGCCCGGCCGACCCGGAGATCCCGCGTCTCATGCGGGCCGCCGTCACGGCGGTCCGCGGAAGATCCGGACCGGATTCGGGGTTGCTTAAGTAAACGCTAAAACCGCGGTGGCCTACCGCTGGCCGGCCCGGCTACCGTAGTAGTAGTACATGTGAGACTTCTCTAGCGAGACTAGGCGAGACTGTTGCGCGACATCCTGGACACGATCACCCGATGGTGGGAAGACGGAGAGACGTTCGGCCTGGCCACGGTGGTGCGGACCTTCCGCAGCGCGCCCCGTGACCCCGGGGCCGCGCTCGCCGTGGCGGGGTCCTCGGTGGACCCGGGCGCTTCGGGCGTCCCCGGCGCCTCCGGCGGCGATGTCATCGGCAGCGTCTCCGGCGGCTGCGTCGAAGGAGCCGTGTACGAACTGGCCGCGGACGTGGCCCAGACCGGCGAGCCGGTCCTGGAGACCTACGGGGTCAGCGACGACGACGCGTTCTCGATCGGACTCACCTGCGGCGGGATCCTCGACATCTTCGTCGAGAAGGTCAGCCAGGAGACGTTCCCCGAGCTGGGGGACATCGCGGACGCCGTCCGGCGCGGCGAGCCCGTCGCGGTCGCCACCGTGATCTCCGGCCCCGCCGGCGCTCTGGGGGCGCGCCGGGTGATCTGGGGTGACGTCACCCGGCCGAGCACGGGCAGCCTGGGGCCGGGGGAGATGCTGGACTCCCACGTCGACGAGGACGTGCGCGGCATGCTTGAGCAGGGCGCGACCGGGACGCGCACGTACAGCGAGCGCGGGGAACGGCTCGGGGATGAGCTGTCGGTGTTCGTCAGCTCGTTCGCCCCGGCTCCGAGGATGTACGTCTTCGGGGCGATTGACTTCGCCGCCGCCGTCGCCCGGGTCGGGAAGTTCCTCGGCTACCACGTGACCGTGTGCGACGCCCGCCCCGTCTTCGCCACCAAGTCCCGGTTCCCGGACGCTGACGAGGTCGTGGTCGACTGGCCGCACCGGTTCCTGGCCGGCGCGTTCGAAGCGGACGAGATCGACGCCCGGACCGTGGTCGCGGTGCTCACCCACGACCCGAAGTTCGACGTCCCCGTCCTGGAGGTCGCGCTCCGCACCCCGGCCGGCTACATCGGTGCCATGGGGTCGCGGCGGACGCACGCCGACCGTCTCGGCCGGCTGCGGGAGGCGGGCCTGACCGAACCGGAACTGGCCCGCCTGCGCTCGCCGATCGGGCTGGACCTGGGGGCCCGGACGCCGGAGGAGACCGCGGTGTCGATCGCGGCGGAGCTCATCCAGCTGCGCGGGGGCGGCAGCGGCCGGCCTCTCACCGACACCGCCGGACGCATCCACCCGGAGGCCGCGCCGGTCTGACCGGTGAACCCGTTTTATCGAACTCCGGCTAAGCGCGCATCTATTGCGGAAGAATTAAGGCTCAAACGTAATAGATCAAAACCTCGCATGGCGTGGTTACTTGCGGCTAGAATTTTTTTGTCGGCGGGGCTGACGGTCCCCCGCTCCCCAAGCAGCCCCGCCGACCCGTAGGCCGCGCGCCTCCTGTTTCACGGCAAATCGAAGCTCCATTACAGCCTGAGTTCCGGCGATTATTGCGTTTTCAAAGATGGTATATCTGCACAGGCGTCTCAATAGGTGCGTAATTACCGTGAATTATCTCCGGGCGCGGGACCGCTCAGCCGGTATAAGGTCCATCCAGTGTTTCGTCACGATAGCGATGTCCGTATCCTGGCGGCATGACGATCCCGCTCACCGGAGCGCAGTACGAAATCGAGGCCGGGGACTACCGGGCCACCGTCACGGAACTGGGCGGGGGCCTGCGGGCTCTCAGCCACGACGGCAGGCCGCTGGTCACCGGCTATGAGGCCGACGAACTGCCGCCGCACGGCGCCGGCCAGCTGCTGTCCCCGTGGCCGAACCGGGTAGACGGCGGCCGTTACGACTTCGACGGCGCCACGTACCAGCTCCCGCTGTCCGAGCCCGCCCGCGGCAACGCGATCCACGGCCTCACCCGCTGGATGTCGTGGAGCCGGATCGCCCACGAGGGAGACGAGGTGACCCTGCGCTGCGCCCCGGCCGCAGCGATCGGCTACCCGTTCGCGGTGCAGACGGACGTGACCTACCGCGTGGACGCGCGAGACGGGCTGCACGTCACGGTCACCGCCGTCAACAAGGGCGGCCGTCCCGCCCCGTGGGGGACCGGCCAGCACCCGTACCTGGCCGTGGCGACGGCGGCGGTGGACGAGACCTCGCTGACGCTGCCCGCCGGCCAGTGGCTGCCCGCCGACGACCGCGGTATCCCGTCGGGCCCGCCGGAGGACGTGGCCGGCGGCGAGTTCGACTTCCGCTCCCCGCGCAAGGTGGCCGGGACGGTACTCGACCACGCCTTCACCGGTCTGCTCCGCGACGACGACGGCCTGGCCTGGGTCCGGCTCGACGGCGGCGGCGCGCGCACCGCGCTATGGGCCGACGGCGCCTACCGCTGGCTTCAGGTCTTCACCGGCGACCCGCTGGAGCCGGCCATGCGCCGCACCGCCCTGGCGGTCGAGCCCATGACCTGCCCGCCGAACGCGTTCGGCTCCGGCGAGGACCTGGTGACGCTCGGGCCGGGAGAGACGGTCAGCTGCCGCTGGGGCATCCAGGCAGGCTAGCCGCCGGCCGCCCGCGCGGCGCGGAGACGCTCGAGGTCCTCCGCGGTGTCGATGTCGTCGGGGCTGCCCGTGTCACCGCACTCGACGACGGTGACCAGGTCCGGATGGGCCCGCAGGAACGGGCGGGCCCCGGCGTCCCCGGCGGCCCGCTCCAGCACGGCCGGCCAGTGCTCGCGGGCCAGCAGCACCGGATTGCGCCGCTTCCCCCCGTAGGCGGCGACCGCGACAGACGCCCCGTCGCGGTAGGCGGAGATGAGCCGCCGCACCGAGCCGGGCCCCACCAGCGGCTGGTCGGCCAGCGCGATCACCGCCGCGCCGGCCCCGGCGCCGGGCTGGCTGAGGGCCCGCAGCGCCACCGCCAGCGACGAGCCCATCCCGGTCGCCCAGTCCGGATTGTGAACGGTTCTCGCCCCGTCGAGCCGCACGGGGGCGGCGCCGCTGACGATCAGCACCGGGTCGGCGCCGCCGTCGCGCAGCAGCGCGACCCCGCGCTCGGCGAGGGTCCGCCCGCCGAACTCGACGTGCGCCTTCGGGCGTCCCAGCCGGGATCCGCTCCCGGCGGCCAGCAGTATCCCCGCTACACCTGTGTCGGTCACGCCTCAACCGTAGCCCAGCGGCCGGGACCGGGAACATTTCGGCAACGACGCTCCATCATGCCCATAGACCACCTTCGCTGCAGATACGGTATCCCTGTGGGGGATTCTTCGTACGTCGGGCCCATGGGGATGGCAGGCCCGGCCATCATCGCGGACGCGTATGACCTGTACGCGGACCAG
The DNA here is from genome assembly GCA_009784565.1 of Streptosporangiales bacterium. Classification (GTDB taxonomy): domain Bacteria; phylum Actinomycetota; class Actinomycetes; order Streptosporangiales; family Streptosporangiaceae; genus Trebonia. Next base: position 722 of record WRBL01000298.1, on the reverse strand, counting down.
CTTTACGCGTACTGCCGCTTCTTCGCCCGGGATCCGGCCGACGCCGTGGACGCGCTGGAGAACATCTTTCTCGTCGCCGCCGGACGGGGCGCAGCCCTGCCGCTGGACGGGCAGCTGCGGACCTGGCTGTTCGCCGTCGCCCGCAACGAGTGCCTGCGCGGTATCCGGACCCGGCGGGCGACGCCCCGGCCGGACCGGTTCCCCGGCGGGACGGCGGAGGGCCGTGCCCGGCGGGAACTGCTGACCGCCGCGTCCGGCGGGCTGGTTCCGGGTGACCGGGACCTGATCGCGATGCTCTGGCACGGGCTGGACGCCGACGATATGGCCGCGGTGCTCGGCATCGGCCGGGAGGAGTCGTTCGCCCGGCTGGAGGCGGCGCTGGGCCACCTGGAAACGGCGGTCACGGCGCTGCTGGTGGCCCGGGGCGGGGGCCGGGACTGCGCGGTCCTGGCCCGCCTCCTCGGCCGCTGGAACGGCGGGCTGGACGTGCCGCTGGTCCAGAGGATCACTCGGCACGCCGAACGGTGCGGGCGCTGCCTCTCCCGCCGCCAGGGCGAACTGCGCCCGGCGCTGCGGCTCAGCCTGGCCCCGGCCGCCCTGCTCGGTGCCGGGGTGTCGGCGGAGGCCCTGCGCCCCGCGGCCGCTTCCGTCGCCGAACTCCGGGACCAGGTGCTGGCCGTGGCCTGCGATCCGTCGGCCGAGGGCGGTGAGGCCCGGCGCCG
>WRBL01000297.1 GCA_009784565.1 Streptosporangiales bacterium | reverse complement strand
CGGGTTGTTGCCGGAGACCTCGGGGTAGCCGGGGCGGAAGGCGACGCGCACGAACATGACCGGGACGTTCTTCTCCCGGGCTCCCTTGACGGCGCGGTCGGCCGCGTCGAGGAGGGCCGGAGTGGACATGCGTTCCACGATGCCGTGCTGGTAGTCCATGACGAGCAGGACCGGGCGGCTGGCGGCCATGGGTTCCTCCGTAGATTTAGTAAGGCTGGACTGAATAAATTTCGCCGATCAGACGATACCAGGACAGGGCCTCATCGTCCGATCATTCGAAATCTATATCGAACTAATCGAGGATTTTCCGGTGCCGCCCGGGCGGGCGGCCGGGCCTGTGCCCGCGTCCGGTCCGGGAGCGGCGCTCCGGGCGCTGGTGTGCCGCCCGGTAATTCCCCCCAGCCCCGTAAACCACGTTCCGTCACATTTTCCGGAACGGCGTGACCTGCATATCGAATAAATGGGTCATTTAGGTAGACGTCGTGTGAATATCCGCTGGATTTATGGACTGAACAGGAAAAAATACGGTCATCGCTGGGTATGAGTCAAAGAGAGGATCTCTTGTTCTAGATCTAGGTTCCCACATGGGAGTCTGGACGGAGGCGAACGGCAGATGGCAGCCACCCCAGAGGCTCCGATGAGCCTGCTTGTCATGCTGCTGGAGCGATGCACGGAACAGGTGAAGGAGTACCTGCACGCCCAGCAGTTCCCCGACGCACAGCCGAACCCCAACTGGAACGGGCCATTAATGCCCGGACCGCCGACGGCGGAGTCCTCTTCCGCCCCTGCCCAGGAACCCCTTCCCGAAGCCGCCCCCGAGCCGGTTCCCTCGGGCCCGACGCCGCCGGAGCACTACATCCCCGAGCCGGTAGGGGAGCGGCATCACCGCCGCATCCCCCAGGACGTCAAGATCGCGGTCTCGGCCCGCGACGGCGGCCGCTGCCGCCAGTGCGGGTCGACCCAGAAGCTGCACTTCGACCACATCATCCCGGTCAGCAAGGGCGGCGCCAACACCATCGCCAACCTCCAGCTCCTGTGCGGTCCCTGCAACCGTTCCAAGGCCGCCAGGTACACGAAGTAGATCCGCCCCCGGGCATCGTCGAGAACCGGAACGAGAAGTCCCCCGTAAACGCCAGCGGGGACCGGCCGCGGTCAGCGGCCGGTCCCCGCGGGGAGAGATGACAGTGCGCTACACGCCCAGGGGGATGAGCACGAGGCACAGGATCCCGAAGGCCAGGCAGTAATACCCGAAGGGCTTCAGGGACTTCTCCTCGCCCTCGAAGTACTTCGTCAGGAACTTCGTCGCCAGGTACGCGCCGATGAAGGACAGGATGCTGCCCACGATGACCGGCCCCATGATGCCGTTGCCTTCCGGCCCGGCCAGCTCCGGCAGCTTGAGCATGCCCGCGGCCAGCAGGACCGGGGCGGACAGCAGGAACGAGAACCGCACCGCGTCGGCCCGGCTCAGGTGCGTGCGCATGCCGCCGACCGTGACGATGCCGTCGCGGCTGATGCCGGGCAGGAGCGCGAGGACCTGCCAGGCGCCGACGAACAGCGCCTGCTTGAAGCTCATCGTGGCCAGCCGCCGGTCCGCCGCGACGTTCTCGTCGCTCTCGTCATACTGCTGCGGCAGGTCGACGACATCGATGCTGGTCTGCTCCGAGGGGTCCGGGGCGTAGCCGCCGCGCCCGGAACGCGGGCCGTGGGGGCCGCCCTCCCACGGCGGGCGCCCGCCGCCGCGCGCGCCCTGGTCCGGGCCGGACGGGGTGAACGACGGACCGCCGCCGCCGGCCGGCGGGACCGGCGGGACTGGCGGGGCCTCCTGCGGGTACCGGGCAGTGCGGACGTCCTCCTGCGGCGCGCGCGGGTCCTGGCCGCCGTGCGGGCTGAACCCCGGCGCGGGCTGGCCGGGCTGGGGCTGGCCGGGAGGCGGCGCGGGATTGCCCGGGCCGCCAGGGCCGCCGGGGCCGCCGGGCGGTCCGCCCGCCGGGTTGAACGACGGGGTGAACGCCGGTCCCTGTCCCGGAGCGGGCTGTCCCGGAGCGGGCTGCTCCTGAGGCGGACGCCGCCCGGGGCCGCCCCGGCGCGGGTCCTGCGAGTAGCGGGGGTCCTGGCCGCGGCGCGGGTCGTTGTAGCGGGGGTCGGGGCCCTGCCACTGCTGCTGTCCGGGCTGCTGGTTCCAGACCTGCGTCCGCTCGTCGTCGGCCGGGCCGTAACCGCCGCGCGCCGGTCCGGGGCCGGGCTGTCCCGGGCCGGGCTGGAAACCGGGGCCGGGCTGGGGCTGTCCCGGAGCGGGCTGGAAGCCGGGCGCGGGCGGCCGGCCGCCGCCCCGGCGGGGGTCGTCGCGGAATCGCGGGTCGGCCGGGGGCTGGACAGGAGACTTGCGGGTGGGACGGCGCTCCTCATCCCAGCTGCTGTCGTCCCAGAAGCCGCCGTCCGCGGCGTCGTCATCGTCGTCCCGGCGGCGCCTGCCGAGTCCGGGCAGGCCGCGCCCGCCGGGCTCCCCGCGCTCGCCGCGGCCCCGCGGGCCGTCGAAGCCCTCGTCGAATCCGGCAGCGGGGCCGCTGACGGCCAGCGTCCGCTGCCGCTCGCTGTAGAGCAGGATGCCGCCGTTGGCCACGAGGAAGAGGGCGGTGAAGATGGGCTGGGCGAACACGCTGGTGACGACCTTCTGCAGCGCGACGCCGACGAGGCCGACCGGAATCGTGCCGATAATGATCATCCAGGCCAGGCGCTGGTCGGGCTCCACGATCTGACGGTTCCTGACCGAGCTGAGGAAGCCGCGGATGATGCGGATCCAGTCGCGCCAGAAGAAGGCGATCATGGCGAAGGCCGTGGCGACGTGCAGGGCCACCACGAAGGCCAGGTACGGCGAGTGGGCCGCCGCGACGTTCAGGTCCTGCTTGAACTGGCCGCCTAGGAGCGCGGGGACTAGCACGTTATGCCCGAGGCTCGAGATGGGGAAGAGCTCGGTCACCCCCTGCAAGATCCCCGTGATGATCGCCTCGGCGTATGTCAAGTGCGACATCAGTCAGGCTTCCTTTCCGCTGTTCTGTGGGGTACTAGGCGCCCGAACGGCCCCCGTGAAGTCTCCCTGCCCCAGACCGCTCTCCGCGCGCGAAACCGGGACTGTTGAAAGATCAGACTAGTCCGCCCGCGGAGCGCTCCGTGGCATACTGAGTAGACGCAGAGATCTACGGCCTGATACAAATTCTACATCTTTGTAGATGATGGTGCGAGGAAGGCGGCCCGGCGCACGATGCGCGAGGATTCCGGCGCGGCGGCCAGGAGGGCTTCCGGCGAGCTGGAGGCGGCTGTGCTGGCGGTGCTGCAGGGCGCGGCGGGCGCGCTCTCGCCGGCGGAGGTACGGGAGCACGTCGGCTCCGGTCTCGCCTACACCACCATTGTGACCATTCTCTCGCGGCTGCGGGGCAAGGGGCTGCTGCGGCGGCACAAGGACGGGCGGGTCTACCGGTACGCGCCGGTGGCCGACCAGCCCGGCCTGGCCGCGCGCCGGATGACCCAGGTGCTGGACGGCGAGCCGGACCGGGAGGCGGTCCTGTCGAGGTTCGTGTCCGGGCTGTCGGGCCAGGATGAGGAACTGCTCCGCCGCATGCTGCCGTGATGGCCTGCCCGGGGAACAAGCGATTGCGGCATGCTCTTATATGGCTACAAATAGCTACAGGGATGCCGTAGAGTTGCCTCAATCCCATCGGGAGTTCCCTCTCAGCTACGGGTGATGCATGCGCTGTGCCTACTCGAGCATCACGTGTCCGGCGGGCAACGAGGTCCCCGGACATCGCGGCGGTGACATCGTCGCCGCCGTCGAGACACCTGCCGCCGTGCGGTTGCTGGTCGGCGACGTCATGGGACACGGGCCGGAGGCCATCCGGATCGCGGCCAGCGTGACCTGCGCCTTCACCCGGCTGGCCGCGCACGCCCAGGACCCGGCGCAGGTGGTGGCGGCCCGGCTGGACGGGGTCGTGGCGAGCATGGAGAGCGACGGCGAAGCCGACGCGGACCCCCGCGAGGAGTTCGTCACCGCCCAGTTCATCGACATCCCCCGGGCCGGGGACGCCGAAGCCCGCATCGTCTGCTGCGGTCACCCGCCGCCCCTGCTGCTGCGAGACGGCACCGCGACCTTCCTGGACGCGATCCCGCCCGCCCCGCCGCTCGGCCTGCTGGACCTGGGCGGCCCGGCGTTCCCGCACCCGGTCCCGCTGGACACGCGGCCCGGCGACACGCTCCTGTTCTACACCGACGGCGTCACGGAGGCCCGGGACGGCGACGGCGCCTTCTACCCGCTCCCCGAACGGGCCGCGGGCCGGCTGCGGGAAGCGGGGGAAGCCGGGAAGGGCCTGGCCGAGACGCTCGCCGCCGACCTGCTCGCCCACGTCGCGGGCCCCCTCCAGGACGACGCGACCCTGGTGTCCCTGCGGATGGCCGACACCAGCGAGCCCGGGACCGGGAGCCGGGACAGCGTGCGTTCAATATTCCTGGCCGCAGAATAGCGCCGGAGGATTTGGCCGCCCGCACCATGACCGGGGGCGCTGGATGCGATAGGAATCGGCAGCAGGAGCCGGTATTAGGAGGTCCACCGCGATGCTGACCGCGCTGGAAATCGCTCGTCAGGCGACGCTCAAGCCCATCGCCGAGATCGCCGCTGACATCGGTATCCCGCCCTGGCTGACCGAACACCACGGTGACCACGTGGCCAAGATCGACCTGAAGGCGATCGAGGAGCTCAAAGACCGGCCGAAGGCCAAGTACGTCGTCGTCACCGCGATCACCCCCACGCCGCTGGGGGAGGGCAAGACGACGACCACGATCGGGCTGGGCCAGGCCTTCGCGCACATCGGCCGGAAGGCCACGATCGCCATCCGGCAGGCGTCGATGGGGCCGACGTTCGGCATCAAGGGCGGCGCGGCGGGCGGCGGGTACAGCCAGGCCGTCCCGTTCGAGAACCTCAACCTCCATCTCACCGGCGACATGCACGCCGTCACCGCCGCCCACAACCAGCTGTCCGCGATGGTGGACAACCACCTCTACAAGGGCGCCGACCCCAGGCTCGACCTCAACCAGATCACCTGGCGCCACGTCATGGACGTCAACGACCGCAGCCTGCGCAACATCGTGGCCGGGCTCGGCGCCGCGGGCGACGGGGTGCCCCGCCAGACCGGCTTCGACATCACCGCCGCGTCCGAGGCGATGGCCATCCTGGCGCTGAGCACCAGCCTCAAGGACCTCAGGCGGCGCCTCGGCAACATCGTCGTCGGCTACACAAAGCAGGGCGACCCGGTCACGGCCGAGCAGCTCAAGGCGGCCGGGGCGATGGCAGTGATCATGAAGGACGCGCTCAAGCCGAACCTGCTGCAGACCCTGGAGAACACGCCGGTCATCGTGCATGCCGGGCCGTTCGGCAACATCGCGCACGGCAACTCCAGCGTGGTCGGCGACCTCATCGGGATCCGCACCGGGGACTTCCTGGTAACCGAGGCGGGCTTCGGCGCGGACATGGGATCCGAACGCTTCTTCAACATCAAGTGCCGGACCTCCGGCCTGAAGCCCGACGCCGCGGTCGTGGTGGCCACGGTCCGCGCGCTGAAGGCGCACTCCGGCAAGTACAAGGTGGTGGCGGGCCGGCCGCTGCCCGAGGAGATGCTGGCGGAGAACCCGGACGACGTGAGCGCCGGGGCGGCCAACCTGCGCCGGCAGCTGGAGAACGTGCGCGCCCACGGCGTGGAGCCGGTGGTCGCGATCAACGCGATGCCCTCGGACCATCCGTCCGAGCACGCCGCGATCCGCGAGGCGGCCGCGGCCCTGGGCGTCCGGACCGCGGTCTGCACGCACTTCACCGACGGCGGGCGCGGTGCGGCCGAGCTCGCCGAGGCGGTGGCCGAGGCCGCGTCTACTCCGAACGGATTTTCATTCCTCTACCCGCTCGACGCCTCCCTGAAGGACAAGATCGAGACGGTCGCGACCCGGATCTACGGCGCCGACGGGGTCGACTACGCCCCGCTCGCGGAGAAGCAGCTGGCCGGCTACGAGCGCAACGGTTTCGGGAACCTGCCGGTGTGCATCGCCAAGACCCAGTACTCGCTGTCGCACGAGCCGTCCCTGAAGGGCGCGCCGACCGGCTTCCGTCTCCCGGTGCGGGAGGTGCGGGCCTCGGTCGGCGCGGGCTTCGTCTACCCGATCTGCGGTGACATGCGGACGATGCCGGGCCTGGCCGCCCACCCGGCGGCCGAGTCCATCGACCTCGACGACGACGGCAACATCGTCGGCCTCTATTAGGCAGTTTCTAGTAGAGGGCCCCGGTGTAGGGCTTGTCGTCGTCGGACGGTTTCCGGGCGTCGTCGGGCGTGTCCTTTTCCGGCTTGTCCTCGTGCTCGTGCTTGTGCTTCTTCTCGTGTTCGGCCGCCTTCTCCGCCTTCTCCGCCTCGTTCTCCTTCTCGTCGGCGGCGAGTTCCTCGGGGGTAGGGGGCTCGTCGGCCTTTTTCTCTCCGTTGAGGAGAGCTTCGATCTCGGCGATCGGCGCGGCCTCCGGGAGCGGCGGGGCCTGGAGACCCACCCGCTGCTTGAAGTCCTTCCCGGCCTGGTGCACCTTGCCGGTGACGATGTCCTTGGCTGACGCCCCGAAGGCGTCCTTGCCGACTTCCTCGCCGAGGGTCTTGGCCAGGCCGACGCCGCCGATGCCCTTGAGCGCCACCATGCCGACGGACGTGCGGACCACCCGTCCGGCGAGCCACCCGACGTCCTGCCCCGCGTGCAGCACGGTGCCGACCTGCGTGATGCGGCCCAGTTCAAGGGCGTGGTTGAAGTCCCAGCCGATGGCCAGGAACTTCGCGAGCTGGCCGAGGCCCTGGGCCGCTTCCATCCCGGCCTTGGCCTCCTGCAGCGTCTGCACGACGGTCAGCAGCGAGGAGTAGACGCCGGCCAGCGAACTGGCCGCCGCGTGCGCCTCCGCCACCTTCTCCGCCAGGAACGCCGCCGCGCCGGCGGCCTCGAGGACGGTGGCGGTCCCGACCACGAGGACGTCGACGATGATGTTGCCCGCGACCCATTCGACGACCGTGCGGAGGATGGTCACGATGGTGCGGTGGACTGCTGAGGCCTCCCGGGCCGCGTCATCGAGGATCGTCTGGGTCTGGCCCATCACGTCGGCCAGTTCGCTCAGGCCCTGGACGATGCTGGCCATGTACTCGCCGAAGTTGGCCGCACCGTCCCCGTGCCATTTCTCGTGGAGTTCCGCGCCCTCCTTGCGGAGCTCGTGGATCACGTCGTTCAGTGCCTCGGCCTGCTCGTGCCAGACCTCGGCGGCGTCCCGCAGCGCCTCGTAGTCGCCGGTGACCTTGTCCAGCAGTTCGGGCAGCTCGGGGACGTGCTCCATGGTCCACTCGATCGCCTCGTCGATGAGGCCCGCCAGCCCGTGCTTCTTCTGCGGCTTGTCACCGAGGCGGGGCAGCGGGGACTCCGACTCATCCGTCCAGGCGTAGGCCGCCTCGCAGTCGGCCTCGGCGTCGGCGGCGACCTGGAGCATCCCGGCGGACAGGCCCTCATGGACGCTGTCGTACCAGGACGCGGTCGCGTGCAGCCCTTCCTTCACGTCGCTGACGTGCGCGGGCAGCTGGGCGGCGAGCCTCCGCACCTCAACGGCGTGCTCGGCGTACGCGTGGTGGAAGGCCTTGGCCTCCGGCAGCTTGCCGAACGCGTGCGGGTCGATCTCGCCGTCCGCCAGCGCCTGGCTGATCGCGTGGAGCGGGTCGTACTGACGGCCCACAGTCGTCCCGAAATCCCTGATCGCGTCGGGGTTCGCGACCAGGGCGGCGGCGTCTGTCATATGTCTTCTGTTCTCTCTTGCGTTGTAGTGAGGGGGTGAGGGGCTAGGTGAGCTCCGCGGGCGGCCCGTCGTCGGACGGCGCGCCCCAGATCTCCTTGTCCTCGTTCATCCAGGCGTCCCGCTGCCGGTCCTGCCCGGACTGGCCGCCGGCTCCGCCCATCATCGGCATGGCGGCCATGCCGCCTTCTTCGCCTCCGGCCGCTTCGGCTCCGGTCGCCGCCGCGTCGCCGGCCGCG
>WRBL01000296.1 GCA_009784565.1 Streptosporangiales bacterium | reverse complement strand
GGCCGTCTCTTCCGCCCGATTGCATACCCGGGCGGTCCTGACCGAATGGCGGCTGGGATGCCTAGCCGATGCCGTGGAAAGCACCGTAGCCGAGCTTGTCGCCAACGCGGTCGAGGCTCACCGACGCGAACGACTGGACCAGGCGGTGAGGCTGACAATCCTCGCCGACTCGGAGAGTGTGCTGGTGGTCGTGCGCGACTCCAGCACCGGCCGCCCCGTCCGGAATGAACCCGATTTCGAGGCCGAATCCGGACGCGGTCTCCTCATAGTCGAATCGATCGCCGAATGGTGGGACTGGAAACCAGTTCGCCCCAACGGGAAGATAGTCCGCTCGCTGATCAAGGGAGAAGACCATGCTTGAGAACAAGGAACGCGTGTACCTGGAGAAGCTGAAGTTGGCGACTCAGGTGCTGCTTGAGCTCGGAGAAGACGATGGCCTCACCAGTAGCCTAGAGTCCGAACTCTGGGTGTTCCAGGACTCCGTGGACCGGGCACTCCTGCAGCTTCCCGGGTAAACCGGCCCCGCCCATGCTAGCGCGGAAGCGGTGGCCTGGGGCCGTAGCGCTTCTGACCCCAGGCCACCGTTGCGGAGATCATCACGATCGTCAAGCAGCGCGGCGGCTCTTCCTTTTCCTGCGCTTCCGCTGCTTTCCCTTCTGGCTTCCCGCCGGGTCCTCCGTCTTGCGTCGCTTTGTCCCTGCGACACGCTCTTCCGCCAGTTCCTGGCGCAGGCGCCTAGCCTCGCGGGCGGCGCTTTCCCCGGGGAAGTCATGCCGGAGAGTGACCGTGAACATCGCCAGGACCATCCCGCCCAGGGCGGGGAAGAACGGGATCGCGAGCAGGACGAGGTATCGCCCGCCGAGGAACCCACTGGAGAACAGCGGGCGTTCCCCGAACGGGATAAAACCATAAAGTTCGATCCTGCGGTACATGGCCAGGTAGGCCGGAATCGCGGTCGACAACCACAGGACCACGATGACGATCTTCACCGCGAGCGGGATATGCGCGTTGAAGCTGTACTTCTGGCTGAACATTAGGTCCGGGGGGAAGCCCAGCGTAAAGCTTCCGGCTATCAGGGCCAGCAGCAGGTACGCGACGCTCACACCGACCCGCCTGCCCCAGTAGCCCGCACCGCGGCGGACCCAGGTCCGCCCGATCCACCCAAGGCCCGGCTCACCCTGAGCGGCGCCATGAACGTAAGACTGCACAAGGCTCTGGCGGCGTTCAGCCTGGTCTCGCCCCGCGATCTCCTGACGGAGGCCCGCGAACCATTCACCTGTCGATTCCGTCACGATGGAACTACCCCTAAAAGACCGAGCTCCAGAGGCTCTTAGCCGCGCTCAGCGGATGCTCCGCGGAGTTGACGATCTGCGAGCCCATGCCTACCACGTCATTGCTCCATGCGTTCTTGACACCCTGGACCAGACCGACCCCGGCACCCAGAGCGAAGCCGTCGTTGTGGATGTCCTTCGTCCACGGGACACTATGCGTCCACTCGTTCACGAGAGACGACGCCGCGTATCCGATGATCGGGGCAAACGGGCCAGTTTCGACAGCAAGGACCTCAGCTCCGACGCCAACCAGGTTAGAGCCCGCGTCCACGGCCAGCGCATGGGTCCAACCCCAGCCATGCTCATGGTCATACTTCACTTGCGCCCACGTGCCCACCGTTACCGCGAGTACGTCGAGTCCGGGAATTTCGTCGAGGACCCGGGTCAGGCGACTGGTCTCATCGTCGAGGTGCAGCATGTCCGCGACGGATGTGTTGAACCACTTGCCCTTGAGCCGCTCCGCCTCGTACGCGTCCTCCGCGGCCAGGTCCCCTTTGAGCCCCTTAATAGCCTTACGAACGCTGGCACGTTCGATTCGCCGCTCGGCTTTCGTGAAGTCGCCCCCGCCCTTCTTGAGCGACGCGTGGTACGCCTGCAGGCTCGCGATGTCCTTGCTCAGCTTTCGCTGCTGCACGTACGTGGGCATGTAGAAGTAGTCGTGCATCAGCGAGGCCAGGTTGCTGCCGCCGGAGGAGTTGAGCAGATCCGAGTCCGCGTCCGGGTCAAGGATCGCGAGGGTCCCGCTGAGCACCGGTTTTGCCGTTTCACGTGCTTCCCGTGCATGATTCTGGATCTCGGAAACCGTCTGCTCATACGTCTTGAACGCCACCTGGGCTTTGCCTGTGAGGGCCTGTCCCGGCACCGGATCGCCGTCTGCGGTGAACTGCACTCCGGCTCTGGCCGCCGCGTCTTGCGCGTCGTCGAGTTGTCCCTGCAACTCCGTCAGCGCGTTCACGAGCGTTGAGAGCGCGCCGCAGATGTTTTTCAGGCTGTTGGCGAACATTCCCAGGGCGACGGCGTCCTCGTCCCAGACTCCTTTGAACGCGCTCGCCGCATCCCCGTTCCAGCCCGCGTCTCCGACAAGCTGACCGACTGTACGGTCAAGCACCGTCGCGGAGTCATTGAGAGGACCGATCGCCCGGCCGAACTGGTAGACGATCTCATGCAGGCCCGGCAGATCCCCGCCAATTTTCGGCATGCTCGTCCTCCTAGGGCTTGTACGCGCCGAGCACCGTGTTGAACAGCCGTTCGACATCCGCATCGGTACTCACGTACGTGTCGTAGCAGCCTTTGAGCGCTTCTCCGTGAGCGCCCAGGCGGCGGGTGAATCCGGCCTGCAGCGCTGCTGCCGACAGCAGGAGCGCACTCAGCACCTTGTCGAGTTCCGCATCGCCCGTCCCGGCCATAGGCGGAGTCAAGGGTATTCTCAGGTTTGCCACCTGCGAGCTTTCCCGAGCAAACGTCGACGCCGCAGCGGCAAGGTCACTGTGAATAACCTGGTAGCCAGCGCTCATCTTTGCTCTCCCCGGAGAACCTCCGTGATGTGGCTTTCCTCCCACCGGCTAATGCCGGGATCAAGATCCGGATCGACCAACACGCGCTGGACCCCTGCGGCTTGGACAAGACCGGAAAACGCGATGGCCGGAAGAGCGATCCACGGCTGGTATTCGCCAAGCTGGGCAGCAAGCCGGCCGGGGCTGCTGAACGCGATAGCGACCACGTCGCCCGTAGACAGGCGCCTAAACTCCAACGCATCTCCGTGAGCCCCGATGGCAGGATGCGCGGGTATGCACAGTACGTCCGTGTCACGGGGCAGGACCGACGGATTTACTGAGGCGGGGCGGAATGGATTCGTCAAGCCGAACTCCAGTTGTCATGCCTCTTGAGTTCCGCCGGAACCACACCGCGCATGCGCTGCATACTCAAATTTTGAGTCACTCGCAAGGATGCAGATGTCAACGCTCGATCAGCGTCGGCCCCAATTGCGCTTAACACTCCGCCCTCCTCGGATTTCACGCCCCAGAGTGCCGACAATAACACCAATCAGCAACGCAATGCCAGTAAATGACTACTTAACGCGCCGAAGAGTATCGAGCCAGGAACCCGGAAGCGCTACAGGGTCACATTAAGGTCGCCAATAGCCGACCCTTATCCTGTGAACCCCCAAAAGGTGTCGCAATGACCGAGACGACCGCACCCACGATCGCGGAAGGCGGGGGCTCAGGGCATTCTCCGAAAAGCGTTCCGTAGGACGCGCTTTGAGGAGGCATGCCCAAGACCAGCGCCGACCCGGCCCGCCCTCCCGTACCGGTGATAAAGGGTGGGGGCGGGAGTGGAGCGAAGACCCGTTCGGGAGAATGGTCGCATGGAATTCAGCCCGGAGGCCCAGCTCATCCACGTCGGCACCGAGCGGAAGGCGGGCGCGCCGCTCGGGCCGCCGCTGATGCCGGCCAGCACGTATTTCTCGGCCGGCGATCCGGATCCGGCGCTGCCCGGGTACGGGCGGATCGCCAACCCGGGCTGGGAGGCGGTCGAGGAGGCCCTCGCGGCGATCGAGGGGCCGGGCTGCCACGCGGTGAGCTTCCCGTCGGGGCAGGCCGCGTCGATGTCCCTCATGCTGGCCCTCGCGGGCGACCGGGAGCGGATCGTGCTGCCGGACGACGGCTACTACAACACGCGGGACCTGGCCTCCAAGCTCCGCCCGCACGGAGCGGAGGCGGTCACCGTCGACCTGCTCGACCTGGACGCCGTGGAATCGGCGCTGGCCGCCGGGCCGTCGGTGCTGTGGGCCGAGACGCCCACCAACCCGCTGCTGCGGGTGGCGGACCTGCAGCGGCTGGCCGCTCTGGCGGCGGCCGCGGACGCGCCGTTCGTCGTGGACAACACGGTGGCGACCGGGCTGCTGCAGAAGCCGCTGGAGTTCGGGGCGCTGGCGTCGGTGTACTCGCTGACCAAGTCGCTGTCCGGGCACTCGGACGTGCTCGGCGGGGCGGTGGTGACGCGCTCGGCGGAGCTGGCCCGGGCACTGCGGGACTGGCGGACCGCCGGCGGCGCGATCCCCGGGCCGTTCGAGAGCTGGCTGGTGCTGCGCGGCCTGAAGACCCTGCCGCTGCGGATCGCCCGCCAGTCCGACAGCGCCCTCGCGGTCGCCACGTTCCTGACCGGGCACCCGCGGGTCGCCGCCGTGCATTACCCGGGGCTGTCCGGCGGGTCCCTGGTCAAGACCCAGATGCCGAACGGATCGGGCTGCCTGCTGTCGTTCGAGCTGTCCGGGACCGCTGCCGACGCGGACGCCGTGGTGGCCGCCGCCCGCCTGATCGTGCCCTCCACCAGCTTCGGCGGGGTCGAGTCGACCTGGGAGCGCCGGGCCCGGTGGCCGGCCGAGACCGCGCCCGCCGGGCTGATCCGGCTGTCCGCCGGCATCGAGCCCGCCGCGGACCTGATCGCCGACGCCGACCAGGCTCTGCGCGCGTTACGTCCCGGGCTGGTTCCGGCTACCGGGGAAGCTGGAGCCAGCCGCCGTAGAAGATGCCGAGGCCCAGGGCCACGAACATTCCGGAGATCAGCCAGAACCGGACCACGACCGTGGTTTCCGCCCAGCCCGCCAGCTCGAAATGGTGCTGCAGCGGCGCCATCCGGAACACCCGTTTCTTGGTCAGCTTGAACGACCCCACCTGGATCACCACCGACATCGTGATGATCGCGAAGAGACCGCCCAGGATGACCAGGAGCAGTTCGGTCCGTGTGACGATGGCCAGGCCCACCAGCGCCCCGCCCAGGGCGAGCGAGCCGGTGTCGCCCATGAAGATCTTCGCGGGCGGCGCGTTCCACCACAGGAAGCCGAAGCAGGCGCCCATCACCGCGGCCGCCACCACCGCGGCGTCGAGCGGGTCTCTGACCTGGTAGCAACTCGGCGCCAGCGCGGTGGTGCAGTCGTTGCGCATCTGCCAGTTCCCGATGATCACGTAGGCGGCCAGCACCAGGATCGACGGGCCGGTGGCCAGGCCGTCCAGGCCGTCGGTGAGGTTCACGCCGTTCGAGGTCCCGGTCACCATGATCAGCACCCAGACCACGAACAGGATCACGCCGATGGACGGGCCCATGTCGGTCAGGAACGAGATGTGCTCCGAGGCCGGCGTGAGGTCGTAGCCGTCGGGGAACTGCAGGGCGAGGACCGCGAAGATAACGCCGACGATCACCTGCCCCAGCAGCTTCGCGCCGCTGCGCAGGCCGAGGCTGCGGCGCATGAACAGCTTGATGAAGTCGTCAATGAAGCCGATAAAGCCCAGCCCGGTCATCAGGAACAGCACCAGCACGCCGGAGGCGGACATCGCGTCGCCCGATAGGAGGTGGCCGAGCACGTAGCCGATCAGCGCGGCGATGATGATCACAATGCCGCCCATGGTGGGCGTCCCGCTCTTGCCAAGGTGCGCCTGCGGGCCGTCGGTCCGGACCTGCTGACCGAGCTTGCGTTTGCGCAGCACGGTAATCGTGGGTCTGGTGCCGAACAGGGCGATGATCATCGAGATCGCCCCGCTGAGGAGGATGGTCTTCACCGGTCAGTCTCCGCCAAAAGGCCGTCCGCGGCTGCAGTGAGCCCGGCGGCTTTCGATGCCTTCACTAGTACGACGTCGCCCGGCCGAAGAATGTTACGGAGCGCGGTGACCGCGGCCCCCGGATCCGGGACGGCGATCGCCTCGCCTTGCCAATCTGTGAATTCGCGCGCCCCGTCGAGCAACGGGCGCGCGTCCTCCCCCACCGCGACCAGCACCGCCACTCCGGTCCGGGCCGCGAGCCGCCCGGCCTCGACGTGGCTGGCCTCGTCGATCTCCCCCAGTTCGGCCATGTGGCCGAGCACGGCGATGCCGCGTCTTGCGTGGTTACCCGTCATCTGGGCGAGGGCCTCGATCGCGGCCTTCATCGAGTCCGGGTTGGCGTTGTAGGCATCGTTGACCACAAGCACGCCGTCGGGTCGCCGGTTGAGTTCCATCCGCTTGCCGCTGCGGGCGGTGGCCGCCGAGAGCGCCTCGGCGATGGTGTCGACGGCCATCCCCAGCCGGGCGGCGATCGCCGCGGCGGCCAGGGCGTTCGCCACGTGGTGGGCGCCGTGCAGCTTCAGGGCGACGGGGGCTTCCCCGTCCGGCGTGACCAGCCGGAACGAGGCCCGGCTCAGGTCGTCGAGAGCGACGTCCTCGGCCCGGAAATCCCCTTTATCGCCGAATTTTACGATTTTCGCCCTGGTCCGCCCGGCCATCGCGGCCACTCGCGGGTCATCGGCGTTCAGGACGGCCACCCCGTCGGCGCTGACGGCCTCGGCCAGTTCTCCCTTGGCCTTGGCGACCCCGTCCATCGACCCGAATTCGCCCGCGTGGGCCCGGCCGACGTTGAGGACCGCGCCGATCTTCGGCGGGGCGATGCCGCACAGGTAGGCGATGTGCCCGATGCCCCGGGCGCCCATCTCCAGCACCAGGTACCGCGTCCGCTCGTCCGCGCGCAGCACGGTGAGCGGGAAGCCGATCTCGTTGTTGAACGAGCCTTCCGGGGCGATCGTCGGGCCCAGCCGCTCCAGGAGCTGGCCGGTCAGGTCCTTGGTCGAGGTCTTGCCGGACGAGCCGGTGATCCCGACGACGGTGGCGTCCGGGAGACGCTCCAGGACCGCGTGGGCCAGGTCGGCCATGGCCTTCAGCACGTCCGCGATGACGATCACGGGAACGCCCTCGACCGGGCGGGTCCCGAGCACCGCGGCGGCGCCCTTGGCCGCCGCGGCGGCGGCGAAGTCATGGCCGTCGGCGTGCTCGCCGGGCAGGGCCGCGAACAGGGCTCCCGGCTCGGCGCGCCGGGAGTCGATCACGACCGGCCCGGTGACCTTCACTTCGTCGCTGGTCCCGGTTACCGTCCCGCCGGTGATGGCGGCGATCTCGGCGGCGGTCAGCGTGATCACGGCATGTCTCCCGTCCGTCCGGCGCGGTGCAGGGCCGCGGCGGTGACCTCCCGGTCATCGAACGGCGTCACCGCTCCCGCGACGTACTGCCCGGTCTCGTGCCCCTTGCCGGCCACCAGCAGCACATCGCCCTTCCCGGCCAGCCCGGCCGCCAGTTCGATCGCGGCGGCGCGGTCCGGCTCTATGATCACCCGGGCCCGCCGCGACTGCGGGACCCGCAGGACGCCCTGCAGCATCTCGGACAGGATCGCCAGCGGATCCTCCGAGCGCGGGTTATCGCTGGTCAGGATAGCGACATCGGCCATCTGGGCGGCGGCGGCACCCATCAGCGGGCGCTTGCCCCGGTCCCGGTCCCCGCCGCAGCCGAGCACGATGATGAGCTCGCCCTGGGTCACCGGGCGCAGCGCGCCGAGGACCGCCTCGACGGCACCCGGCTTGTGCGCGTAGTCGACGAAGGCGTCGGCCTCCCCCGTGCCGGCCCCGCGGCGGGTCCCGGGAGAGGCTTCCTCCCGGCCGCGAGCCGGGTCCACGCGCTCGAGGCGTCCCGGGATCCCGGGGCAGGAGGCGACGCCGCCGACGGCGTCCTCCAGCCGCACGCCCGTCTCGACCAGCGCGACGATGGCGCCGAGGGCGTTGGCCACGTTGAACGGCCCCGGGATGGTCACGGTGGCGTCGGCGTCGATCCCGCCCGGGCCGATCACCCGGAAGGTGGAGCCGTCCGCGCCGCAGCGGACGTCCGCGGCGCGCCAGTCGGCGTTGGCATAGGCGCCGGAGGCGGCGTCGGCGCAGAACGTGGTAATCGGGAT
>WRBL01000295.1 GCA_009784565.1 Streptosporangiales bacterium | reverse complement strand
GGTCACCGGCCGCACGAGGGTGCTGCCCCAGCTCGTCGCCGACACCCGCAAGATCCTCGCCGACGCCTGGCCCGCCGCGTAACCGCCGGCTGCCGCTTAACCGTCGGCTTATGTTCGCGATTTCTGCTGCCATCACGACAGGAATCGCGAACATAAGGGCGGGTGGTGGTGGGTGGTGACGGTTCTACTCCGGGTGGGAGGCGGCGGCCACCTTGCCCGCCAGGTGCGAGGGCAGGGGCTCGTGGCGGAGGTAGCCCCGGGTGAACGATCCCGTCCCGTGGGACACCGAGCGCAGGTCGATCGAGTACCGGGTGATCTCCAGCTCGGGGACCTCGGCCCGGATCAGCGTCCGCCCGGTGCCCACCGGCTCGGTGCCGGTGACCCGGCCCCGGCGGCTCGACAGGTCGGACATGACCGCCCCCATGTAATCGTCGGGGATCAGGATCGAGACCTCGTCCACCGGCTCCAGCAGCCGGGGCGTCGCCTTCTCCGCGGCGTCGCGCAGGGCGGCCCGTCCGGCCTTCTGGAACGCCATGTCCGAGGAGTCCACCGAGTGGGCCTTGCCGTCGTACAGCGTCACCCGGACCCCGGTCATCGGGTACCCGGCCATCACGCCCTGTTCCAGCTGGGCCCGGATCCCCTTCTCCACCGACGGGATGAACTGCCGGGGCACCACGCCGCCGACGATCTTGTCCACGAACTCGAACCCGGACGCGTCGTCCAGCGGCTCGACCTCGATATGGCAGATGCCGTACTCCCCGTGCCCGCCGGACTGCTTCACGTTCCGGCCCAGCCCCTTGGCGTGGGAGGAGACAGTCTCCCGCAGCGGTACCCGCAGCTCCACGGTGTCGACGGACACGCCGTAGCGGGACGACAGCCGGTCCAGCAGCACGTCGGAGTGGGCTTCGCCCAGGCACCACAGCACGAGCTGGCGGGTCTCGGCGTTCATCTCCAGCCGCATGGTGGGATCCTCGGCGACCAGCCGGGCCAGGGCCTGCGACAGCTTGTCCTCGTCGGCCTTGGACTGGGCGACGATCGCGACCGGCAGCAGCGGGTCGGGCATGTCCCACGGCTCCATGAGCAGCGGCTTGTCCTTGTCCGACAGCGTGTCGCCGGTCTCGGCCGTGGTCAGCTTGGCCACGGCGCAGATGGACCCGGCCGGGCATTCCTCCAGCGGCCGGTGCTGCTTGCCCAGCGGCGAGGTCAGGGCCCCGATCCGCTCGTCGTCATCATGGTCCGGGTGGCCTCGCTCGGCCCGCCCGTGGCCGGAGATATGCACGCCCGCGTCCGGCCGCAGCGTGCCGGAGAACACCCGCACCAGGCTGATCCGCCCGACGTAGGGGTCGGAGGTGGTCTTGACGACCTCGGCCAGCAGCGGCCCGTCGGGATCGCAGGTCAGGCCGCCGACGGCCTGGCCGGGCACGTCGGCGGCGGTTACCGCGGTCACCGACGGCATGGGGTGCTCCAGCGGTGACGGGAAACCCTGGGAGATGACCTCCAGCAGTTCCGCCATTCCCGCGGTGCTGCCGGTGCCGACAACACCCGTGCCGGCGGCGGCCAGAACCGGGAAGAAACTGCCCCGGGCCACCGCCTTCTCCAGGTCCTGGATCAGCACGTCGGTGGAGATGGCTTCCCCGTCCAGGTACCGGTCCATGAGCGACTCGTCTTCGCTCTCCTGGATGATCCCCTCGATGAGCTCGTCCCGCGCCGACTCGGCCCGGGGCGCCTCGGACTCCGGTACCGCGGTGGCGGACCGGGATTCCCCGGAGTAGTCATAGAACTGGTTGGACAGGAGCCCGATCAGCCCGGCGACTCCCGTCTCGGAGCCGGGGACCGGCACCGGCAGGTACAGCGGCAGCACCGCGTCGCCGAACGCCGTGCGGCAGGCCTCCAGCGCCGCCGCGAAGTCGGCCCGCTGGTGGTCGATCTTGGTGACGACGACCGCCCGCGGCATCCCGACGGCGGCGCACTCCTCCCACATCATGCGGGTGACGCCGTCGACGCCGTCGGTGGCGGACACGACGAACAGCGCCGAGTCCGCGGCGCGCAGTCCCGCGCGCAGGTCTCCCGTGAAGTCCGCGTACCCTGGCGTGTCGAGCAGGTTGACGGTGACGCCCTCGAACTCCAGGGGAGTCAGCGTCAGGTTGACCGACCGCTGCTGGCGGATCTCTACCTCGTCGAAGTCGCTGGCCGTCGTGCCGTCCTCGACCCGTCCCGGACGCTGGATCGTCCCGGCGTAGGCGAGCAGCGCCTCCACCAGGGTTGTTTTCCCGCTTCCGGAATGTCCGACTAGCACGACGTTACGTACATTGCCCGCGTTATTCGTCAACTCCCGTCGCCTCCTTGCGCTGGTTGAGCCGCGGTTATGCGCCGTAGTCAAAGCGTGAACCCGGCGGGGCCGTTACCACAAGACCCCCGTTGCGAATCCGTGAGGTGGCGAGCAGGTTACGACGGAGGAGTCGGCATTTATTCCCAGTAAGCTGCTGAGCGTCATGCTGAACTTTCTCCGCCCAGCGGTCGCCAAGGTTCTCAATCCGCTCGGGCAGGCCCTTGCCCGGACGCCGGTTACCCCGAACATGATCACCGTCGCGGGCACGGTCGGCGTGTCCGCCTGCGCGCTGTCGCTGTTCCCGATCGGGGAGCTGTTCCCCGGCGCGTTCGGCTGCACGGTCTTCGTCCTCACCGACATGCTGGACGGCACCCTCGCCCGCATCAAGGGCACGTCCGGCCCGTGGGGCCAGTTCCTGGACTCGACGATGGACCGGATCGCCGACGCCGCGATCTTCGGCGGGCTGACCATCTGGTTCGCCCGCACCCATGACCTGACGATGGCCATGGTGACGCTGTTCTGCCTGGCGTGCGGCTTCTGCGTTTCCTACGTCAAGGCCCGCGCCGAGGGGGTGGGGCTGAAAGCGGACGTAGGATTGATAGAACGGCCGGAGCGCATGCTCATCGCCTTGACCTCGGTCGGGGTGTTCGGCCTTGGCGTTCCGTTCATCATGACCATCGGGCTGTGGGCGCTGGCGGCGGGCAGCCTGTTCACCCTCGGGCAGCGCTTCTGGGCGGTCTGGCAGGACGCTAAGGCCAAGACCCGCCAGGCGGCGCCCGACAAGAGGAAGGCTGGAGTCTAGGTTGAAGGATCGGCTGCTCACGGCGGCGTTTACCGCGGGCTGGGGGCTGGTCTGCCGGCTCCCGGAATCCTGGGCGCGTGCCCTGTTCACGTTCGGCGCGGACATCGCCTGGCGCCGCCAGGGCGGCGGTGTGCAAACCCTCGAAGGCAACCTCAACCGAGTCCTCCGAACGGATCTGGCTTCCACGGCCGATGGCAAGCAGCTTCGGGCCCTCTCACGGAAGGTGCTGCGCTCGTACGCGCGCTATTATCTGGAAGCCTTCCGGATCCAGGGATACTCCAGGGACCGGATCCGCGACGGGATGCACATCACCCGGCCCGACAACGTCGAGCTGACGCTTGAGCACATGAAGAACGGGCGCGGCGTGATCTACGCGCTGCCCCACATGGGCGACTTCGAGCAGGCGGGCGCGTGGATCATCGACCGGGGCGCCGGGTCGTTCACCACCGTGGCCGAGCGGCTGAAGCCCGAGGCCGTGTTCGAGAAGTTCCTGGCCTTCCGCGAAGGCCTGGGGATGGAGGTCCTTCCGACCACTGGAGGACCCAATCCGTTCGGTACCCTCGCCCGCCGGCTCCGGGACGGCAGCCTGGTCTGCCTGGTCGCCGACCGCGATCTGTCGGACACCGGGGTTGAGGTCGAGTTTTTCGGGGAGAAGGCCCTCATGCCGGCCGGCCCGGCCGCCCTGGCCGTGCAGACCGGCGCCGCGCTCATGCCGGTGACCTGCTGGTTCGTCGGCGATGACGAGTGGGCCGCGCACGTTCACGACGAGGTTCCCGTTCCGGAGACCGGGACCCGCAACGAGAAGGTCGCCGCGATGACCCAGGCCATGGCCCGCGACTTCGAGTCGGGCATCCGCGAGCACCCGCAGGACTGGCACATGCTCCAGAAAGTCTTCGTCGCCGACCTCGACCCGGAGCGGCTGGCCCGCAGCCGGGCTAAGGCGGCCGGGGAGAGTTCGTGAAAGTAGGCATCGCCTGCCCGTACTCCTGGGACGTTCCCGGGGGAGTGCAGCAGCACATCAGGGACCTGGCCGAGGCGCTGATCGACCTGGGCCACGAGGTGTCGGTGATCGCGCCGGCCGACGACGACAAGCCGCTGCCGGACTACGTCGTCCCGGCGGGCAAGGCGCTCCCGGTGCCCTACAACGGGTCGGTGGCGCGGCTGGCGTTCGGGCCGCTGTCGGCGAACCGGGTCCGCCGCTGGCTGCGGATGGGCGCGTTCGACGTCCTGCACGTCCACGAGCCGACCGTGCCCAGCCTGTCGCTGCTGGCCACCTGGGCGGCCTCGGGCCCCATCGTCGCCACCGTGCATACGTCGATGCCGCGCTCGCGCGTCCTGCTGGCCTCCCAGCCGTTCCTGCGCAGCGCCCTGGAGAAGATCGACGGGCGGATCGCGGTGTCGGAGGCGGCCCGGACCACCCTGGTGGAGCACCTCGGCGGCGACGCCGTGCTCATCCCCAACGGGGTCACGACCAAGCGGTACCGGCACGCGGAACCCTTCGACGGGTGGCCGGGTTCCGGCGGGGCGATCGGGTTCCTGGGCCGGATGGACGAGCCCCGCAAGGGCCTGGCGGTGCTGCTGCGCGCTTTTGAGGAGCTGGCGCCGGACCGTCCCGGGCTGCGCCTGCTGATCGCCGGGCCCGGTGACGCTCTTGACTGGGCCTCGCGGCTTCCGGCACCGATCCGGGACCGGGCGGTGTTCCTGGGCGAGGCGTCCGAGGAGGACAAGGTCCGGCTGCTGCACTCGGTCGACGTGTTCTGCTCCCCGAACACCGGCGGGGAATCCTTCGGGATCGTCACCGCCGAGGCCATGGCGGCAGGCCTGCCCATCGTGGCCAGCGACATCGACGCCTTCCGGCACGTACTGCGCGGCGGGCGGGCGGGCTCGCTGTTCAGAGTCGGCGACGCGGCCGGGCTGGCCCGGGCCGCCGCCGGGCTGCTGGACGACCCGGCGCGCCGGGCCGAACTGTCGGTCGCCGCGCTCGACGCGGTCGCCGACTACGACTGGGGCACCGTCGCCCGGGACGTGCTCAGCGTCTACCAGACCGTCGTCCTGGGCCGCACGGCCGTCGAGGTCGCGTCATGATCTGGACGATCGTCGTCCTCATCGTCCTGGTGATCGTGCTGTGGGGGTTCTATATCTCCTGGCGGGCCAGCCGGCTGGACCGGCTGCACAACCGCTGCGAGGGCGCCCGCACCGCCCTGGACCTGGCCATGGTGCGGCGCAGCGCCGTCGCCTACGAGCTGGCCTCCTCCGGGCTGCTCGACCCGGCGACCAGCCTGCTGCTGACCGACGCGGCCCGCCGGGCCAAGGAGGCCGGGCCCGCCGAGCGGGACCTGGCCGAGAGCGACCTGACCCGGGCCCTGCGGGCGACGCTGGAGCCGCCGGAGTTCAAGTCGTCGCTGGACTCCGGCGGGGGCGCGGCCGAGCTGGTGGCCGAGGTCGAGGCCGCCGCCCACCAGGTGTTCATCGCCCGCAAGTTCTACAACGACGTGGCCGCCCGCACCATCGAGGCCCGCAACCGGCCGCTGGCCCGGACGTTCCGCCTGTCCGGGACCGCGAAGCAGCCCGAGTTCTTCGAAATGGACGACGCCGTCGCCGAGGACGGCGTCCGCGGCTGAGCCCCGGGCCACGACGGGACCTGGCTCAGGGCAGCATAAACTGGGGTTGTAAAGAGTTCTGTTCTACCAGGAGGTTTACAGTGTCCGCTGATCCCGTGTCGGCTCGTAATGGCGCTCCCGAGGCCAAGGAGACCGGCACCGCGCGGGTCAAGCGCGGCATGGCCGAGATGCTCAAGGGCGGCGTGATCATGGACGTGGTGACGCCCGAGCAGGCCAGGATCGCCGAGGACGCCGGAGCCGTGGCGGTGATGGCCCTGGAGCGGGTGCCCGCCGACATCCGTGCCCAGGGCGGGGTCGCCCGGATGAGCGACCCGGACATGATCGACGGCATCGTCAACGCGGTGTCGATCCCGGTGATGGCCAAGGCCCGGATCGGGCACTTCGTCGAGGCGCAGGTGCTGCAGTCCCTCGGCGTGGACTACATCGACGAGTCCGAGGTGCTCACCCCGGCCGACGAGGCCCACCACATCGACAAGTGGCAGTTCACCGTGCCGTTCGTGTGCGGGGCGACCAACCTGGGCGAGGCGCTGCGCCGGATCACCGAGGGCGCGGCCATGATCCGGTCCAAGGGCGAGGCCGGCACCGGCAACGTGGTCGAGGCGACCCGGCACATGCGGTCGCTGACCGGCGAGATCAAGAAGCTGTCGGCGTGTCCGTCCGACGAGCTGTTCGCCGCGGCCAAGGAACTGCGGGCCCCGTACGAGCTGGTCGCCGAGGTGGCCCGCGCGGGCAAGCTCCCGGTGGTCATGTTCACCGCGGGCGGCATCGCCACCCCGGCCGACGCGGCCATGATGATGCAGCTCGGCGCCGAGGGCGTGTTCGTCGGCTCCGGAATCTTCAAGTCCGGCGACCCGGCCAGGCGCGCCGCCGCGATCGTGAAGGCGACCACCTTCCACGACGACCCGGACGTGGTGGCCAAGGTCTCCCGCGGCCTGGGCGAGGCCATGGTCGGCATCAACCTCGACACCCTTCCCGAGGGGGAGCACTACGCCTCCCGGGGCTGGTAAGTCCTTCGTCGCTTCGAGAATGCCCGGCCGTCGGCTACCCGTCGGCCGGGCGGTACTGCCGAGGCGCCGTGTGACGGCGCAGCAGGCGCAGGAGCCGCAGTGAGAGCTCCAGGCTGAAGCGGGCGTCGGGACTGGCGAGCCGGTCGCCGAAGGCGCGCTCGATCTGCCTGATCCGGTACCGGACGGTCTGCGGGTGGACGTGCAGCAGCGCGGCGATCTCGGCGGCGGTCCCGCGCTGTTCCAGCCACGGCCCGAGCGTGTCGAGGACCCGGGCCCGCTGCCGCGGCGTGAGGTCCGCCAGGATGCCCAGCTGCTGGCGCACCACCTGGTCGGCGAGCCGGGGATCGGACAGCAGCCACAGCGTGACGAGATGGTCCTCGCACCAGATGAGCGGCCCGGCGTCGATGACACCGGACTCGGCCAGCGCCAGCGCCCGCCGGGCCCAGCGCAGGGAGTCCGGCGCGCTGGTCAGCGGCACGGTCAGCCCGATCGCGATCCGGCGGTCTTCGAACGCGCTGGCCAGTTCCAGTCCGCGCGGGCGCGTGACCGCCCCGGGAACGACAAGACACGGATGCGGGCCGGCGAGATCGGCGATCACCTCGCCGTCGAGGGCTGTGCCGTCGACGGCGGCGGGCACCCCGGCACCGAGCTTGTCCGGTGCCCGGATGGCGGCCAGGGTGACGGTTTCCGGGAGCGGCCAGCCGGTCTCGGCCGCGAGGGCGGCCAGGCCCTGCCGAGGTCCGGGTCCTGGCTCCAGCAGCAGGCGCGCCAGCTCGATCCGGAGCTGCTGCCGGCCCGCGCTGGATTTCCTGTGCTCTTTCTTGAGCCCGGTGGCCGGCAAATTCTTGGGTTCGGTGACCGGCAAACTTCGCGGAATGGCGCCGGGCAATTTATCTGGGCGCGCTGAATGGCTCGCAGTGTTCGCCAATGAAGATCTCTCTCCTGCGCCCCGGTGTCCGGTTATCGACCCTAAAAGCCCTTCTTGGGCGGCAGTATACAGCAAACAGAGGTCAACGTAAACGACAAGTTGTCACGTTGATTTAACCGGATCTTCTTCTCAAAAGAGACATTACTTATCAGTAGTTAACGACAGCCGCAGGGCGAGAGGGCGGTCGCCGAGGGGAGGGCGAACTTTGTCATCAAGTGATAAATAAATTCATGTTTATGAATTTCCCTGTTCCGGCCTATTGATCTCGCTGGTTACTCGCGCGTAATTTTTGGGTCAAGCGTCCTTAAGGACGGCCAGAAAGAAAGGCGAATCTAATGAAGAGATCTCACGCCGGAATTGTCGTCGGTGCGATAGCGGCCGCCTCCGCGCTCGGCTTTGC